>CAJTGD010000017.1 GCA_910575475.1 Lachnospiraceae bacterium | reverse complement strand
AGGCTTTGGAACGGAAAGAAATAGCGGCCTGAAAATATTTTATAGGCTAAAGTATTGATTTTTCAATGTGCGAATCCCATTTTTGATGTGGGAAGTTTGAGTTATATATCCATTTATATACTGGTATATTTCATGTTCATAGCCGTACTGCTCCCATTTAGGCGGTGGGCTTTTTTTAACAGGTTAGGGGGCCGAACAGTAAATAAGGACATAACGATACCTCCCGGATACCGCCGTGTCCTTAAAAATGGGCAACTTTAATACACCCTCCGTACTCTTATTTTTCAAAAAGAAAACGGCGGCTTGAAATTATTTCAAAACCGCCGCTGAGTTATTGAACGAGCGCACAGAATCAACCTGCCCAACAACGGTTTTTTTCTTTCCCCGTCGGGCTGGGCAGGCTACTGTCGTACATTAGATAAAAATAAGCCGATAATCACAAGGGGATAAAACCTCTTGCGTTATCGGCTCTGCGTCTGCGCGTCTGGCTCTTTGATAACAGACATATTAAATTTTTGTATATTGATAAGTGCTTCCTGTTTGCACTTCGGACAAAACAGCGGAAAATTCTTTAATTCTGTATCTTCCCGAATTTTCAATCTCGTTTTATTGCCGCAAACAGGACATAATATCCATTGTTCGCTCAAAACAATACTCCTTTGCCTAAATATCTTTTGCTTTCATCTTCTCCAGTTCAGTTTGCTGGAGTTTTTTATATTTATCCCTGCCGGTCCCCCAATTTCCTAAAAACAAAGTATTTACTACAACAAACGGGAATAAATATCTGGTTTCCATTGGTACTTTACCAGAAGCAAAGACAAAGATTGTTCCCCCAAGAATAAGTAAGGGTATAATTCCTCCCCAAAGAGGACTTTTCAATTTGGTACACAGAAGATATTCAGCAACCATCAGCACCCCTGCAACAATAAAACCAATAATCAAGTCAAACATAGTTATTTCTCCTTTTCTTTTTTGTATTTTTCAATAATAATTTTTGCTGTTTCTAAATCAAGTTTTGCATCAACAGCTAAGCCTTTGATAAAGCTTGAAAACGGCTCTTCCTCCTTTTGGTCACTCAATTCAATTTTTTGGATGAGTTTATCTAATCTAAGCCGGACAGTAGGATAAGAAACTTCGTATAATCGTGCAATCTCTTTTAGCGAGCCCGATTTCAAAACAAAGTTTTTTAGGAATGTTGCGTCCTCCGGCTCCAACGCAAGTATCCATTGTGGTATTTTGTCAATCTCCAATTCAAGGCTCCTTTCTTAATGGATTTAACATAATTAAGTATACCATAAATAAAATTAAAGTCAATAGGGAGGATTGAATAAATTTTGATGAATGTCAAAGACTGGAGTTGGCGAGCTAAAAAATTTTATCCAAAACCACTCGAAAAAGAAATATTATCCATCATGAAATTAAACAGTCAGTATCATGAAATAAATAATCGTTCAAATAATATTGCATGAAATGTAAAATTACATTAGGTGATGTTATGGAAATAAAACATTACTTTTGATAAAGATACCACGGATGAATAATTCTTATCGCAAATGATTATTATTTCTTCATTATGCCCATTTTATTGGGTATAGTAAAGACCTATATTTTTAGTCACTACAATTTTGAACTCTCATTCAGTCTATCAAGAAGCTCTTGACCTGTATGATCTCTTTTTATAGAATCTCACCAATCACTGGCAGCTTCTTTGCTTTTCCATTCACCACATTCAGAATGCCAATCACTGCCAATACAGGGAACAGATAACGTACCATGCCTACAGTCCTGACCACATAATATAACTGCCAGGAAATAGACAGCATGATAAAGCTCAGTATACAATAACAGATTGCGAACAGGAGCTCCGCAGCTAGCAGGATCAGCCTGTAGATTACGCTAAATCGGAACGGCAGTTCCATGTGAACGGCGCAGCCGTTCCGTTCCCAACGGCGCATCAGCGCCGCTCTCTATTTATCGACTTTATCACACTGGCTCACGCATACTCCGTCCATTCATTTCAAGACGGTAAGAATGCTTTTTGTCAGTGATACGGGCAAGGCAGGCATCTGCATAGGTTCCGTCTGAAAACATATCAAACCAGGACTTGATCGGAAACTGTGAAATAAGGATTGTAGATTTACGTCCATCCCTTGCATCTATTACTTCGAAAAAATCCCGGCATTTATCCAGATCAAGCGGCATAAGTCCGAAGTCATCCACTGCCAGCAAATCTATCTTTGCCAGCTTCTGGATGTATTCCAGATAGCATCCTTTAATCCGCGATTGTTCTAGCTCACCCATAAGGATACTGGCCCTGATGTACCGCACAGTTTTAAACTGACGGATTGCCGAAATACACAAAGCATTACTCAGATATGTTTTCCCACTGCTGGTCAGACCGGTAATCAACAGGTTTCGGCCTTCTTCCACCCAATGGCAGGTATTCAGCCTCTCGATGGATGCCGTATCCAGCATACGTCCTGGATCATAGATGGATTCATCCAGATCTGCGGCTGGATAACGTAGTTTGGCCTGCTTTAGGAACCGTGAAAATTTCTTGTCGTAACGGTTCTGCCATTCGGTATTGACGATCTCAATGATTCTGTCCATAAATGAGGCGAGATCCGCATTAGGATCCCTGAGTTGGTTTTCTAATGCATCTGCCATACCGGAAAGCTTCATCTGACGGAGCCTTGAAGTGACTTGCAGCTCTTCTTTTGTAAACGCATCTTTTGGAGGCATCATTTGTAAAAATCCCTCCCTCTGATGTTTTCATGTACAGGCATCTGTCCGGTTTGGCATTTCCCATATTTTTCATTACGTACTGTATTGAGTACTTTCTTGAAATAGGTATATTTGCATGCATTTGCTTTTACACAGCGTTCAGCTGCCTCTTCAACGATCGTATGGGAAATATTTTTGCAGCTGTGCAGGATCCCATTACAGCTGTTGTAGGCTTGCTCCTCGTGTTTTGCTGAACGCAGGATACGGTCAACCAAAATCTCCATATATTCTCCATATACAGATGCCCAGCGTCTGTAGTAAGCACCATCCTTGGAATTTAGCTCCTTGTAATACTGATGATTCGCCGGCATATGGTTCTCTTCGGTAATATATAGCGGAAAGGTTTTATAAGACCGGGCATGCCTGCAGATCAGTTTATTGTTTTTATCGCATATCCTGACTTCGCTTATGGTGGCTTTGAGAACAGCCGGTTCTTTCAGATATCTGTACGGAGTAGTAATGCCCATCATACTCAAGATGGTAATTATTTGGCACATGCAGGAAATATTTGTAGTCACATAAAGTATAATTTGCACCGGGCAGGGGCTTCATATGCGGTTTGTCGTATTTGGTATATGCATCTTTCCGAGTAAACCGAATGTCGGATTTCTTTTTAAAATTTCTCTGATTGATCCCTGAAACAAGCTCCATAATCCGGCCATTGAGCATCGACAAGTCGGTAAATACACTTTCCTTCAGCTTTTCGACTAAATGTATCTCCAGAAATTTCACGTGGTTTTCCACGGTTGCTTTTCCTTTCGGTTTTCTTGGAGGCGGCGGCAGTACAATCGTATCGTAAAACTCTTCAAGATCCGCAAAAGCAGAATTTAGGATCAATTCATCCTAATACCGGTACGTCATGCGCCAGCGGTGCTTCCGCATAATCATAGGGCAGCGCGCCCCCATCCTCCGTATCCCGGATATTCGGATGTTTTAAAAGGTCATACTTCCGGTCCATAACCGCGTGCTCCCCACGGACGAATAACAGCGCATAATCATTATCCAGCAGCCTGACCTCATCGGGCATCAATAATTCCCTTCCGCTCTGTTGGAAATTGGTGGAATAACTGCCGGATTTGCCCTTCGTCTGCCCATAGGTATTGGTGTCAATGGTCGCCTTCCCGAGCAGTTCAGAAATGTACTTATGGGATTCCTTCTCGTTGCCGCCAAGATACAAAAGCTCGTCACAATTCCCTGCGAGACTTTCCCAGGAATCCTTAAAAAGCGCCTTGATCTGGCTCATGTTCTGTACTATAATACTGCATGAAATGGAGCGTGAACGCATGGTTGCCAGAATCTTTTCAAAGTCATCCGGCAGCGCCACATTTGCCCATTCATCCATAATGCAGTGCACTGGTATTGGAAGTTTTCCTCCGTGTAACCGGTCTGCCACATAATATAAGGTCTGGAATAACTGGCTGTAGATCATGCCTACCAGGTAGTTCAGGCTGGTATCCGCATCCGGAATGCAGCAGAACAGTGCCACTTTCTTTTCCCCGATGCTGGCCAAATCTAATTCATCCGTACAGGTCAGGTCTGCGATCTGCTTTAAGTTGAAGGCTGCCAATCGGACGCCTACAGAAATCAAAATGCTTTTCGCGGTCTTGCCTGCCGCCTGTTTGTAAATATGGTACTGCTTCACGGCGATACTTTCGGGCTCCCGCATCTCCAGCCGTTCAAATAGGATATCCAGCGGGGACTCGTAATCCTCATCCTCTTCCTTCACCTGGGCTGACGCAAGCATTTCCATGATCATGGGGAAATTCTGGTCCTCCGGCGGCGCTTCGTGTAAGAGGTACATCATCAATGCCTGCAAAAGAGCCGTTTCGCTTTTCTCCCAGAAGAGGTCGGACGATTGGGAGCCTTTGGGTGTCGTGTTCTTGATCAGGTTGTTGATCAGCCGCAGGACGTCCTTGTCATCCTGCACGTACTGGAACGGGTTGTAGCAGAATGAGGTATCCGGATGGATCAGGTCGAAGACCCGCACCTCATATCCCATCTTTTTCAGCAGGCCGTCTGTCTTTCGAAGCAACTCCGCCTTAGGATCTGTAATGACCATAGAACAGTTACACTGCATGATATTGGGGATGGCAAACGTCCGAGACTTCCCGGCGCCGCTTCCTCCGATCACTAAGATATTCAGATTTCTCCGGTGCTTGTAGCAGTCCAGGCCCATACGGAAGTTCTGGGTCAGCAGGATATTTTGTGCATAGGGCATGGCACGGTATTTCTTGCAGAGCTGGTTCACATTTCCCCATCTGGCGGAGCCGTGTTCCTCCCCACGGCGGTAATTTTTCTGGTTCGAATAAAAGATGCCGATCCCCATTCCATACAACAGGGTACACAGTAAAAGCGATTTCACCGTATATTCCGTAAAGTGGATCTGGAACGGATGGTTCAGCTTTTCTGTCAGCAGTTCCAGGATCACCATTAGATTTCTACCCGACCCTGCGCAATCTGCCAGTAAGAGGGCCGCCCACCAGACCAGCGGGAGGGCGAGAAGCCAGAGGATCCAGTCCGACTTCCCGCCCTGTTTCACCGGGATGGTTCCTCCTTCCTCCGGATCGGATCCCGGCTGTGATCCTGAACTGTTTTCTTCTCCGGACCGCTGATTTTGTGAAACCGATCCACACCCGGAATCAGGGACAGGCTGCTCCCATTCTCCCACCGCACCAAGAGCTGGCCGATATCATCCACATAAGTCACTGTGCCTTTCAGACCGGATTCCATCTGGTGCTCCCCTTCCATTGTGTCCAGGCAGACTTTCGTCCCTGCCGGATACCTCTTCCTTAACATTTCTAATTTTTCTTTACTGATCGTCTGCATACACTCTCCTTTCCAACAGGAAAAATTATAAATTTTACAATTCCTCCATCTAACTTTTCATTGGTTTCCCAAAATGACGCACCCGGCAGAATAAATAAAAAACAGAGTTTCATCCGCAATGAATTACGAAATGAACTCTGTTTTTTGTAATGTTTCATGCCACACGTTTTTATGGATAAACTGGATTTCCTAAGAATATAAATGTTTTCCAAACATATATGCTTTTTCTAAATAATCTGTTTTATCTATTTGCGGTTTTCCATTTGTGTCCCCACATCCACCTGCCAACAGCATTCCTTTATCTTTGAATCCTATATAGTTAACCAGCGCAAACTGATAGTAAGACACCGCCTGCTCAAAAGTCCAAAAGAAATGATCTGCAGAAGTCATAAGCAATGCACAATCTTTTATAGGATATGTTTCATATCTGCCCAATGGTGGATTTGAGTCTTCTTCTGCTATGCAATAGAACCTTTCAATAAATGCTTTTATCCTTGCGGATACTGTCCAAAAATAAAGCGGAGAAGCAAACACAATACAATCCGCATTCTTTATCTTTGGAATCATGTCATGAAATGCATCCTTTTGAACACACGCTTTCCCATATCGGCATGCATTACACCCCAGGCAACCTTTTACTTCATTTTTAATGAGGGAAATCACTTCCACTGAGTGTCCTGCTTCTTTTGCGCCTGCCACAAAACTATCTATAAGCTGAGCAGTATTGCCTTTTGCTCTGCCGCCGCCTTGTATGACGAGAATATTTTTCATTGGATTATTCACCTCCATAGGTTCCGATATTTCTCTTTGTCTGACTCCACACAAACTGGAAGTTGTTTATATCCACCACTTAGGAGTAAGTTCACCAAGAGTAACGATTTCCTCTGTTTCAAAATCCATCAGCACTTCAATTTCCTGATAACTATTGGGCATAAGCTGAACCATCAATTCCCGGCAAGCACCACATGGGGCACCGGATTTCCCATTTGGCATGATTGCAAGCACTTTTTCTATTTTCTGTTCACCATTTGTTATCATATTAAAAATCGCATTTCTTTCAGCACATATTCCCAATGTAGAACAGGTATCTACACAGACACCCACATATATTTTTCCTGATGATGATAGTATTGCGGCAGCAACTCCCCCCGCATCCACATAATCAGATATTTGCCGCCCATTCTGTACTGCTTTTGCCGCCTGAAACATTTCTTTCCATATCTGTTCCATATAATTTCCTCCATTTTTTTGACAAAGTTCGATTTACCATCTCTATTCTTCTCTGTTAAAGAAGTATCCCAAATTGATTCTTACTTCCCGCCTTTTAATATCATTGTTTGTATAACAGCATGTGTCAAATCCAATCAGTTCAAATCCTTCGTGAAGATAAAAGCCTATTGCGTTTGTGTTACATGATTGAGTTTCCAAAATTATGGCACGCCTTTTTTGGTTTATGGCAATCTCTTTTGCTTTATCCATCAGCCTTTTTCCAATACCCTTATTGCGAAGTTCATCTGATACCCATAATTCTGTTACCATAAGCCTGTTCGACCATTCTTCAGGGCATACCTCTATACAAGCCAGCAAATCCCCGCTATCGCTTACTACGCCATACGCTTCCGCTTTCTCCCAATGCTCCTGATACAAGGAATCAGGAAAATCATATTCCTCTGGAGTATGAACAATTTCCTTTTCCGCTCTCTTTCTAATCAATGAAATCTTGCATCCGCTACAATCCATTGGTTCAATTATCAAATCATAGAAACTATCGCTTTTAGTCACTAATGGTATGGCTACACCTTTCCAGTTTTCCCTGGATAATTCTATTATTTCATAATTTCTATCCATCAGCTTTCCTCTCAGTCGAGTAGACAGGCACCTCACGATGCCAGCCCCTCACAGATCCGTGCGTGCGGCTTTCCCGCACACGGCTCTTCATAATAACATTTACAGTTTCAGAATAAGCTGACATATATCTTCGGCATTACCAGTGGATAATATTTCAGCATTTCTATGAACCCTTCCCGTGTATAGCTCTCCCTGTTGCTCCTTCGGTTCAGAACCTTGAACAGCATTTCTCTTACCTGCTGTTTGAAGTTGCTTATCATCCTTCCGTTGAAGCTGACACCATAATACCTGTAGTGCCCTGTCAGTTTCAGATTGAGCATTCCCATCAGTTTCTTTAGTTTCTGGTCTCGATTAGCGTACAGCCAGACTTTTATGTCCTTCCGTTTCTGCCGGAATTTCTTACTGCTCGTTTTCGGCATCATCCATGCGGTTCCTTTCCTTGTCTGTCCACAGTAAAATGTAAATCCCAGAAAGTCGAAGGTTTCCAGCCTTGTTGATTCTCCGCGTTTCTGCTTCGATTTTGCCAGATATCCTCCGCTTTCCAGCATCCTGCTCTTGCTTTCCTCCAGTTCCAGTCCGAACTTTTCCATTCGTTCCTTAAGAAGCTTATATTGTTTCCCATTGCTTTTCGGAATGTATACCCGGAGCGATGGCTGTGGCTTATATGACTTCCTTTTCAGCCTTTCTACAAGCCCCTCGATGTTCTGTTCCAGGTTCTCCCCGTATTCTTTCTTCGTCACTTCATCAATCCCCACTGCCTTGCTACCACCCAGTTCCCTGTGGCATTGCATTAGCAGTTCTTTATTTATCAGATGGTACAAAGATGTGAATTCCGGTTTCGGCTCATGAGCCGATTTGTCTGCTATTCTCTCCAATTTCGTTTCCATCAGTACCTCCGCCCCTGAGTACGGCTGATGTGCCCTCAGAGAGACCGTTATTATGTAGCCCCCTTCCCTCCACCGGAATTACCCGGCTTCTTCGGTACTATGAAGCTATCCGACTGCCTGACATCCGTTTGGCATCCTCCGTTTCAGCGTTGTCCGCCATACTTGAAAAACAAGGGACATCAGGCTCTCCCCAGTTGACTGGATAGTCGCAATGTAAAACATGAAAAGCTCTTTGACCCCGCAGAAGCAGGCTGCATCTCACCATAGCAATGCCGCCTGTGTTGCTTTCCGCCGAAATTAGAGCGTCAGCCCTCCGAATGTCAAAATTTCGGGGCTCAATCACTTTCCCTATTTTCTCGCTGTCTACGCTTAGTAGGCAACATTACTGCAGCCCACCCAAGACTCGCTACTGCTGGTTGGTTAGACCTTCGCAGACAGGCTTCTCGCCTGCTAGACTACCCGCCCTTCGTCTGGGCGCACAATTCCAATTTGTCGGTTTCATTATACTACAATCCGCCACAAAAGTATATTACAATTCCAGGGAGAACGCTTAAAATACGCTCTCCCTTTTTGCTCTTTTAACTTCCTGTCTCTTATATCTTTTCACTTGCGACCATGCAGGATCTGCCATTTCAGGAGAACTGTTTCTTCCAGCCTCTTTTCCTGACCTGTCAAGTCTGTCGCAATCCCACCGGATCACTTACCTCCCTTTTTCAGATCCCGGAAACAGGAAACAACCGGCGCGATCACGCCGATGCAGGCCAGCCCCATGAGCAGCAGCCAGAACAAAAAGTCTGACCGGTCCCCGGTCTTCGGGGTGTCCGGGATCTCCGGCTTCCTTTCATCCTTCATGGTCACCTTCTGGATCTCCCCGGTGTTCCGGACTTCAAACCGGATGTCCTTCGCTAACAGATACCCCTCCGGCGCACTCTCTTCATGGAGCCTATACTCTCCAGCTGGCAGCATTTCGATATAGTGCGGCTGGTCCTCGGAAATCCAGCTTTCCACCACGTTCCCGTACTTGTCATAGATGGTTAGCTTCGCTCCCGGCAGCTCCTTCCCGGCGATGTCCGTCTTTGTGATCTCCACCCTGGTTACGCCATCCTTCATGGAAACCTTCTGGATCTCCCCGGTATCCCGGACTTCAAACAAAATATCCTCTGCCGTCAGATATCCTTCCGGCGCGGCTTCCTCATGGAGCGTGTATTCCCCGATGGGAAGCATTTCGATATAGTGGGGCTGGTCCTCAGAAACCCAGCTTTCCACCACGTTCCCGTCCTTGTCATAGATCGTCAGCTTCGCTCCCGGCAGCTCCTTTCCGGCAATGTCTGTCTTTGAGATCTCGACCTTGGTCACGTCATCCTTCATCTCCACCTTCTGGACTTCGTTCGTATTTTCTACGGTAAATTCAATCGCGCTGGCGGTCACATACCCTTTCGCAGGCAGGGTCTCTGTCATCTGGTAGGTCTTCCCCACCTCCAGTTCCCGGATGATATGGGGTTCCTTCCCGGAAATCCATTCGTCCACCACAGTTCCGTCGGGATCTGTCACCTGCAGCTTCGCGCCTTCTACTTCTAATCCATCGGTGAGGGATACTTTGGAAAACTCCACTACGGTTGTCTCATTTTCAAAGCAGAGCACAGACGGTACGGCTGTCCTTCCCATATTTCCGGACGGGATGTTAAACTCCTGCATTTCCCCCATGGTGGTGAACCCGGGAGCCGCAGCGGTCTCTTTCACGTAATAAGAAAAGCCCACCGGCAGGTCTGCCGTAAATGTCAGCTTCCCTTCGGCATCCGCAGCCTTTTCCTCGATGACGGTATCCGCTTCCAGGAGCACGTCTCCCCCGGCATTGGTGATGTCCTCCCCTGCGCACAGGGAAAATACCGTCCCCGGCACCGCACGGTCGGAATCCTTTTCTGTTTTCAACACCTGGATCTCCACCTTCTGGCGCTGGTTCTGCCAGTCCGTGGAAAATGTCACCACCGGGGTATCCTGGTCCCGGTAGGTCAGGTCCACTTCCCGGATTTCCCCATCTAAGAGATAACCCTGGGCGGTTTCTTTTTCCCTGATATAATATTTCCCGAGGGGCAGGTTTTCCAATCTTGCGATCCCGGTGTCATCTGTGGTGATGGTATCTACCAGTTCATCTTTTTTATAATACTCCTCGCTCACTCCATCTGCAGCCTTGATATCTTCTAAAGCGTACACTTCAAACGTCACCTCCTTTAAGGAGCCGGTCACATATTCAAAGAGATGCGTGATCCACCCTCCGATGGAATCCAACAGAGAAACTTTTTCCAAAAGTTCCCCCTGCTTATCGATCAGGATCGTTCCGGTGGGTACATCATCCTTCATTTCCACCTTCTGGACCTCCGCCGTATCCGCCACTGTAAACTCTATCTCTTCTGCCCTCAGATAGCCATAGGGGGCCATTTCCTCACGCAGTGTATAGGTCTCCCCTGCGGTGAGTCGCTCTACGAGATGCTCCTGCCCCTTCACCGAGGTCCAGGTATCTACCGCATTTCCCTCCTTGTCCAGGACGGTCAGAGTGGCCCCTTCCAGCTCCTTCCCGGTTGTCAGGTCCGTCTTTTTAATGGAGACCGTGGTCGGCTCATTTTCAAATTCACAGGACATTTCTATCGTTTTCACATCCTGCCCCTGATAGGATACCGTGAAATCCACGGTCTTGTCGGAAGAAACATAGCCCGCCGGTGCTTTCTGCTCCCGGATATAATACTCTCCAAATGGCAGTTTCAGATCAAAGACGGCTTTTCCATCCTCTCCTGTGGCTGCTTCCCCCAGCAGGGTATCTGCCTTTACGATGGTTTCTCCACTTCTTATAATGTCAGCTTTTGTATACAGGCCAAATACAGCTCCCTGGATCACGCCTCCGCTGCGGGCATCTTTCTTTACAACGGAGATTTCCGCTTTCTGCAGCTCATTTTCAAACTCTGCGGTCTGCTCCACCACCGGCGTATCCTGATCCTCATAAGCCAGGGTGATGGTCTGTGCCGTTTCATTTAACACAAATCCCTCCGGCGTTTTTGTCTCCACGATCCGGTAGGTTCCAAGGGGCAGGCCTGACAGGGAGGCCTTCCCTTCCCCGTCTGTGGTCAGGGTTGTGACCAGTTCCCCGGCCGCATACTCCCGGATCCGGTTCCCTTGCGCGTCCTTCTGGCCGTCCGCCGTATAGAGATCCTCCGCGGCAGAAACTTCAAATTCCGCGCCTGCCAGGTTCTCTCTTTCATAGATAAAATCCTGGTCATAGCCTTTTAAGGCCTCGCCTTTTTTCACGAGATTCAGCTTTCCTTTGGCCGGATGGTCCTCACAGACGACTTCGATGATCACATCCCCCGATGCCGGATCCATCTGATAAGGTGTATCGCAGTCTACGGACACCTCATAGGTCTGATCATTCCGCAGATAGCCCTGGGGGGCTGTCACCTCTTCGATCCGGTAGTTCCCGATCTTTAAACTCTGGGGCAGCACCAGGGATCCGTGCTCATCCGTAAAAAAGGACTGATGGGTCATCACAGTGGGATAGGTAGTCACCTGCTCCACATAAGCCTCCCGGTCCAGGTCATAGATCTTGAACTCCGCATTTTTCACTAAGACGGGTTTCTTCGTCTCGTCATCCTTTTTTACGATCCGCAGCTTTGCCTCGAATTCCTCATCCAAAAGCACCCGCCAGGCCTGGGGCGTATCGGGATGGTTCTCTGTGATGTGGACCAAAAAGCCCTTGACCGGCTTATAGTTCTGGGGCACCGTGGTCTCCCGCACGAGGTACGTGCCAAAGGGCAGCGGAATGCTGCAGGCATAGCCGTTTTCATCGGTAAAGATCTCCGTCTCCCCGTTGGCCCCAAGCACCACCGGGGCCGCCGAATCAAAATCGTATCCCCCGTCTTCCTTTGTATGCAGGGAAGAAACCAGATAAGCCGTAAATCCTGCCCCTGCAAGCAGGCCCGCGTCCGTTTCCCCGCTGTTTGCTGCTTTCACGATCTGGAAGGGCTGTTTGATCACCTGGTCTGGGGAGGTACAGTCCCTCTCAATGACAGCGGAAAGCTCCCCTTCGTAGCTGCAGACCAGATCATACTCGGTTTCATCGGTCAGGTAACCGGCTGGCGGGGTGATCTCCTTTACGAAATATTCTCCCAGATACAGGCCGTCTATCTCCGCTTTTCCCTCTTCATCCGTGGTCAGTGTGGCCACCTGTTCCCCGGCCTGGTAAAGCACACCGGTCTTTGCATCCGGGTGGAGGATGTCATTCCTTGCATACAGCCCATAGACCGCATGCTCCAGCGAAGCGTCCCCCTGGGGGATACTTTCGCCTGTTTCTTTGTCCACTTTCACGAGCCGGACCGTTGCACTGGCCCGTTCATTGGTAAATGTATGGGCAAAGGACACCTTCGCCTCACTGCCGTTTGCTGCTTCAAACCGGAAAGCGTATGTATCCTCCTCATTTTTTAAATAGTTTGACGGGGCCTGGATCTCCTTCACATAGTAACCAAATCCGATGGAAGGTCCGCAGTGAATACGGCATTTCCATCCGTGCCAGTGGTGGCTTTCTCAATCAATGCATCTTTTTCTGCAACCGGATTTCCGTCTGCATTCTTGATGCTTTCCGATGCGTATAATCCAAACACACCTCCGGCCAGACCGTTCATCGTATCCTGATCCTTCTTTACGATGCTCACCTCCGCTTTCTGGCGGTCATTCTGGAAGGTGGCAGTGGAAAAGGCCGTTTCTGCCGTCTGCCCGGCATATGCGATCACGACCTCCTTCGTTTCCTTTGCATTGTAAAATCCTTTCGGGGCCTGAACCTCCGTTACCCGGTAGGTTCCCAGGTGCAGGTTCTTTACCGTGACGGAACCATCCACCCCGGTCTCCAGGTTCTCTGCCACCAGCTGTCCGGATTTGAATACTACCGTTCCGGAAGGTGTCACGATATCCCTCGCCGCATAGACGTTAAATACAGCCCCTTTTTGCTTCCGGTTCCCATACTGGAACGTAGGCCCGTTTTCATGGGGAACGGCTCCGGTCAGGACTTCCCCCTCTTTATAAATGGTCAGGTTTCCCAGCTGTTCGATATCCGGGACCGTAGTGGAAACGGTCTGGTTTGTCTTGAGTGCCACCCGGTAGGCGGTGGCATTGTACCGATATCCGGAAGGCGCGGTGATCTCTTTCAGATAGACCGTATCCTGGGTCTTTGCGATCTCCACTTCGGATTCCCCATTCCGGTTGGTGGCAGGCATGGTCGCGATCAGGTTCCGGCAGGCTTCCTCCTGATAAATCCCGAACACCGCTCCTGCTAGCTTTGCGTTGGAAGCCGAGTCCACCTTGACCACCTTCACCCTGGCAAGATCCATCCATTGTACGGAAAAGCGGACCGAATTCCCGCTCTCTTCCTCATAATAGCTTCCGATATCCTGGTTGGCGTCCCCGGTGGATACCACCAGGGCTTTCCAGATCGTCCGCAGGCTCCCCCGCATTTCCCCGGTATCCCAGGTACCGCTGACACTCATGGGGGCGGTGAAATAGAAACTGGTCCCGCCGGAGATCCGGACGCTTCCGCCGGTCTGAGTTTCTCTGCTATCCTCGTTATGGAACGTCACGTTTTCCGGGATTCTTAAGGTAATACTGTTTCTGGAATCCCCTTCCAGCCAGATGCTTTCTGTCCGCTGCTCCGAGCCGTTGCTGGCTGCTTTCAATGTAGTTTCGGACAGGCTGAGATAAGGATCCGGGGGCGCTGGCTGGTCCGCCAGGTAATTGATCCATCCCAACACCCCGCATTCCTGCAGGTCTTCCATGGTACAGCCTTCAAACCCGTCAATACCGCAGTAGAAGTAACTGGCCGCGATGTGGGTGAATACGTATTTCAGTTCGCCCCCGAACTGAGGCATGAACTGGTCGGTCAGATCCCCGGCGCCGCCATATCCATAGTACAGGGTTTTCTGCAGGTTGGGATTGCTCTCCAGGACCTGGGACGCGTAGCTCCCCGTAGCCGGTGTGCCCTTTGCGGATTCCAGGCAGTATGCGATCCTTCCATTCACGGTGAACATGTTGGTGGAGTAGTTTCCCAGATTGGTGGGATAGAAGACCTGCGCGCCTGTCACCAGGGAAGCGCTTCCTGAGGCGGCCCTGGCCCTTCTGGCTGTGGTCCTGGTATCCATGGAAAACAGCAGCAGGCCGCCGTCCTCCGCGATCTGCTCTGCGTGCTCATGGGCATCCTCAGACTGCTCCATATCCTCTATGACAGCCTCCATCTGTGCTTCTGTCATGGAGTCTGATGGGGCAGATTCTGATCCTTCAAAGTCTGGATTCTCTAATTCTGGATTCCCCTGCTCTGAATCTCTTAAGCTCGGCTTCCCTGGCTCTGAATCCCCTGTGTCTGGATTCCTGGCTTCCCCGGAAGATTCTACGGGTCGTTCTCCTTCTCCGCTTATGGAATCCATGTCATGCTGTGCTTCCTTTGATTTTTCCACAACCATGAGTTCCCGGCTGACATGGTAGGACGGATTTCCGCTCACAGGTTCCACAAAATATACTGCTTTGTATGAATCTGGCTGGTTCGTATCAAAGTCCTGCCCGGACTGGTTCTTTGCTTCGTGGAATTTCACCCTTACCTTCTCTTCTGGAATCTCCATGCCGGAAAAATCATGCTCTATATCAAAGCTGCTCCCGGCTTCGACTTGATAATCTTCTGCTGTCACGATCTCATTTTCTGAGAGTTTCGCACGGACAGTTTCCAATGCCGGATACTCTGCTTCATAGGCTGCTGGCTCCGGATCTTCTGCCAAAGCCGAAGCTGGCTGGATCAAAGCTGACAGGATTGTTACGGCAGCCAGAAGGCCGGATATTCATCTTTTTGTTTTTCTATTTGTCAATCAATCTACCTCTCTTTCATCTCTTCACTTATTGAATGACACAGGAAACCCGCTATTTGCAGCTTTTCCTGCATCCTGTGAGACAATCCAGCAAAAAACGTCACTGGCGCGTTTTGCCGGATACTTCATAATAATAAAAGCCACAGGCCTCTTTTTTAGAAGTCTGTGGCTTTCGATCAATGATTCTATTTTTGTTCTTCTATTCCATCTCATAACAAACAGCGTAATAAAGTTGAAAAGGTTACGCCATAGGAACGGCTGCTTTCTTCTTTAATTCCAGTACCGTTTTCAACGGAAGATCTGTCTTTTCCGCAATGATCCTCTCATCCAGAGTCCCAATCAGGTTTTTAGCAATTTTTATTTTTTCCTGCTCACTTCCCTGTTCGATTCCCTGCACGATTCCCTGTTCGATTCCCTGTTCAATCCCTCTATTCACCAGTAACTGTCCCAATTCTGTCATTCCAACCGCCTCCATCAATTCTTTCTTCTCAGCGGACTCTAAAAATTTATCCGCCATGATATACAATACTGCCTCAATCTTATCCTGCTCATCCTGTCCGACAGAGCCTGCACCCCGTGTGATCCGGTACGCTTCCTCCACCCTGTCTTTCAGGGGCATCTCCCCGCCCATCAGCAGGCAGAGCGTCAGCGGAACCAGATCCTCCTTCGTAAGTTCCCCGCCGCATTCCTGTTTCTCCTGAAGCTCCCTGATCACCTGGTCCGCATTGCGGCTCTGCATTGTAATCGGGACGATGCGGTATGTATTTATGCCCTCTGTAAATTCCGCCATCGGCTTTTGGATCTTCCCGGAAAACAGCACATAAGTGGTGACCGGAACCTTATGCTGGTAGCTATACAGCGCCTCGTAGGCCCGGAACCTCTTTAAGCCCTCCAACCCTTCGTTTGTGCTCTGAAACTCAAAATGCGCACATGAGCCGTCCTCCATGTCAAAGTTAAAGTCTTCGTGGAAGACCTTTACGTCCAGATGCACCAATTCCGTCGCCGCAATCCCCACGGCTTTCCCCTTGATCCCGAAATACGGGAGCAGCACATCCGAAAAATACCGGAAGGCCGTCTTTAAGGCCACGTCCTCATGCTGGATGGCAAGGGTCTGTGCTTCGGGCTCCACAGTTTCCGGAGCCTGTTTCAAGTTTTCTGTACCCATATCCTTTATCCTTTCCGTAAAACCATACAGGGAAACCGTCTTTACTATAACTATATCAAAAATCACCTTTGCAGACAATGCGGTTTTACTAAAAATATTTTGTTTGTTTTTTCTCTATGGCAGTTTTGAAAATCCCCCGGATAGCAGGAAAGATAAAACCAGACAATAGAATGTAGCCCGATCGGAGATATCCTCTCAGGTAGGATGTTTAAAAATAAATGGCTTCTCTGTATCGGAACACCATCCGCATAAATAAGTCTATGGCAGATCGCGTAAAATGTCAATACAAATGATGGATTAGAATGTGAACTTTCGGACACATTGTTACAGTTCATTGGCCAGCCAACGAACTGTAACGAATTCAGCCCATTTTAAGTCGCCTTCGGCGAGGGACTGAATTCTATTCAAGGCGCAGCATGCATCCTCCCAGCCAATCAGCGTAGTGATTGGCTGGGGAGTAAACAGTAACGACACATTTTCTATCGTTCCGCCTGCTTCTTGGATTTCCTGCCTTTCTGCTTCTGGTTCTTTTCTTCCGGTTCCTCCACTTTTGGTATCTCCGGCGGCTGTACCTCTCCCTTCATTCCTTCGGATACAGAAAATTCATCCGGCATGAATTCCTGCTCCGGCTGGCCTAAGTTGCGGTTGATATGCCGGGAGATCGTGTAGACCGCATTTTTTACATTGCCGATGAATGCCCGGAGCTCCTGGGGTTCCCTATTCCCATACTCCTGCATCTGACAGATCTTGTCGAACTGGAATCCGGAATGGTCCACCCCATACTTTTCTGCCATCACATAGGCCGCGCAGAACGCCTGGGGGGCGGCCTGCACGCGGCTGTATGTGCCGTCATGGGCATCCATGGCAGCGCAGGCCAGCTCCCGGTTGATGGCATGGAAGGTCACTTCCTCGCTCATGCCGTTGCGCACGTAGATGATCCGCTCCCTGGGGATATACTGGGCCTGCACCTGGTCCGGCAGGTTGTCTGCAATACAAATCTTCGTTTCCGTATCTTTTAACAGGGCGCCCATCAGCGTCTGGATTGGCTTTGGCTCCGGCGGTTCCGGCTGCTTCGTGCGGATCTGGCTGATGTCATAGGCTTTGCAGATCACATACCCCTGACGGGTCTCCCCGTCCTTTTCATATTTCTGGTCCGCAATAAAGGTATAGCCGTGTGCCCCTGCCCGCAGGGTCTTATGCTCCTTCTTCCATCCATCGAAGGTCTTGACCTGACGGATCTCTGGGTTCTGGCTGTACAGGAGCAGGAGGTTGGCTGCCTTCTGCGGCTTGCACCGGGCCATGAAATTTAAGAAACCTTTTAAGGATTCCCCGTCCCGGAAGAAATACCGCTGCTGCGCAAGGAAGGTTCGGACAGATTCCTTCCCTCCTGCGCCTGGGTAAAATTTTCCATTTCAGTTTCGTCCATTCCATATCCGCTCATTTCAGATCTGCCCATGCCCGGCAGTTCTCCGACATTGAAATCATCCTCAAAATCACTGAGTTCGAATTGGATCTCGCCCTCCGGCATCTCTACGGTTTTGGTTTTTATTGTAGAATCCGGCTGTGCGGTTCTTTCTGTTTCCTGGGAATTCCCGAATGGATCCTTCCGTTCTGCTTCTCTCGCATTCTCCTGCACGGCTTCCCCGTTTTTCGACTTCAGGAAATCCAATTCCATTTGGTCCATCACCCGGTTCACCTTTGCCGCGTCATCGGCAAAGACCATCAGCTCGCACAGTTTCGGATTCTTCCGGTCACGGATCACCACATAAGGGAGCCCCCTCTTTTTGGCTTCCTTTGCGAATTCATGGATCCGGTTTGAAGGGATCGTGAAAAATTTCAACGGCCGGTTCTCCCTCAGCATACGTGCCATGGAGATCCTGCCGTAGCTCTTCTGGTTGTTTTTCATGACCGCCGCCAGAAAAACCGCCAGGTTTTTTGCCATCGTACCGGACAGCCTTAACCCATGGTCGATCCCCTCCAAAGAATAACGGACGACCTGGTCTGCCGCCTCACCTCCAAGGTTCATATTGCGCTCCCTCCTTTCTCTTTACTGTCATTTACTGAACTGACTGGAAATATGTTCTCATCTCCGCTGTTCTGCTCACAAAGCATTTTTTTCATCAACTCCTGCCCATGATCTGTGCTTCTTCAACGCTGCATGGATCTTTCCGGCTTTTTCTCTGCTTTGGGCTGCAGTTCGCTGGGCGTCTGTCCGGAAAGCGGACGGAGGAATTCCATCCGTTCCGCAGCGTAGACCGCCTGCCGGTTCAACAGCCTCTGCCAGGCCCCTTCCTTTGGGGCCCACCGGAATCCGTTTGCTTTCAGCTGGGCGCGGTGTTCTGCACTGGGCTTCTCTTCAAATAAGAGCTGCAGCCGTCCCGCATCCTGGTTCGCCACCGCCTCCCCTCCGTCAAACTCCCATCCGCAGAATCCTATCTCCGCATTCTGCTTCAATTCCTCGATGCGGTGTTTCAGACGCCGGATCTCCGCATTATTATTGGTGAGCTGATAGGAGGGGAAAGGCTTCGGTTCCGGATGCCAGGACTGCTCCATGGAAGCCTTGAGCCTGTGAATCCGTTCCCCGTCCAACAGGGGGCATCCGTCCAGAGTCTTATTTTTCCTATAAAATGCATTCACATCCTTCATCAGCTTCTGGGTGCTCTCTAGCCGTTCCAGCTTCTGCTCCAACAGCTCCACCGCATGGGGATGGTCGGATCGGATACCGCCCATCCCGGTACTGCGGATCTGATCCAGAAGCCCCTGGATCTGCCGCCATTCCTCCATGTTTTTATCGCTTGCCGCATTCTGCTTTTCTTTTTTCCGTACAGGGAAGTTGGACGCGCCTGCGATCATCACGGACGGCACACGGGCTGTGATCTCATATCCTTTGTTCATGTTGTCGGCCAGCTTCCATGCATAGGCATCCACCAGCCGGTCGATCTTTTCATGGTAAATGGGATCCGCCCGTTCCTTCTGTTGCTCCGCAATCTTTACAGCCTCATCCACACAGTGCCGGTATTCTTTTGTCGCGCTTCCGGGCTGGTAGTCAAAAAAGCTGTTCATTTCTTTCGCCCTGCGGGCGGCAGTTTCGTTGATCGGATAATAGGTGACCGGAATTCCTGTGTAGCCTGCATGGGCCAGGTCAGTTCCTGCTTCTGATGGCGCTGTATCTATTGGTGCTGTATCTGATTGTGTTATATCTGATGGTGCTGTATCTGATCGTGCTATATCTGATAGCGCTGTATCTATGGATCCTATATTATTTTGTTCCGTTTCCTTCCCGTTCATTTCTGACCCCCGTTTTCCTCCCTGATATCTGATTCTTTTTCTGTGTATCCTGCTGCTCTGCCTGGCGCATCCGTTCCTCCATCTCCCTGGAATGCGCTTCAATCTGTATAGACATTTTGATCTCCCTTCTGAGTTTTTTCAGCTGATCCGTGATCTCGCCAATCCTTGGTGAATCCGGTTGTATCCGGTAAAGTCTCCGGCGCTCTTTTAAAAGCGATACCACCTGCTCTTCCCTGGGGCTACGGAACCCGGAGAGCTGTTCCCGGGTGGTGATCCCATGCTTCTGCAGAAATCCCATCTGTTCTACCCGTTTGTCTAACCGCCGGATATCTTCCCGCACCAGAAAGGAGATTCTTGGCGGGCGCTTTTTCAGGACGCCCATCTGATAAAGATAGGAATAGTACAGCGCCTGCAGGCCGGTGAGCTTCCTCTTTGGCGCGGCACTTTTGCTGCCCTGCTTCTGGCTCCATTCTCCTGATCCCGGCCGGATTGACCAGGTGTGTTTGGTCTCTTTTGGCTTTAAGATCCATTCCCGGATCTTATCCTCCGTATAATTCGTCCCCAGACTTTTTAGGCGTACAAACCGCTCCATGCCAGGAGCTTTCAAAGCGGGATACTTCTGGTTCAGCTTCCACACATATCCCTTGTGTTCCATCTCCGTTAAAAACTGCCTCCATGTGAAGCTCTCCTGTACAGCCTCCCGGATATCCATGCGGATCGCTGTCCGCCAGGTTGGCCTGCCGTCCTTTTCTGCCTGCCACTGGGCATAGGATTTTCCCTTGCTGTCATTTTCCGGAATCACGGACAGGCCATATTTCAGGCATAATCCGTCTGATATTTTTCGTACTTCTTCATAGTAGCTTTTCGCGTTGCTGTGGTATTTCCTGCCGTCTATCATACTGACTGAATTAAAGACCACATGATTATGATAATGAGAAGTATTGAGATGGGTCGTGATCACAGCTTCAAACCGGCCTTTTAACAGTTCTTCCGCCAGTTCCTGACCGATCAGGTGTGCCAGTTCCGGTGTCACCTCTCCTTCCGCAAAACTCTGGATCAGGTGGTAGCCCTGGACGCCGCCCAGCTTGTGGAACCGTTTCTTGGTTGCCACCATGTCTGCAAAAGCAGAATCACAGGTACATCCGATGGAATCCTCATAGACCGCCAGTTCTGTTTTCTCCCGGTTCATGGCATAGTCCACCGCCTCCTCTAAGGAACCGGCGGCTTCGGATCTCTTCCTGGTTTTCTTTTCATCCTTGATATACTCAATGGAACGGTCCAGGCGGTGGACCGGGAGGATACTGGTATAGGCCAAGCCCGGTCACCATTCCTCTTTTACCAGCTGCCAGGTCTCCCGGGAGATCCGCAGCATTTCCCGGAGGTTCTCCGGGCTGGCCGTGCCGGATGCGTTGGCCACATGGGCCAGCTGGTTGACGTTGTTGCATAAGCCTGCGATCTTCCGCAGCAGGTCCCCGTGATGCTCACAGGGCTTGGCATGGACTTCCGCCCCCATGATCAGGGTGCGGAGATATTCCTCCCGGGAAAGCCCGCTCTTTTTTACCTGTTCCTCCAGATACCGCAGCTCCTTGGCGTTGAGCCGGACGGGTATCACATGGTTCCGTTTCCTCATCGTTCTCCCCTTTCCTGTTTCTGTTGTTTCGGCTTTCTATTGTTTGTCTTCTGTTCCGGTTCTGTCTGCCTCGGCACATGGCTTTCCCATGGGATTGCGGAAAGGTCAAACACTCCGCAGTCCGGAATATACGCGCCATACCGGACATATGGGAAACCCTCTGACTGTACCAGGATCCCTTCCCTGCGTTCCGGTGTGGTGACCAGGAGGCTGTGGGCACACTGCCCCTCGTCATCAAAATACATATATCCGCCGTTTTCATAAAGGAACTCGTAATTCCCATAGAGTTCTTCCTGAAACTGTTCAAATGTTTCTTTGGAAAGCTCGACTCCTTTTTCTATCTGTACCTTCCATGTTTCCCCTGGATAGACCGGATCTGCCAATTCCCATCCGTCCAGGGGCTTCCTGTGGAATTCCGCGTAGACAGTCCGGCTTTTTTTCTTCCCCATCTTTACTCGCCGCCTTTCTTCAGGGGCAGGGCTCCTGCCATGGCTGCGTAGGCCGCATTGCCTGCTATAACCCTTTTTCTCATAATAATGCCGGGCCTCCCTTCGCTTCCAACGCCCGCATGGTCAAGGGCATGAAAATGATGTCATTCCTCGCCAATACTGGAAAACCAGATGGATATCCATTCACAATACCCAACAAAGATGGGGAGCCAAAATGCAGCATACCTGACAATGGCGTATTGTTTCATCCTCCCTCAAAACGGCACCCCCCTCCTTTCCCTGTCTTTTGTCCTTCCTGTTGACACACAACGATTCCGAACAGTCCCCGCGGCAGATGCCGTGGCCCCAGCTGTACCTCCCCCTTCCATCCGGGACAAAAAATCCAGCATCCGGCCTGGAATCTCTGGCTCCGGGATCTCTACCCCCGGGACTTCCGGCTCCGGAACTGCGGATTTCTGTTGGAACCGCAGTTCCCCCAGCTCTTCCCGGACAGCCTGCCGGACACATTCTTCCAGATGCCGCGCCAGATCCTCCTGCAGGATCACCCTCACCAGAAACCGGTTCTTCTGCCCTTCCGGAACACGTTTCAGGATTTCCCATGCCCTCCGGTGCTCCGGATTCTCCGGATTGGGCCGGAAAGAGAACACCGGCCGGCTCATGGTTTCATCATCTCCCCGGCAATCCGTTCATACCCGGCTGCATTGGCATGGACATCGGTTAAAAACACGCCCCGGCACAGCCCGTCCTGGGGCTTGATATTGCGCTCCATGATGGAAGCGCCGCCTCCCAGGAACACCACCGGGATGGCCTTGAAGTCAAAGCCCGCCTCCAGGATGGAGGACAAAATCCGCTCGGTGTAGAGCCCCCATGCTGGCAGATCATCTCCTTTGCGGTCTCATCCATGCTGCAGGTGCTCCCGTTTAAGACACGCTCGATCTGGCTGTCCGTTACGGACAGCCCCATCCTCCGGCGGATCTGCTCCCTGACCTCATCCATGCAACGGATCACCCCCAGCTCCAGGCTCCGGCAGGTGGCCGCGTTGGGAACAGCATTGTCCAGCCGCATCAGGTCTACCGTCCAGCCCCCGATATCGGCCAGCAGGACAGATGGCTCCCCGTCCACAAACTCCGGGTGCAGCGCAATGGCGGAATAGCTTCACGTCCCGGATCCATAACCGGTATTTCTCATCGTCATACTGAAAGCACAACGGCTGGTGGTCCCGTAGCAGATAATGGTAAAACGCCTGCTTCTCCCTGCCGAAGCCGGACAGGGGGAGACCTGCCGCAAGGACGACCTCCAGCTGCTTCTCCGCTTTGCGGTGCCGGATCTCCTGTGCCAGCGCCGCCATGGTCAGGAGATAGTAATTGTCATTGGCGGTCTTGTCCTTCATTAATGCCTGCCGCCCCGTACCGCAGACATAATATTTCCCGCTGTACTGCAGGACATTCTGCGTGGTGTACGGCTCATAATCATAAACCGCAAGCCCGCTGGGGAACACTACATGGGGTTCCTGGCCGCTCAAGACCCGGAATTCCAACATATGTTCCGTATCCGCGGCATACCGTTTTCCACACAGGATCCGGTCCCCCTTGACATAGTCTGCGCCTGCGCTCTCCCTGGCGATGGCCAGAAGTTCAAACACGCTCATCTCCAAAATCTGCCACCTCCTGAAAGCAAAAAAGCAGGACGCATCCTGTAATGTGTTCCTGCCGCATAATTTCCCTTATTTCTACTTTTCTAATACTGATTTCTCTTATCCCTTTTCTTCCCTCCATAAATAGACTCCTGTCCTGCCTGGCATGTTTTCAGCATTGTTTTGATCTTTCAACAGGTAAAATCAATAGGAACTATATAAACTGAGACAATGTCAGGAGGAAATCTTATGCCAAAACCAAGAACTAAGACCGGTGAGAAAAACCTCATCAGCCAACAATTAATTGCACTTCGGAAACAATACAACTATTCCCAAAGGGATCTGTCCTGCCGACTCCAGCTCGCAGGCTATGACATGGATAAAAATGTAATCAAAAGGATTGAAACAAACCAGCGTTATGTCACAGATCTGGAACTTCAGGCTTTTTCCCGGATCTTCCATGTTTCCTATGACTACCTTATCGAGGGCCGAGAGACCGGGAAGGATCCATAAATCCGGAATTTACCGCCCCGGATCCGTCTTTTTTCTTACTCTTGATCGTTCCAGGGAATCTATGCACATCCCGGATATGGGCCGCTGCCTTTAAATCCATTCACAGAACCTACCAAACCGGATGCTCCGAAACTGTGCAGATCTAACAAAGTGCAGCATGATTCCTGTATATTTGGCCCAGCCCATTCCATTGAAAAATAAAAAGCAGATCCAGTTTCACTGACCTTCCATAAGTGGAATCCCTCATAGCCATTCAGCCCTTTCACAAGGGATCCGGTCTCACTGCATCTGCTGTCTCTGCTTTTCCGTATTCATTTTTATATCATTCATCTGCCCTCAATATCGGATAAAATAATCCTGAAACGGAATGCTGCACTCATCCTGGGCTGGAACAAAGTGCAGGCCTTTCACTACCTCTCTCCGGATCCTTGCATCCTCCGGCGCTTGCATGAGCACGGAGCGGATCTGGAAATCTTCATACACATGGGCCAGGACTGCTTCCAGCAATTCCTGGATGTCTGCCCTAGTCTCATGTTCCGGCAGAAGGTCAAGCCGCAGGATTCCCATGCAGGCACCGTCCGCCGAATATTTGTAAGAGGGGCAGATCTCCGCCATCCCTGCAATCTTCCCTGTGCTTTGATGGACGACCGTAAAACGGACAAAATCCTTTTCCCGGTATCGGCTCTCCCAGAATTCCATACATTTCACAAACTGCCTAAAATCGGTATAATAAAAGTCATCGCCACAGCAGTCTCCATTAAAATACTTTGCGGCCTCCGGATTGCTGTAGCACTGGAACAGCCCGTGTGCATCCTCCATCCTCATGTTTCTCAGCAGGAAATGCTCCGATTCGTAAACAGGACATTCTTCAAATACACTTGTTTTGCTCATATTCCTCTTCCCCTATCTGTCATGCTGTACTATATCATAACAGAACTTATGTTTGCTTTCAAGAGTTATTTTCTGCTTTAGATACGCAGTGACCCGGACGGCCTCTTTCTTTTTTTCTTCTTATCTCTGTTTTTCTGTTGTTTGGTTCGGAGTTTCCGTACCTTTTCTGCTCCCTGATCTCCGGCAGCGAAGTATTCCACATGGAATCCTTACGCAGACCCTCAAGATCATATCTTTTTGCGTATATAGCGCCCAGCCTTGGATACACGGTCTACGCGTCCGGTATTTCCAGAGGGTATTCTATCAACGGATGGCATGGGATCTCCTGGGACACTTCTTCCAACATCTCTTTCCTCATTTCCGATGTACAATCCGGATAAATGTCTCGCCCGGTCAATTCCTGATAAGCCTTATATCCAACATAGTTTAAGGACACAAACTCACCATTGTCATACCGTCCTGCATCTGCAAGTGAATCCGGATCCTTTAATGCGGCCAGATATCTCTCTTTCCCCTGGGCGATCAGCCAGTTCCTGAAATAGAGAAACCGCTCATCACTGCAGCCGTTGTCCTTTAGAAGATCTGCAGCGATCCAAAGGCCGTATTTGTTCGCCGCTTCCTGATATCCGCATAAGATTGCATAGAATTTCAGTATCTGTTCCGGCTGCATTCCCCGCAGCTGCCGCTCCAGCCAGTCCGCCATCCATCCCAGATCCCTTCCACACTGTTCTTTTGCCTCCTCCATGATCTGCCAGAAAATATCCTTGTTCATGTTCATCCTCTCTCTTTCCGTATCGAACCACCTCACCTTTCTGTCATTTTGATACGACCATACCCTCCTTCCGTCCATGCTTTCTATCCAACAAAAAAACCGGCATCCGGAGATCACATTCCTCCTGCCAGTCATTCCATTTCTCCCCTCTACTCCATACACATTTTTCCCTATGCCTTGTGTATCAAGTAGCTATATTCCATCATTTTAAACTCAATACACTATACACAGCAAAAACCCCTGCACCAGTTTAT
Organism: Lachnospiraceae bacterium; assembly: GCA_910575475.1. GTDB lineage: Bacteria > Bacillota > Clostridia > Lachnospirales > Lachnospiraceae > Schaedlerella. The sequence continues at coordinate 95,003 of CAJTGD010000017.1, read as the reverse complement.
GGCGGGCAGTATTCTGGGCTTCATCATCAGCAATAAGGGCTACAGTATCTACTGGCCCTATTCCGTCATGCTGCTGGGCATGAACGCCAATAAGTCGGAGGATTCCCTGCGTCAGGGGCTGCTTCCGTTTTTGGTCAGTCTATGCATATTCTTCCTGCTGTTTACCGGAAGCAGTATCTGGTATCTCAAAAAGAAAGATGTGAGGGCGTAGCCCTCACACATGATATGAATTTTGGCCTTCCATTTCACCACTTTTCGTTTTCAAAAATTGAAAATGACGGGTCTAAGTTACAGGACACACCTGGTCAAGGTGTGTCCTGTAACCAAATAATTTAGAATCGGATCGAAATTGAATCTTCGTATTTCTCAATTCCCCCATTTCGTGATATAATCAGAAAAGCTGATAACGTCGTCCGCCGTCCCCCACGAACGGCCGGAGAAAGGAGTGAGGCACCCTTGGACATCAAAGAATATCCCAAACTCAAAGATTTTGTAATACGCCATCAGGAAGAAACTCTTTTGCTGCTAAAGGAGCTGGCCGCGATCGGCGCGCCCACATTTCAGGAAGACCAGCGGGCCATATTCTGCCTGGAATGGCTCAAGAGACAAGGCGCAGAAAATGCTTACATAGATGAGGCAGGAAACGTCATTTTTCCTTTTCGATGTTCTTCCGGCAGACCGATCGCTGCCTTCCTGGCCCATATGGATGTGGTGTTTCCTGAAAAAGGACAGATTCCGGTGAAGGAAGAGGGAAGATACTTAAAAGCCCCCGGAATCGGGGACGACACTGCAAATCTGGTCAATCTGCTGATGTGCGTCAAATATCTGCTCATGGATCCGCCGACGGATACAAAGTACGGCCTGCTTTTTGCCGCAAATGCCTGCGAGGAGGGGCTGGGGAATTTGAAGGGCTCGAAAACGATCTTTCAGCAGCACCCCGATATTGCGGAAATGATTTCGTTTGATCTCTATCTGGGGGATCTGTTTCAAACCGCGGTCGGCTCCCACCGGTGCAGAATCGAAGTCCAGACCCGCGGCGGCCATTCGTTTCATGATTTTGGGCGGGAAAACGCAATACAGATTCTTTCCGGTATCGTTCAGGAGTTATATGGGCAGCCTCTTCCCAAAACAGGAACAACCACATACAACGTAGGCCGCTTTGAGGGAGGGACTTCGGTAAATACGATTCCGCAGAGCGCCAGCATGTATTATGAATTCCGTTCAGACCAGAAAGACTCCCTGCAGACTATGGAACAGCAGCTCTATGAAATCCTGGAATCACACAGATCCAGTGAGGTAGAAATAGATACAACACTTTTGGGGATCCGGCCATGCAGCAGCGAAGATCTCCCGCAGGACAAGATGAAGGATCTGATCCGCAGACAAAGCGGGCTGATCCAGCATTATACCGGACAGCCCGCCCATATCCAGAGTGGTTCTACCGACGCCAATGTTCCTCTATCCCTCGGAATCCCGGCGGTCACCCTGGGAACGGTTGCCGGCGGCGGCGCCCATACCTATGAAGAATGGATTGAAAAGAAAAGCATGGTTGTGGGACAGCAGCTTGCTCTGGCAACGATACTGCAGTATTGCGAAACGACCTGATGCTCCTTTCCTACCCCACAATCATCCGGTAGCACAGATACACCACGATCAGCGCCGCTACGACAATCGCTTCTGTAAGAAGAAGCTTCGAGGATTTTCCCCGGAAAAGGCTTCGGTGCTCTCCCGGTTCTAAGAGGATCCCCCATGGGCTGTGCTTCTGCATTTTCAGGGCGATTCCTTTTTTCTCGTTCTCCCCGATGGATTTCAGGAACGCCCTCCAATTGTCCTCCAGAAGCCGCATTCCCCGCAGCAGGTCTGCCTGCATGCTCTGGTTTTTCAGCACATTCTGAAAAAAACCAGCCTGCTCCAGATAGGCCGCCTGCTTCTGTGCCTCCGTGCTTTCCTTTTTTTCCTGGAACAGCCGGTAGGCGTATTCGAGCCCTTCCTCCAAAGCCCTCTGAGAGCTGTGGGTCCTGTCATACACATTGGTGGTATAATCGTACACCTTATACACCCCTTTGCGGCTCAGGTAATAATCCACCATCTGATTGAGGGCGTTCTTCATGGGGACGTTCATTGCGTTCTGCCTTCCGGAGGAGGCCGCGAACATCTCCCCTTTGATGGAGGTAATGGCCGCAAGGTATCCCACCACCTCATCATTCTTCGCGCTGATGCCTGAATGATTTAACAGATTGCCGCTGCCGTTGATATGGGCGGCGAACCGGTTGGCCCTTGCCAGGTCATTTCCTGTAAACGCACTCCTTCCGCCTGCGATGCTGGCACTCGCAGAGCTTCCTCCCCTGCTGCCGCTCAATGCCTGATTCCGTTGGCTCATCTGCATCTCACCGGATTTTCTGCTGGCGTCAAACGCCTGGTTGAGCCGGACATTTCTCCCCTCCGTCAGCTTGTAGATCGACCCTTCCTCCGACCCGGAGGAGGAAAATGCGGCGGCCGTGGAAATGCCCCTTGACCCGGCCCTCTCCGTCACCCCGCCTCCCTTGGTTTCCGGCATGAAATACCGCAGATTGCCTGCGCCTGACGGCTTTCCCTTTGCGTAAAACTGGTCTGCCGCCCTGGCGGAAATGGAGGTTCCGGTGGTCTGCTTATAGATACTGGATTTTACATTCTGCAGAGTCTCTGTCTGCCCGGTCTCTTTCAGCAGATCCATCAGATCCTTTAACTCTGTGTCCATCAAAAGGGTCAGCTTCTGGGCCAGGATCTCATCCAATCTGGCAATCTGAGCCGCCTGCTCCTCTCCCATCGTATGGGTCAGGATGGCTTCCAAAAGGGCCAGATACAGCCGGGACAGCTCGTCAAGCTGCTTTGCGACATCCCCGTTTCCGGAAGGCATCCATTTCAAAAGGGCCTCCAGAAGCTCCTGCTCCATTTCCAGGACCCACTTGATATCCCCGTTCTCCAGAAGCTTTCCGTCTATGCCGAACCATTTGCTCTGCTTGGAAAGCTCAGACGTGTCCCGCTTCTCGTTCTGGTCCTCCCGCTCATATTCATTTTCCCGCTCCGCACGCTCCCTTTCCAGGTTTTCCTTTGCCTCGGCCGCCTGTCTTGCCGCCTGGGCGACCATCACCTGGCCTGCCTCCAGCTCCACGCTTTTCCTTGCCGCCCTGCCTGCCGCCGCTGCTTCGGAAGCCGACATGGGAGGGGCGGAAGCCGTGGGATTCGCGCCTACTTCTTTTACACCTGTCATCTGATTCCCTCATTCCTTATCGCTCAATTTCCGGATGGTGTCTGCTCAGTACCCTCGCAGATACGACCGCAATCCCATAAAACAATGCTGCATAATCCTCTATCATAAATATCGGCTTAACGGCAAATGTTGTAAGGAACTGCAGAAGAATAACTTGTAATGTGCAGATTACGCAGGATATTTCTTCGGATGTTCAGCCAGAGAAATAGACAGATCAAGATGTCTAAGTTATTTTCCTACAGTTCCCTCGTCAGATCCTTCACCCAGATGTACTTCCGGTAATGATACATCACCCATGGAATCTTCCCCACCTCATCCAGACAGGTGCATGCGTACACCACCGGCACCGGCCAGTTCAGGAAAAAGGTTCCGGCTACCGCAAGCGGAATGGCGATCCCCCACATGCAGACCGCCAGACTGTACATATCAAACAGCGTATCCCCGCCGGCCGCAAAGATCCCGTTAATGATGATCGTATTGACGGTCCGTCCGATCATGTAAAATGCCATAATGACCATCATGGCGATCAGATGACGCTCCGCCTGATCCGTCATTTTTACAAATCCGGTGACAAAGGGAGTCACCGCAAGCATGATCGCAGTGGACACAAAGCCTGTCAAAAACGCGATCTTCACGAGACGGTCACCGTACAGCTTTCCCCGGTCCAGATGTCCGGCGCCCAGCTCATTTCCCACAAGGATCCCTCCGCCGCTTGCAAGGCCGTTGCACATACAGCATACCAGATCACGCACGACCGCGGCGATGGAGTTGGCCGCCGCCGCGTCTGTTCCGAGGTGCCCCATAAACGCGGAATAGGATGTGAAGCCAACGCCCCAGAACAGGCAGGCTCCCAGGATCGGCAGCGCACATCTCTGAAAGTCACCGAAAAGCAGGCGGTTTCTTTTGAAAAGCCGGCTCCAGTCCGGATGGATATACCCTTTTTTATAAGAAAATACAACCACCCACGCCAATTCGATGATCCTGGAGATCAGGGTAGCCGCCGCCGCGCCCTGGACTTCCATCGTCGGAGCTCCGAAAAGTCCGAAGATCAATACTGCGTTGAGTACGATATTGATGAGCACCGCGCCGGTACTGACAACCGCGGTCTGGGCCGCATGATCACTGACCTTCATGATGGCCAGGTAGCACTGGGAAATGCCGGTGAGCAGGTAAGACCATCCGGCCACTTTCAAGTAGCGGACCCCGATCAGGATCAGCGCCTCTTCATTGGTAAAGATCAGCATCAGATATCGTGGAAATATGACGCATCCGATAAAAAAGAGCAGGGACACGCCGACGCACAGCCGCAGCCCGATGCAGAAGATATCGTTCACGGTCCTTGTATCTTTCTTTCCCCAATACTGCGCCCCTAGGATGACGATGGGCGAAATGATGGCCGACAGGATCATGTTCTGGATAAACTGGATCTGCGTGGCCAGTGAGACCGCCGCCATGGAATCCTGGGTCACCCGCCCCAGCATCAGCGCGTCGGCCGCCGCAACCGACGCGAGCATCAGGTTCTGAAACGCGATCGGCAGGGCCAGTTCCCACAGCTTCCTTAGAAATATTTTATCTGAAAACAGCTTCTCTCTCATTCCATCATTCTCCTTTGTTGACATTTTCATTTAGTGTATCACAGCGGCCGGGGTTCCGCAACAAATTACAGACAGGTTCTTGAATGCAATTGCTTTTGTTCGTTACTGTTCGCGGCCGGTTGGGCCGTGAACTGTAACTTTTGTTCTTCACGCCGTCAGATCTGCCAGTTACGCCGCAGGACTTTTTAAAATGCCTGTTTCTTACGATATATAAATCAAGGAATAAATTTTCCGGTCAAAAGTAAATACTATCATCCCGGCTGCCGAAACCGACTGCAGCAGACAAAGGATTTCCTATGATCAAAATAGCGATTTGTGATGACGAACCGAATATAAGACATTATCTGGCCGCGCTGATACAAAAGCAGCGCGTCTCCCATGAGACCGAAGTCGCGGAGTATGCGTCTCTCAGAGAATATCTTTCGCGCGGGGCAGGGACCGACCTTCTCTTTCTGGATATTGAAATGCCCCAGGAGCCAGACGGATTCCGTGAAGCAGAATCCGAGCATACGGTGCAGAGCCTTCCCAGGAACGGCATGGAGCTGGCACGGCGTATCCGGGACACGGACGCATTTTTGCAGCCCCTCATCATTTTTGTGACCGGGTATGAAAAATATGTCTATGACGCATTTGACGTAGACGCCTTCCAGTACCTGCTCAAGCCTGTGGATGAGCAGCGCTTTTCGGAGGTATTTGCCCGGGCCGTGGAGCGGATCCTTGCAAAACAGTCCCGGCAGCCGGATACCCGTTCTCTCCTCATCCAGTCTGCCCACCGGAACAAGACCGTTCCTCTGGACAGCATTTATTATATCGAGAGCCGCAACCACAAGGTGATCCTGCATTTGAAGGAAGGACTGTTTTCCTATTATGCCAGGATCGGGGAGCTGGAAGATGAGCTGACAGACCAGTTCTTCCGCATCCACAAAGGGTATCTGATCAATCTGTCCTATGTGGATTCCTATAGCAGGACCGAAGTGGAACTGACCAACGGGGAAAGGCTTTTGATCTCCAGGTATAAATACGCAGACTTTGTAAAAGCTTATCTGCGTTTTGTAAAAGGGAGGCTTGCGGATGAGTGAAAGAGAATTTCATTTTTTCTACAAGGCCGCTGTCCTGGTCACTGTGCTGCTGCACGCAGGGTGCTTTACCGCTTTTTTCCATCCGTTTCTGACAGATACAACACAGGCGTTTCGCCCGCGAAGCTTGCGCCTAAGGCGGCCGCATGCCGGAATCCTCTTCCTGATCTACAGCTCTGCCTATCTTCTGTGCGCCGCTACCCCGGTACCGCAGATTGCGTGTGTTATTTTGATCGGCGCTGGCCTTCTGTCTCTGTCCGGTATCCTGCGCGCGGACCGGTCTCTGCTGTTTTTGCTGACAGTCCTTTTTTTCAGCACCAGAACGAGCAGCGCACTGATCATAGAAAGCCTGGATTATCTGTCCGGTCATGCGCTGTTCCGGCTCGACGCGAAACCGGAGCTGATCCTGCTTCGGGCCGCCGCAGTTTTTACACTTGTATCCCTGCTGCGGTTTGCGCTGTTTGCTGTGATGCTGTATGCTCTCAGGCGCAGGCTCCTTCAAAAAACATTTCTGCTCCGCAGGAGGGAGCTGTATTTTTTGTGTCTGATCCCAATGACCGGCATCTTATCCGGAGGGATCATCGTAAGGCTTCTCGGGATGATCAAGGACGGCGTATATCTCCGGCTGTACGAACAGCACCCGGTATTTCTCGGGATCATCCCCCTGATCGCCGCCCTGTTTTACGCCGGGACCTGGTTCACCATCGCTTTTCACCAGGAAATGCTGTCCCTGCAGACGGAAAATGAAGCCTGCTTTGTGAATGAGCAGCATTTGAACGCGCTCCAAAAAAGGGCGGAAGAACAGAAGGCACTCTCGGAAAGCATGGAACAGATGCGGCGGGAAATGCTGGATCACCTGCGCCATATCCGGGAGCTGGCACACAATGGCAACTATGAAGAGATCGGACAGTATCTCCGGCAGACCGACCAGGATCTGCGCATCCCCGATCCGGCCGTCCGGACAGGAAATGCGGTAACGGATGTGGTCCTGAATGAGAAGCGCCGGCAGGCACTGCGCGCGGGGATCTCCCTGGAAGCAGATTTTCACTATCCCGCATCCGGTCGGTACGAAGCTTATGATCTGGGGATCATTCTCCACAATCTCCTGGAAAATGCACTGGAAGCCTGTGCACAGGTGCCGCCTGCGCGCCGATATATCCGGCTCACCGGAAAGCAGCGAAAGCGTTTCTATTTGATCCAGGCGGAAAATCCTTATCAGGGGCGGATCGTCATGGATCCCGTCTCCGGCCTTCCGGTTTCCACCAAGCAGAGAGACAGCCGCCTTCACGGCATCGGCCTTTCCAGCGTGAGGCAGGAGGCCGCAAAGTACCAGGGGGATCTGGAGATCCGGACGGAGGAGCAGATTTTTCATATCACTATTTTATTACAGGAAAGGAGCAGTCATTTATGAATCACACAATACAGACAGATTACAGAAGCAGGGAAATCTACAGTCAGACCGCAGGGAAAAGGAGTACCGGCCGGAAGGAATCCGCTTCCGTGAGCTTTCAGGCTCTTGCGGCACGGACAGGGCAGGCCGGTCCTGCCGGTACAGAATATGGCGTTCATACAGGCGCAAATGCCGGGAGCAATTATTTGAGGGGCGCCGCCGGTACGGCCATCACTTCCATAGAGACTTATCGGAGCAGCATGGTTTCCTCCGCCTCCGGGCTTCATGCGGGAGAGACCGCGTCCATCCAGCCTCCCACTCTGGAAGAGATGCTCAAGGCAAAATATCCCGGAATCAAATATCATGTGTTTGACGCCGGTTCCAGCTACTGGAAAACCCGGAATGATTATCCCCATTACCTGCTCTACCAGGATCAGATCGACACCGATGCCATAGAAAACTGGAAGCCCTCCGGCCCAAATCCGCCCTATACCCCGTTTGAGGCTTCCAGGGAGATCCGCGCCCTGGGCGCAGTACCTCCCGGCAGCAAGGCCGTGGTCATCCACCCAAAAGTGCAGGCCCGCATGGAAGAGGATCCGGAGTACGCCAAAGAGATCCTGGAGCGGATCGATACCTGGTTTACCTTTGACGCGGTGAGGAACGAAGCCATCCTGCCCGGCTCTGCTGCCGGGATGTCCCAGGCCGTTGCCATCGGCGAGGACGGCTGCATTGTCAATGCGGTCTCCTCCAGTCAGCCCAGAATCACCAGGAGCAGCTCCGGCGACGAGGAGGACTGGTGGGAGATCCGCAAGGCCCGGCATGCGTATTATATGAGCCTGATCACAGAAAAACAGCTTCAGCACCGGCTTCGGATCGCCGGTCTGTCATCCGGCAGTCCATCATCTGCGGGAGCAGACAGTCTTTTCTCCTCCTTCTCAGGAGCAGGCTCCCTGCTGCCCGACCTGGGCGGGATCGGCTCTTTGATGGACAGCCTGAGCAGCAGCGGTTCCCTGTCCGCAGGATTGGCTGACTACAATTCCTCACAGGCGGCAAAGGCGCAGCTCGCCGAAATGATGAAGGGAAACCGCCTGCAGGAGATTTTCGGTCCGACCTTGGGCGGAAATTCTACAGAATCTGTCCTGGAGCATACCAGAAAGCTTGTATGGGGGTAAGCAGATCGCATGAACGAAGCAGCATTCCTGGCATTTGAGAACATAACAGCGGTCATGGAAACCATACTGTACGGAGGCAGCATGGCCGCTTTTTTCTCCCCTTTTTTCGGCGGAACCGCATCGAAAAAATCCCAGCGCCCTTTTGAGAAAATGCTCCTCATTTTTATCATTTACTGCGCCGTATATTTTGCGGGGATTGCCGTGCCCATTTACAACTGGCAGTGCATGACAGCCGTGATCCTTCTTCTGCCGGCAATCCATCATATACTTGAAATGGAGAGAAAGACCGCCTTTTTTCTGGCAATCCTCTTTTTCAGCATCCGGGGCTTAAGCCGGCTGACTGCCGAGAGTCTGTACTTTATCGTCAACGAGCGCTTTGTGGTGGTCAAGAAAGAGCTGGATGCGATCCTGTATGGAACGGCAGTCAATTATACCGCCACTGCCCTGCTCCAGTTCGCCCTGTTCTTTTTCCTGCTGTATCTCATGGGACGCAGGCTGAGGAGCGCGCCGCTTCTGCTTTGCGGGAAGGCGCCGATCTATCTTTGCCTGATCCCGGTTGTGGGGATCCTGTTCACCAGCCTGATCTATGCCATGCTCTTCCATGTAAAAGACGGGGTGCCCTTTCAGGTTTATGAACAATATCCGTCCTTTGTCGTGCTGGTGCCCTGCGGAGCTGCCCTGTTCTACGCCGGCACCCTGGCCGCCGTCCTCTCCTGCCAGGAGATGGCGGTTCTGCGGGAAGAACGCAGAGCCCACTTTGCCGCAGAGCTGCAGATCCAGGCCATGCAGAAACAGATGGCCGAATCCGAACAGATGTATTTGGGAATCCGGCAGCTGCGGCATGACATACGAAATCACATAACCAATCTCAAAGGGCTTGCGCAAAAAAAGGATGCCGCGGAACTGGAACAATATCTGTCCCGGATGGAGGAAAACCTCCGCGATCACACTATGAAAGGAGACAATCAATGAACAATATATGGAATCTCAACGATATGACAGGGTCATACAACAGCCTGCTGCAAAGCGGTTATGAAATCGCCAAAAACCTGACACAGCCGGCAAAATTTCTGAATATGCTGTCAAATGCCGCTCCGGACACAGCTTCCGGAATTTCCCCATTGCCTTATGGAAATGCAGGATTGTTCCATGGAATCTACGGGGGATCCGGTCTGCTCCCCGGCAGTCTCTATACCGCCGCGCAGCAGACCGCCCCCGGCACGCAAATCTCCTGTACGGAAGCCATTTCCAGGGAGACCATGACCATGGAGGAATATAAGCAGTATCTACATGACCAGATTTCCCGAATCCCGCGCCATCCTTCCCGTGCTCTGGAATCAATTTCCATCCAGATCACGGAGGCCGGCTTTGAGGCCATGAAACATGACCCGGAATACGAGGCATGGGTACTGGATGACCTGAAAACCGGCTGGGCGCAGCCGGATCCCTGGGCGGGCATCTGCGGAGGCGCCTATGCGGTGATCCATTATGGAGCCACAAAGGAAGAATGCAATGCCTGCAGCTGGTTCCCAGGCTATCAGAACGGGAACGGTGAAAATCTGTTCCGGGAAAAATCAAAAAACAGCTTCTGGGAACGGCGGACCGAAAGTCAAAAGCTGTATCAGGAGCAGAGACAGATGGCGGCGCTGGAACAATACTATCGTTTTCACTTTTTTGCGCAAGAATAGAGAGGACTTGCAAAATCAGTCATTTCCCGGTAGCCCCATTATGAGTTGTGCGGTTGGATGATTCTTGGATCATCCAACCGCACAGCTGGAAATTTTTTGTATTTTTCTGGCTTGTATCTCTTTGTGGACTTCTATTCCACGCGTATTATAATAGTCGATGCGCTCCTGTTGGCTCATATCTTTTGTCTGATAGTAGTTATATTCTCTTAATTTGTGAATATCTTCAATGGTAAAATCGGGACTTAGAACAGGCCTATCCATAATTATTCCTCACTTTCTAATAACACAGATGGATTTAGAATCTCAATCGGTTTATGGCCTTGCAGGTTAGTGATTGCCCGTATTCCCCTTATGGTCTTAATATTTACAATATGTTTAAAATTCCATGATATAATACAGTCGCATTCACTAACAATAGCGGCTCCTATATGCTGACAATCGTCATAGCTTTTCTTTGTAAGGATACCCATTTCGATAATCTGCTTTGCAATATCTGCAATATCATCATCAATCTGAACCAAAGTATAGTCAATGCACCCTAAGTAATCGAAAAGCAGGCTCTGCTTTGGCTCTGAACACCCTTTTAGTTCTTCAAGCGTTACAGTAGAAAGATAGACTTCATACTTTCCTGCGCGAAACATTTCCCACAATTGCCTGGTATCAGCCATTTTTTCAGATACATCCTCCTGAAGTAAATGGCTGATAACCGAGGTATCCAGGTAAACTTTTAATTTTTCCATATCTATCACCTCCAGCAAGCATCTTCATATAAAGATTATACAAAAAAACGTATATAAAAACAATGGAGAATTGCATTTTTGAAATTCAGGCCGCTGGCCAGGGAGTAAATTTATGATGGTTTTCACTTTTTTGTGCAAGAATAGAGAGGACATTTTCGGGAAAAAGCGATATAATCGTAATCATGGATATCCAATACAGAAACTAAACGGAGGAATTACATTATGGAGTGGGTGGAACGATTAAACGAGAGTATGCGTTATATTGAGGAGCACCTGACGGGTGAGATCGACCATAAGGAACTGGGCCGGATCGCCTGCTGTTCCGCGTATCATTTTCAGAGGATGTTTACCTATATGGCCGGGGTGTCGCTGGCGGAGTATCTCCGAAGGCGGCGGATGTCTTTGGCTGCGGCGGACCTGCAGGGTGGAGACGCTAAGATCCTGGACATTGCGCAGAAGTACGGCTACAGCTCCCCGACTGCTTTTAACAGGGCCTTTCAGGGGATTCATGGAATTGCGCCGTCGGCCGTAAGGAATGAGGGTGTTTCTATAAAATCCTATCCGCCCATTACATTTACGATTTCAGTAAAAGGAGTGGAAGAAATGAATTATCGGATTGAAACCAAAGACAGCTTCCGGATCGTCGGTCTCTCGGCGCCGCTTCAAAAGGAATTGGAAAACAATTTTATGATCGTTCCTGATCTGTGGCAGAAGGCAGCGGCCGACGGCACCATACCGAAGCTGGCCGGGATGATGGATACGCCTCCCATGGGCCTTCTGGGTGTCAGCGCCTGTAATGAGGAAGCGGAACAGTGGAAATATTTTATCGCGGTGTCTACCACGAAGGAATGCGGGGAATACGAAGAATATATCGTTCCCGCATCTACCTGGGCAATCTTTACCGGGTCCGGCACAAACCAGTCGATTCAGGAGTTGGAGCAGAGGATCGTTACCGAATGGCTCCCAACTTCCGGGTATGAATATGCCAATGCGCCGGATATCGAAGTATATCTGAATGCAGATCCGGAAAATGCACAATATGAGGTGTGGATTCCGGTTACGAAAAAAGGATAAAGTGCTCCCCGCTGCAGGCAGCGGGGTATTTGTTTTTTTCTATTCACAACCGGAGATTCATCAAATTTTCACATCCAGTCCTTCTGCTGTACCAGGTTTGCCCGATACCATTGATGTAATGCTCCTATCCGAAAAAATTTCATCCAGAACCCCTGCGGGAATCGGCCTGCCATGCGTCCAGCCGGGCGCCCTGGCTGTTACTTCCTATACGCATTCAAATCCCTCCTCCCAGATTGCCTGCTTCATGTAAGCCATTTCCATCTGCGCTCTCCGTTCCGCCGCTGCCTCCCGGCTGCGCTTCATACATGCTTTTTGCCGCGCCGCTTCTTTTTCACGCTTCGCTTTATTGATCGCATTCACTTCCGCCACACGCTCCGGGGAATCACTGCAGCCTCCGATATAGGTGACACTCCCATCTTCATGAATGACTACCCCGCATGGCTGGTAAAATACTCCCGTTTACATTTTCCGTCATAGCCTAAATCTCCAATTCTTCCCTTTGTTTTTCCATAACCATCTGCCTGCATGACAGATAGGTGGCCATGAAATATCCGCCATACACGATCAGGAACATCCATACCGTGACACCCAGATTCGCAGAAATGTGCATATTTAGAAATTCTTCCGCGATCGCCGTGATCTTTCCGATCCCAAAAGCAGAAAAGATTCCCGCAGGCAGAAGCGGCGCGATAAAAAAGATTGCCACCTGCCAAAACAACGCCCCCGAAAGTAACCCGCGGTCTGTTCCCAGCTTTTGCAGCAGTCCGTATCGGTATACGTTATCCGCGGTTTCCGTGAGCTGCTTCAAGGACAGCAGAGCGGCGCAGATCAGCAGAAACACCAGCCCGATATAGCAGCATAAAAATACCAGCAGCGCGCAGGAGCCATAGTACATACTGCTCAGCATGATTTTTTCGGTATACCGATACCCGAGTGTTTCCCATTCCAGCCCGATCGGGATCATTTTCTGCAGCACTTCATCCGTGTTGATGCCGGGCTGATACTGCACCAGCAAAATGTTCATGTCCTTTGCTAATGACGCCGCGACTGGATCCGGAACGATCAAAGTCCCCCTGTCGTTGTTGCCTACCGAGGTCATCCAAATGGTTTCCCCAAGCAGCGTCTTCCTGCCCGGCTGCAGGATCGTTCCATTCAAGTCCAGTTCCGCGCAGGACTGCAGGAACGTATCCATGTATGGCAGCGTCCCTTTGTAATTGCAGTTCAGGAGAAATTCATGATCCGCAAGGCTTACAGGCGGTTTCTCCTGCACCGCCAATGCCCGGTTAAAATCGGAAATGGAGACGACTCCGACTCCTGCTTTGGGAGCGGCACTGTCGATGCGCCATAAGCTTACGTCCTGCCCCTCAAACAGATCTCCATAGGTGATCTCTGCTTCATAAAGGCTGATCTGCGCTGTACAGTCCGCATAGTTCCCCAGATCCACGTCCCTGGATCTCAGATATGCCGCAATGTCTGTTTCCCCCGTCGTGTCAGCATCAGCAAACACATTCAGATCGTAAGGAAGCGCGGCCTTGGACGTTTCATTCATGGTGAGGGCTGAGCTGATCCCCACGGATATCCCGCAGATTGAAATCGTGAGCAGACCGCATACGACGCTCATTGTTAGAAAATCGGTCTTTATTTTACTTCCGATCTGCCGGCTTAAAAAGGTATTCAGCCCTTTCAGATATAGATTTTTATTTGCCTGTATCGCCGTAAGCAATACTGCCGATACGGAAAAGAAGAACAGGACGGTTCCCGCCGCCAACAGGACTGCCGCAATCTGGAACCATGCATTTTCGCGGCTGGGAAGTATGCCGTAATGCTGGATGAGCAGACCGGAAGATACGATGCACAGAACGGAAAGCACCGCCAAAAATATTTGTGCTGCTTTGTTCTTTAATACCAGGACTTCATTCTTCCGTCCGGCGGTCAGAAGGTCGATCAGTTTGACCGAAGAAACCGTGCGCACGTTCAAAAGCATGACGATGAGAAAGATCAATGCAAAACAGCCGATTGTCTTTTTCAGAGCGCTCATGGAAAAAACAACCTGAAACTGGCTCATATCGATGGCGAACAGGCGCAGGGAAACGATGGAAAGACCCTGTGACAGCAGCAGCCCTGACAGCAGCCCAAACAAAAGTGACAGAACCCCCACGCACAACGTTTCCCCTGCAAAGATCCGTGATATTTTCCTTTTTTCCATTCCTAACAGTGTATAGATCCCCAATTCCTTTTTCCTGCGTTTTAATAAAAACTGATTTGCATACAGGATCAGGAATGCAAGCACAACAGCCACTACCACCGATAATGCAGAAAGCAGGATCCCCAGCTGATCGGAGAGCAATTGCTTTGTCGCGTCCAGATCTCGGAATGCGGGCTGGGACTGAATGGAATTGAATGCATAAAACATGCTCACTGAAATCATCAGCGTCAGGAAATAAATCAGATAGTCCTCTATATTTTTCCGCACATTGCGAAGGATCAATTTACCCTCTGTCACTGGTTTCACCTCCCAACACAGAAACGACCTCCATGATCTCTTCAAAAAAATCTTTCCGTGATCCTGTCCCGCGGTGAATTTCATTGAAAATCTTCCCGTCCTTAATAAAAAGGATCCGGCGGCAGTAACTGGCTGTGAAAGGATCGTGCGTTACCATGAGGATCGTCGCGGAAAGCTTCTGGTTCAGTTCTTCCAGCATAGCCAGAAGCATACGGGAAGAACGGGAGTCCAGCGCGCCGGTCGGTTCGTCCGCCAGAACAAGGGCGGGATCGGTTACCATTGCGCGGGCGGCGGCTACACGCTGCTGCTGTCCGCCGGACATCTGATAGGGATAGTTTTCCAGGACCTCCGTGATGTTCAATGCTTCTGCGATCCCCTGTACCCTCTGATCGATCTCTTTTGCCTTTATGCCGGAAATGGACAGGGCAAGGGAAATATTTTCATAGGCGGTCAATGTATCAAGCAGATTAAAATCCTGAAAGATAAAGCCCAGCTTTTTCCGCCGAAAAGCCGACAGCTGTTTTCCACGCAGAGCCGTAATGTCTTTTCCCTCAACCAGGATTTTTCCGCTGGTTACGGTATCAATCGTGGAAATACAGTTGAGCAGGGTGGTTTTTCCGCTGCCGGAAGCCCCCATGATACCGACAAATTCCCCTTTGCCGACAGACAGGGAAATCCGATTCACCGCTTTGGTAATGTTTCCTTTGTTTCCGTAATACTTTTGAATGTCACAAACCTCTAAGATCGGGGTGTTCATTATTTTGCTCCTCCTACTACAATATATTTATTTGGTCAGGCTCATTGTACATTCGGAAAGGAAAATGTGCCATTCGATTAGATTACATTTACATTACCAAATTGTAAGGAAATATGATCTTCATGGTTGTCCCGTGTTCGGAGCTGCCTGCCGCGGATATTTCCATATTCATTTTCCGGCATAATTTCCGGCATAAATATAACCCAATGCCTGTTGACTTTCTGATGTTCCGTCCGTTTTCCCCGGTAAATCCTTTGTCAAAGATCCGCGGAAGATCTGCTTCGGCGATGCCGATCCCATTATCCGAGATCAAAAGGCTGCACCCATTCTCAAACGTGCTGCCCTCAAAAGTAAGGATCAGATCTCCTTTCGCGTATTTCACAGAATTGGCTATGATCTGTCCTAGAATGAATACGCACCATTTCCGGTCTGCAAATACGGGAATATCCAGATTGACAAATACAGGTCTGCCGCGGACTCCGATGATCTGCTTGGAATCGCTTTTCAGCGCTTCCAGTACCAGGGTTTTCATCGTTGTCTTTTCGATCTTAAAATCTTTTTCCAAAACGGTACTCCTCGCATAGAAAAGGGCCTGCTCTACAAAATGGTCTATTTTATTCAATTCATCATCGATGCGGATGGTAGAAATATTTTTGTCATTTTCAATGATCAGATGGGCAGAGGTGATGGGCGTTTTGACCTCATGCACCCACATTTCGATGTATTCCCGGTACTCCTGGTTAGCGGCCTGCGCTTCTGCCAGCTTGTCATTCATGTATTTATCCGACAGGCGCAGGATCTGGTACAGCAATTTTCCGTCTAGAAATCCCGGCTTGTCTGCAAGCTCCGCCAATAACGTCTTGTCGTCAAGCCCGTCAAATAAAGCCATGAGCCTGCGGTAATATTTCCTTTTTCTAGCGTAATCCCAAAGCAGCGCCGCAAGAAAAGAACCCCCGAATAGGATTTCGATATAGAGGATAAATTCATAACGCAGCCCCGTCAGCCAAAGAAGCCCCGCAGAAAAAAGAACTGCTGTCAAAAACATGACAATGGAAAACATACGGTCCAAAATATAATCGGTCCGTTTCATACCCTGTACCCCAGTCCGCGTTTTGTTTCCAGATAATCGGGCGCCCCGATCTCCGATAATTTTTTACGCAGGCGCACAATATTGACATTCAGCGTGTTTTCATCTATAAATTCCTCGCTCTGCCATAATTCATCTATGATCGCGTCGCGCGGGATCACATTCCCTTTGTTTACGATCAGCAGGCGCAAGATCCCAAGTTCATTTTTCGTCAGGTCGATCTCCTGATCTCCATAAGCCGCAGCAGCCTTTAAGAGATTGAGCGTCAGCCCTTTATGAGTCAGGACTGCATTCGCCTGCGCTTCATAAGTTCTTTTTAACAGCTTCTGGATACGCGCGGTCAGTACCTGCGCGTGATAAGGCTTTGATATAAAATCGTCCGCGCCGATATTCAGGCTCATCAGTTCATCCAGGTCCGTATTTCTGCTCGTCAGGACGATGATCGGGATATCCGACTTCTCCCGGATCTCACGGCATATGGTATAACCGTCCTGGCATGGCAGATTGATATCCAGCAGCACCAGGTCTGCTTCCGCTTTCAAAATATGATCTGTGATACGTGCAAAATCAGTGCTGCTTTCGCAGGCATAACCATATTTCTGCAACAGAACGGACAGTTCTCTGCGGATCTCTGCTTCGTCTTCAACAATAAATATTTTCACTTTGTATTTTCCTCCTATACTCCGCTGTAAAAGAAGCTGCCCTATGGGCAGCTCCCTATGTCTATTTCGCCTGTGCCATTGAGAATAACGCGTCGGATCTGCTGTTATCAGAGTCACTGCAGTTCAATGCCTGTCATCTTCCGGATAATTTTTGAGGCAATCTCTTCCTGCAAATATACTTCATTTAACTTCTTTTTTGAATATTGCAAATACGTATTTTTTGTCATTTCTATAAGCAATGCTGTAAAAAACCTCTCCCAGCTGAAATATTCTTTGCTGTCTATAAATTCCTCCGGATTCTCTGTCAATAATCCGTTTTCCCATAGATATGAAACAATTCGTTATACGTCTGCTTCAACGATGCATATTTCCCGGATTCACGGATCCCATAGATTTCCTCCACGCTGTAAGGCAGATTGGGAAGCCCTTCTCTTGTTACGATCACATAATAATTATCGGATTCCCGGACCGCCTCTGCAAATTCCCTGGTCGGCAGAAACGCATTGTCCTCATCTATGAATAAATTCGCCAATTTTCAGAATCCATTTTGCACAGTTATCCCCGCATGCGGATGCATTAAAAATCTTCTCCGGTACTTTATAAATTGAAATCAATGTTTTTACCCCTCTGGACAGTTCCCGCAGAGAAATTCCTCCTAAAACAGGGCTGTCGATCACCCGCGGTCCAAGAACTGTCGAACGGTCTACATCCTGGATCATTTTTCGGGACAGTTCATCCATAATCCACTCATCTGTATACGTATTTTTAAAATAAATCACCGGATTGTAAACCGCCTCCGGCATATCTCCATAAAAAATGGAAAGCATTACAGGTTCCTTTCATCAGCAGATCACTTCGATATTATTATATACAAAAGCGGAGCCTGTTACAAGACGTTTTCAATCCTATGTTAGGATTGCTATTCAAGACTGCAAAAAAGCAAGTTATTTTTGCACAGCTCCCGGCTTTTGGTACGTCACAACCGGTTTTCCCTCCTGATCCAGCAGAGGTGTAAATCCCCCTGCGTTTCCGCTTCTGCGAAACACATAATTTACCCCTGTTTCTGCGTCAACCCAGATCTCAACCACCTCAATGGTACCCTGACTGTAAATTTTCTGAAAACGGTTCATCATAATTCCTCCAATTCTTTTTTAATCACCGATCAGCCTTGCCGCCCCCTCGTCAGCTTCCCATCCATCCGCTTCTCTGAAAGATTCCTTCCAAGAAACCGGCTCTTCTTCTATTTTCTTCGCTTTAATTTCCAGTACTGCAGAGCAAACATGACTAAAATCGGACTGTAAATACAGAACAGCACGACGAACACGATCGTGAGAATATTGCTCCCGCGGAATTTTCTGGTCATAAACTGCAAGAAAAAAACACAGGAAAACAACAGGAGCATCGGAAGCATTCTGCCCTTGCATACACGTTCCAGCATCTGAAATCTGGAATCGCTGTCGCAAAAGATTTCTTCTGTTCCTGCTGCTTCTGATGCGGGTTTTCGGAAATAGCTATACCCCACATAATCCTGCAGATATTCCCAGCCGCAGTCGCCAAACATCTTCACATACTCGTCTTTATGCGCAATGCCGTCTTGATTATAATCAATCTGATAAATCATATCTTCGGGAGTACATTTTTCAAAATGATAGATACCAAAACCTGATACTCTGACAAATTTCCAACCGGATCGGTGCATTTCCCGAAGATACTCCTGTTCTTTTTCGTATTCAAACAATGTAAAAAATCTGAATGCTTTTTTTGTGTCCACTTACATTTCCTCCTGTGCGATCCGATACAAACGTTCAATACGTCTCAATTCGATCTGCAGCACCTCTGATCCCAAATCGGTGATCTGATAGATTTTTCGTTTATCCTCTTCCCGGATAAATTGAATCAGACCGTCCTTTTCCATTTTTGATAAGCTTCCGTACATGGTACCGGGAGCAAGCCGTATCTCGCCGTCTGTCAGCTTTTCAACGGTCCGGATGATCCCATAGCCATGATTCGGCTGTTTCAGGCAACGTAAAATATAAAAGGCTGTTTCCGTCATGGGAACATAGACTTTCTTTATATGCTGGTTCACTCTCACGATCCTCCTTTCCATTTTACTGCGATGTATCGAACTGCTATATAGTATATCGCACTTCGATATACTTGTCAAACTGAATATATTATTTATTCCAGAAGAACAGCAGAAATAGAAAAAAAGCCTGCTGCAAGTAAACTTGCGCTGGCCGCCTGTAGTAAAGTAAGATTGCATCTGGCCGGACGAACAGCACGCCACAGACCCGTCTGCTCCGCAGACTATATGCTGCTTGCGCAGCTCCTGTCTGTGGCTGGTGGGCGTTCCGCCCAATAGCAAGAGAAAGAAAAAATCTGCTGCAAGTAAACTTGCGCAGACCTTTTCTTTCTCTTGCTGCTGTTCTGAATCTTATTCCATATTTTTAAACAGCCGATCCCTGGAGCGGGGTTTTTTGTTTCCTTCGATCTTGGGGGGCATTGGCTTGTAGTCCATGTGTGCTCTGAGGAGCGGAAGCCGCTTATGGTGCTTCCGCAGGTACAAGAGCAACGCGCCTGTCACCACGACCATTCCGGCGGCCAGGACCTGGGAGACCGGTAATGTGGTGCCGGGCAGGAACAGCTGGTCTGTCCGGATGCCCTCGATCCAGACCCGGCCCAATCCATAACCGAAAAGGTAGAGCAGGAACAGCTCGCCCTCGTATTTTTTATGCTTCCGGTAAAAGAACAGGAAGAGCAGCACCCCGCAGCACCACAGCGATTCATATAAGAATGTGGGATGCGCCTGGATATAGCTGACTCCGTCAATGACATCCATATACTGGCGCATTTCCTCTGTCACATCCCTGCTGCGCACCGCGTCCAAAGGAAGCCGCATGGCAAACAGGGAGTCGGTATAGCCCCCGAACACCTCCCGGTTGAAAAAATTCCCCCAGCGTCCAAGCATCTGCCCGTTCACCAGCGCCATGGCAACCGTGTCCAGGATCTGAGGCGCCGAAAGCCGCTTTACTTTCGCGCAGACCAGTACGGAAAGGATGGCACCGATGATGCCTCCGTAGATCGCCAGGCCGCCCTCCCGCAGGTTGAATACGCTGAGCAGGTCGTCCTTGTACATCTCCCAGGAAAATATGATGTAATAGATCCTGGCCCCCGCGATCCCGCAGATCACGCCGATCAGCCCCATGTCCATATAATCCTCGGGATTCTGCCGGGTCCGCTTCGCCTCCGCGGTGGCAATCGCAAAGCCGATCAAAATTGCCAGGCCGATGATCATCCCATAATATGCGATCTCAAAGCCAAAGACCGAAATGGATTTTCCCACATGCTCAAATTCGATTCCCAGATTCGGGAAAGCGATACTCTCATGCATACTTCGTATACTCCTTCCAAAAAATCACCCGATGCTTCATAAGCCGGTCCATCTGTAAATATGCGGAACAGATACGGCCGGGACACCGTGCAGTGTCATGCACGGTACCGAAATGGCAGAGTCCTCATACGTTAAACCGGAACAGGATGATATCCCCGTCCTGTACCACATACTCCTTACCTTCCAGCCTGACCAGTCCCTTTTCCTTTGCGGCCGCATGGGTCCCGCAGGCCATCAGGTCGTCATAGCTCACGATCTCCGCACGGATAAATCCGCGTTCGAAGTCCGAATGGATCTTCCCTGCCGCCTGAGGCGCCTTGGTCCCTTTTTTAATGGTCCATGCGCGCACCTCCGGCTCTCCCGCCGTCAGATAGCTGATCAGCCCCAGCAGATTGTAGCTTGCTTTTATTAGTTTTTCCAATCCTGACTCTTCTAAACCTAAATCTTCCAAAAACATTTTCTTTTCTTCATCATCCAGCTCCGCGATCTCCTGCTCGATCTGGGCGCAGACTACAAATACCCTGCAGTCCTCCCGTTCCGCATATTCCCGCACAGCCTGAACGCCTTCATTGGAAGCCCCATCGTCGGGCAGATCGTCCTCGGATACATTTGCCGCAAAGATCACCGGCTTGGCAGTCAGCAGGTTATACTCCGCAAGCCAGGCCTCTTCATCCTCGTTCTCCGTCTGAAAGGTTTTCGCCAGCTTGCTCTCTTCCATATGGGCCTTGACCCGGTTCAAAAATTCCAGCTCCTTTGCGGCTGTCTTGTCATTTCTTGACATTTTTGTAGTCTTCGCAATCCTCCGCTCCAGGATCTCCAGGTCGGAAAAGATCAGCTCTAGATTGATGGTCTCGATATCCCGCAGGGGATTGATAGAGCCGTCCACATGGACGATATTGCTGTCCTCAAAGCAGCGGACCACATGCACAATGGCATCCACCTCCCGGATATTCGCCAGGAACTGGTTCCCTAAGCCCTCTCCCTTGGAAGCGCCCTTCACCAGACCCGCAATGTCCACAAATTCGATGACCGCCGGCACGATCTTCCTGGTATGATACATCTCCCCCAGGACATTCAGACGCTCATCCGGCACTGTTACCACGCCCACGTTGGGGTCGATGGTGCAGAACGGATAATTGGCTGACTCCGCTCCCGCCTTGGTCAGGGAATTAAATAACGTACTTTTTCCTACATTGGGCAAGCCCACGATTCCTAATTTCATTTTATTTATATACCTCCTTGGTCATCGGTCGTTCATACAAATTCATGGTAATTCCTATTCTTAGAAAGTTCGAGAATTGTGTCCGTTAATCCCAGTTAATATCTTCATGTTTTACGGTTTCACCGTTTTCAATCTCCTTTTCTGCCCGTTCTATTTCCGCATGTTCTAACGGCGTGACCTTTGTAAAATCCGGATCCCACACAAGGACTAATTTTCTTATAAACTCGAGCGCAAAATTTTGTTCGCTTTCCGGCAAAATCTCCAAGAGGTCCATTGCCTGTTTTGTTGTTACGGCTTTTTTGCTGTACTCTATTCGCATCCGTTCTCTTCTCTTTCTATTTTCTCCGTTACTGCTTTTTTAGTGCAGTTCTTTGCCTTTATGAATAAACTCCTCTTTCCCCCGCAATCTTCGGCGTATCCCGTGTCTCCATCAGGATCACCTCTCCCAGCGGGAAGGATATCTCCACCTCGTCCTCCGCAAATTCATTGCTGACGCACAGGCTGTCATGAGGGGTGAGCAGATGGTGATAAAGGGGATATTTTGCCCCAAGGATATTAAAGTCCGCCACCATTCCCGCCAGCGGAAATACTGAGAAATATGGGCCGAACGCCTCTTCCCGTCGAAGAGTGATCCCCCGGTCCAGCAGACGGATCTGATTATAGCTGTCCAGGATCCGGGCATCCACTCCTGCGTCCAATGCAATATTCAAGGCCTGTACGTTGGCCCAGAGATGGTCCGCGCGGTTCCCGGTGGCGCCCAGGATCAACACATGCTTCCTGCCAAGCTCCAGACAGAGCCGCAGCGCGATCTCCGTGTCCGAGGCATCCTTTACCGGATTAAACTTCCGGATCGGAACCCTGGTCTCATTGCGGTAATAGGACACGACTTCCTCCGGCGTGCTGTCAAAATCCCCCACGATATAGTCCGGAAGGATCTGATGCTCATACAAAAAGATCAGTCCACGGTCCGCCGCAACGATAAATTCTGTCTCTTCACTTTTCAAAATCTCCAAAACAAATGCTTCCTCCAGCAGTCCCCCGCTGACGATCACCGTGCGTTTACTCATATTCTTTAAAAATCTCCATAAAGCCTGAAACATTTTCTTCAATGCTGCCCCGGAATACAGAGGAACCCGACACGATCACATTTGCCCCCGCGTCCAGAACCTCCCGCACATTGCTGTGGTATACCCCGCCGTCCACTTCCAGATCTGCCGTAAGTCCCTGGGCGTCCAGAAGCTCTCTGAGCCTGCGGATCTTATCCAGGGAGGACGGGATAAATGCCTGTCCGCCCAGCCCCGGCTCCACCGACATGATCAAAAACAGCTCCGCCTGGTCCAGAAACGGCTCCAGCACATCCACCGGAGTGGCCGGCTTGATCGTGATCCCCGCCTTCCGCCCCCGGCCGTGGATCTTGTCCAACACTGCCTGAAGGTCATCGCATGCCTCATAGTGGACGTTCACGATATCCGCTCCCGCGTCGCAGAACTTGTCCACATAACGGATGGGATCCTGGATCATGAGATGCACATCCATCACCATTCCTTCAAATCCCTTCACGCATTCCAGCACCGGGATCCCGAAGGAGATATTCGGCACGAACATCCCGTCCATCACATCAAAATGCAGGTATCCGGCTCCGCTGTCCGCACAGAACTTCATCTGCTCTCCCAAACCCTTAAAGTCCGCCGACAGGATTGACGGCGCTAATATTCTTTTCATGATCATTTTCCTCCATATTGTAACCGCCTGCACAGCAGGCAAGGTGCTTTGCAGCCAAGTGCAAGGCACCGTGAATAGTAGCCTAATATCTCTTCTTCTCTTTCAGTTCCCGATACATTTCCAGATAATTTTCATACCGGGTCCTGTGGATTTTTCTCTCCTCTACAGCCTGTTTCACTGCACAGCCCGGTTCATGGACATGGCTGCAGCCGTTAAATCTGCAGTATCCTTCAAAGGGTATAAATTCCCGGAAATACCTTTTCAATTCCTCTTTCTCAAAATCATTGACATACAGCGAACTGAATCCCGGCGTATCCATAATGTAAGCTCCCTCTTCAATGTAAATAAGCTCCGAATGCCGCGTCGTATGCTTTCCCCTGGCAATCTTCCGGCTGATGCTGCCGGTCTCCATGCATGCCTCAGGCTGCAGCAGATTAATCAGAGAGGATTTTCCCACCCCGGATGGGCCTGCGACCGCCGTGGTCTTTCCAAGCAGAAGTTCCCGGATACGCTCTATATTTTCCATTGTCAGCGCACTGGTCAAAATCAGCGGATAACCGCAGGCGCTGTATATTTCCTCCAGTCCCCCTGCTTCCTCCGGTTTTGCAATGTCCTTTTTGTTAAAGCACAAAACCACCGGGATTTCCTTCCTCTCCATCATGACCAGAAAACGATCCAGCAGATTGAAATGCGGCTTTGGATCTGTCACGGCAAAAATGACCAGAGCCTGATCGATATTTGCCACAGCAGGACGGATCAGTTCATTTCTTCTCGGCAGGATACGTTCGATATTCCCTGTCTTCTCTGATTCATCCAATACCTCCATCTCCACTTCATCGCCGACCAGAGGCTTGATTTTTTCTTTTCTGAATATTCCTTTTGCCTTACACTCATAAAGGCCGGATCCTGCCACGTTAACGTAGTAGAATCCGGCGATCCCTTTCATAATCTTTCCCTTCATAACGCCCTAATTTGATCCGCTGCTGACTATGAGTCCGACTGTGGAACCTGCTTGCGCATCTCCAGTTACAGTCTGCGCGATCACGTATCCTTCGGATAATTTGTTGCTGCTCTGATATTCTACCACAACTCCTGTCAATCCTGCATTGGCAAGCATACTCATAGCCCGGTCTAAAGACCTGCTGCTTACATCAGGCACAGTCACCGTATAGCCTGCCGGATAATTCGTTGTCCCCTGATTCGGTTCATTTGGTTCTTCCGGTTCCTCCGGCTCTTCCGGTTCCTCTTTTCCTTTGCTCACGATATACGTGACGACTGTATTCTTAGGTACCTTCTCTCCTGCTGCGGGACTCTGGGAAATGATCTGGCCTTCTTCAAATTCATCACTGAATTCTTCGCCTGCTATGCTTCCTGACAGCTGTGCATCCGCAAGCATTCTGGCTACATCCTCCTTCATTCTTCCCTGAAGAGAGGGCACTGTCACCTTCGTGGTTCCCTTGCTGACATACAGAATGACCTTTGTTCCTTCCACGACCTCAATGCCGCCTGCAGGTGCGCTAGTAATGACCTTTCCGACTGGTATATTGTCATCCTCTCTTTGTTCCACCTCAACGACAAAGCCGCTGTTTGACATCATATTTTTCGCAGCCGCCTCATCCTGTCCGGTTACATCCGGCACCTTTACCTTCTTTGCTTTTTTGCCCATGCTGACTACGACTTTTATCTCTGTATTGACATCTACTTTCTCATCCGCTTCCGGACTCTGGCTGATGATCTCGCCCCTCTCAAATTCATCGGACTCTATTCTCTTTTCTACGCCGTATCCAAGTCCTTCCTTCGAAACTTCTTTTTTTGCCTCTTCTTCCGTCAACCCGACCAGATAGGGCACGCTGACCTGTTTTGTCTCTTCTTCTTCTTTGATCGGGCTGTTCACGGAAAGCTTATCCAGAAATCCTTCTGACTTTACGATCATGAAGATCACGACAGCAGCAATGATGACGATAGCCAGCACCACAACGGTCTTTAGAATACTGCTCACAGCGGAGCCGCTTCCATCTCCATTTCCGCGGTTGCGGTCATAATCATCATAGTCCTCATCATAATCATCGCCATAATCATCATCGTACCCGCCGTCATCATAGTCGTCTTCATAATATTCCTCATGGTAGTTATTCCTGTTCTGTACCCTTCTCTGATCTTCATCTGACATCATAACTGTCTCATCACCTCCAGGTATATATTCCGGATTATTTACAAAATCCCCGTCCGGGTCTACCAGGGAACGCTTCAGGTCCAGGATCAGTTCCTGGCAGTTCTGATACCGGCGTTCCGCATTCTTTTGTGTACATTTTAAAATAATGCATTCCAGGCTGTAGGGAATCTCAGGCACTTCCTTTACAGGCGAAGGGATCTCCTCCTGCAGATGCTTGATCGCCACAGATACCGTGGAGTCCCCGTCAAAGGGCACATGTCCGGTGATCATCTCATACATCGTGATCCCGGCGGAATAGATGTCGCTCTTCTCATCCACATTGCCGCCCTTAGCATGCTCCGGCGAAGTATAATGCACCGAACCCATCACGTTCGTACTGATCGTCTGGGTCGATGTGGTAGCCCGTGCAATACCGAAATCCGTCACCTTCACCTTGCCGTCCTTGGAAATGATGATATTCTGGGGCTTGATATCCCGGTGGATAATGTGCTGGTCGTGGGCCGCCTGGATCCCAGTCGCCATCTGGATGGAGATACTGATGGTCTCATTTGCCGAAAGCTGCCCCTTTTTCTCGATATAGTCCTTCAGCGTAATGCCTTCCACCAGCTCCATGACCATATAGTACAGGCCCCGATCCTGTCCCACATCATACACATTCACCACATTGGGATGCATCAGTCCGGCTGCCGCCTGTGCCTCGCTTAAAAACTTCTGGATAAAGATCTCGTCCGAGCGGTAATCGCTCTTGAGCACCTTTACCGCCACAAAGCGGTTCAGCTTATGATCCTTCCCTTTATAAACATCCGCCATGCCTCCTGAACCAATCCGCTCCAGGATCTCATAGCGTTTTCCCAAAAAGATTCCTTCCTTTAACATATAGTCACCTCATCCGTAAACGGTTCTGTCAGCACGACTCCGATATTGTCGGTACCTCCGTTTTCTTTTGCCGCTGCTACAAGGGATGTGCCTGCCTCCACAATATCCCGTCCCCCCTGTACAATATGAAAAAGTTCCTCATCCTCCACCATATTGCTGAGTCCGTCTGTGCACATCAATATGATATCACCTTTTTTCAGACGATGTTCGTAAAAATCCACATCAACCGTATCCTTTGCCCCGATCGCTCGGGTAATGATATTTTTATCCGGATGGTGCTTTGCTTCTTCCGGCTTGATTCCGCCGAGACGTACCATCTCTTCTACAAGAGAATGATCCTTCGTGAGCTGGGTAATGCCCTGGTTGATCAGATACAGCCGGCTGTCGCCCACATTGGCAAAGTACATCATCTGCCTGACGATCGTAGCTGCCACGACTGTCGTTCCCATTCCCTTGAGATGAGGATCCTGAGAGGCTTTTTTTATGATCTCCTGATTTGCCTTTTTGATCGCGGATACCAGTGCCTTTTCCACATCCTCTTCATCACTCTGCTCCAGCTCTCTTTTCAAGACTTCTACTGTATATTTTGAGGCATAGTCTCCGGCCTGATGCCCCCCCATACCATCCGCCACCACAAACAGATTCGGAAGAGGGCCCAGCGGATTGTCTGTTGTATAGACATAGTCCTGATTCACCTGTCTTACCATCCCTACATCCGTGATTGAAAATGTCTTCATAACTCTGCCTCCTCTATCTGTGTCCGTACATACCTTCTTCTGAGCTGGCCGCAGGCACCGTCGATGTCTGCGCCAAGTTCTCTTCTTAGTGTAACATTTATCCCATATTTTTCAAGTTTATTTTTGAAATTCTGTGCATTTTTCCTGTCAGGCTGTTTCAGATCATACTCTTTTACCGAATTTACGGGGATCAGGTTCAGATGGCAATTTCTGGGACCCAGGATCCGGACCAGCTCCCGGACATCCTCTTCCGTGTCATTGACTCCGCGGATCAGGCTGTATTCAAACGTGATCCGCCGTCCGGTCTCCCGGAAATACGCATCGCAGGCCGTCAGCACCTCCTCCAGCTCATAGGCGTTTGCCACAGGCATCAGCTGTTTTCTCTTCTCCTGGGTCGCGCCGTGGAGGGACAGAGCCAATGTGATCTGCAGGTGCTCCTTCGCCAGCTCGTACATCTTCGGAACGATCCCGCAGGTGGATACCGTGACATTCCGCTGGCTGATATGCAGTCCCTTCTCCCCGGTCAGGATCTTCAGAAATGTGAGAAGGCTGTCATAATTGTCCAGAGGTTCTCCGGTTCCCATCACGACCACGTTGGATACCCGCTCCCCCATGATCCGCTGAAGCCGGTAGACCTGTCCCAGCATCTCCGAAGGGGACAGGCCGCGCACCAGGCCGCCGATGCCGGAAGCACAGAACCTGCAGCCCATGCGGCAGCCTACCTGGGAAGAGATGCAGACGGAATTGCCGTAATGGTAACGCATCCACACGCTCTCCACCACATTGCCGTCATGAAGGCGGAACAGGAACTTGCAGGTTCCGTCCAGCCGGGATTCCTGCTTTTCCAGCATAACTACGGGAAGGATCTCATACTGCTCCTCCAGCCTGGCCCTGAGATCCTTCGAAAGGTTCGTCATTTCCGAAAAATCCTCCGCCAGACGGACATGCAGCCATTCATAGATCTGCTTCGCCCGGAAGCCGCGCTCCCCCATAGCCTGTATCTCTGCCTGCAATTGTTCATATGTATATGCACAGATATCCTTTTTCATGTTTCCTGTTTCTCTTCCTTAATGTTCTGTTCTATTCACGATCCTGATCCGCCTTTCCTGGTTCCCATCTGCTGCTCTTCGCGGCGATCACCGATCTTTCTGCATACATGCCAGGAAAAAGCCGTCGCACTTGTGGATCCCCGGCAATAACTGGAGGCATCCTTGTTCCTGTACATCCCCTCTCAGCTCTTCACAGAGATTTTCCCGGATATCCTTCATGGAAAATTCCGGGTTCTGCTCCAGAAACCAGTGTACATTGTCCATATTTTCCGACGGATTGACGGTACAGGTGCTGTACATCAGGATCCCGCCGGGCCTGACATATGTCTTCACCACGGAAAGGATCTCTCTTTGAAGCTCCACAAGGCTGGAAATGCTCTCCTCCGTTGTTTTATATTTCAGATCCGTTTTCTTGCCCAGGACTCCCAGCCCGGAACAGGGAAGGTCTGCGATCACGATATCCGCCTTTCCGACGGAATCGGCATCGGCCGCTCTTGCGTCCATCTGGACCGCACGGATGTTGGTGAGTCCGGATCGGTCAATATTTTCCTGGATCAGCCCCACTTTATAAGCGGTCAGATCCCGGGCTTCTACCGATCCCGTTCCCCGGAGCATCTCCGCCATGTGAACGGCCTTGCCTCCGGGCGCCGCGCAGACGTCAATGACGGTATCCCCTGTTCTTGGCGCCGCCGCCTCGCAGACCAGCATGGAGCTTACATCCTGGACCGAGAACCGGCCTTCCTGAAAGCTTTGGAGCCCTCCCAGGTAATCCTGCCCTGAGATATAAAATGCATAGGGGAGATACGGATGGGGAGTGACATGGATTCCTTCGGATTCCAATTCCCTGCAGAGGCTTTTTGCTTCTGCCGGAACACATCCCGATCCTGCCCTCTCCCGGCTTCCGATTTTCTGCGGATCCGATTCCCCTCCGATCCGGCTTCCGGTTTTCTCCAGATCCGCTTCCCCTCTGATCCGGCTGCGGATCATCAGAGGCTTCTCCTTCTGAAACTCCTGCAGCATCGTTTCCACCGTCTGCCTGTCATAGCTTTTCAGCCACAGCTCCAGGATCCAACGGGGCATGGAATACTGCACGGAAAGCCGCTCCGTGGGTTCCTCTGGATACGCTACTCCATCCAGCCCGGCAGCCGTGCTCCTTAAGACCCCGTTGACAAATCCCCGCAGGCCCCCAAAGCCTTTTTTGACGGCCAGCTTGACAGCCTCATTGCAGACCGCGGAATCCGGCACTGTATCCATGTATTTCAGCTGGTAGACCGCGCTCCGCAGGATATTGCGGATCACGGGCTTCATCTTTTTGACCTTGACCTTAGAGAACCGGTCCAAAATATAGTCCAGTTCGATCATATGTTCCAGCGTGCCTTCCGTGACGCGGGTGATGAAGGCACGCTCCTTTTTATCCAGATACTGGTATTTTCCCAGAACCTCCCGGAGGACGATGTGGCTGTACTGTCCCTTTTCCGTCACCTCCATGAGGATCCCGAGCACCAGTTCCCGTTCGTTTATCGGCTTCGCCATACTCTGCATATCTCCTATATGTTCATGCTTCCTCAGTCATTCCTCCGTCTTCCGGTGATCAAAAGCAGACGGAGCAGCTGCAGGATCGCGGAGGCCGCGCTTGCTACATAGGTCAGCGCCGCCGCGCCCAGCACGGCCTTGGTCTGCCGGATCTCCTCAGGATACAGCATACCGGTTGTCTCCAGCACCTTCACCGCGCGGTTGGAAGCATTGAACTCCACCGGCAGAGTCACCAGCTGGAACAGCACTGCCGCGGAAAACAGCAGGATCCCCATATTGATAAAAAGACTTGCGGAACGGCTGCCTATCAGCAATCCGATCAGGATCAGGGGCCATGCCAGGGTGGAGCCGAAATTGGCTACCGGAACCAATGCTCCCCGGAACTTCAGCGGCGCATAGCCTGTCGCGTGCTGCACCGCGTGGCCGCATTCATGGGCTGCCACGCCGATGGCCGCCACGGAAGCGGAACCGTAGGTCGAATCGGAAAGCCCAAGCGTCTTATTCCGGGGATCGTAATGGTCTGTCAGATTGCCCGGAATATGCCGCACGGTCACATCGTAGATCCCGTTGGCCCGCAGGATCCTCTCCGCCGCCTCCCGTCCGGTCAGCCCGGAACGGCTCCGGACCGTGGAATACCTGCGGAACACGCTGTTCACGCGGGAGGATGCCAGGAGGCAGATCGCCACTCCGATCAAAACCAGTATATAGGTCGAATCATATCCCAAATAAAACATTCCCATTTTTTATTCCTTTCCCTTCTATGGCTCCGCCGCGGTGAGCAGTGTCCCCGGCACGACCGCATTTCCTCTTAAAAATGCCTGTACATCCATATGCTTCTTGCCCGGAAGCTGGACTTCCTCCACCAGCAGCACGCCGTCCCCGGTCTGCACGGAAAAAGAATCCTTTTCCACCGCAAGGATGGTTCCCGGCGCCGCCTTTTCGGTAGTATGCCCGGTTTCTTCATTTCTCACACCGGCTTTCCAGATTTTCATCACTTTTCCGTTCCACCGGGTATAAGCGCTGGGCCAGGAATTGAGTCCCCGCACCAGCCGTTCGATCTCGGCGGCGGAACGGGTCCAGTCAATATTTCCCATTTTTTTATCCAGCATCTTCGCATAGGGGGTGGGACTGTCCCCCTGCTTCTGAGGCTGCAGGGTTCCCGCCGCAAGCTCTTCCAGGGTCCGCACCGAAAGCCGGGCTCCGGCCTCGGAGAGCTTATCGTGAAGGCTCTCCCCGGTCTCCTCCGGGGTGATGGGCACCTCAGTCTTTAAAAGCATATCGCCGGTATCCAACCCTTCATCCATCTGCATGGTGGTCACGCCTGTCACCTGCTCTCCCCGTAGGATGGCCCACTGGATGGGCGCCGCCCCACGATATTTGGGAAGAAGCGAGGCATGGACATTGATGCATCCGAAGGGTGTCATATCCAGGATCTCTTTGGGAAGGATCTGGCCGAATGCCACGACCACACAGACATCTGCCTGAAAACGCTTCAAATATTCCACACATTCCGGATCCCGTACCTTTTTCGGCTGAAACACGGGAATCCCACGGCTCACGGCCGCTTCCTTCACCGGCGGGAACTGCATCTCCTTGCCTCTTCCCTTCGGCTTATCCGGCTGGGTCACGGCCAGACAGATCTCATGCCCCGCTTCCGCCAGCGCTTCCAGCGTCCCCACGGAAAAATCCGGAGTTCCCATAAATATTACTTTCATCTATTCGTCCTCCTCAGGAGCGGCATCGTGAAGTCCGTCCTCTGTCTTGTATACATATAACTTTCCTGATAAATGATCGATCTCATGGCACAATGCCCTGGCTAAGAGTTCTTCGCCTTCAATCTCGACTTCTTCCATATCCTCGTTGCAGGCCCGCACCCTAACATAATTGGGCCTGGTCACAATCCCGTATTTTCCCGGAACACTGATGCACGCTTCCTCTCCGGTCTGGCTGCCCGATGCCTCGATCACCTCCGGATTGATCAGTATCAGAGGGCCTTCCCCGTCCCCGATATCGATCACTACGATCTGCTTCAAGATCCCCACCTGGGGGGCTGCCAGTCCCACGCCGGCTTTTTCGTACATGGTATCCAGCATATCATGGATCAAAATCCTCGTGCGGAGCGTCATCTTGGGAACCGGCTTACACGGTTTTGTCAGAATATCGTCTCCCATCTCCCGAACCTCTCTTATTGCCATAACTCTTTCTATCCTCCTGATTTATCATTCATAGTCAGCCTGTCAAAAGACCTGCATGGGATTGAAATCAAACTGAATCCGCATGGTGTTAAATCCTGCATTCACTTCAATATATTGTTCCAATCGATTTTTCATCGTTACTAGTGTATCATATCTTTTTGTTTTTAGGTAGAGTACTTTTCGATATATATCATTAATTTTTCCGATTCCCGGGCTGGCAGGCCCGATCAGCTCCACCTGTTCCCTGCCTTTTACCCGGAGGGCATATTTTCTCAGATACCTGCAGCCTGTTTCCAGGAGCGCTTCATCCCTGCAGCTTACCAGCACTGCCAGCAGATTTTCCACAGGGGGATATCCCATCAGCTCCCGGTAGCGGATCTCTTCCTCATAAAATGCTCCGTAATCCTGGGCCGCCGCCGTCACAATAGCATAATGCTGTGGACTGTAGGTCTGGATCACTGCCTCCCCCTTCTTCTGTCCTCTGCCCGCCCGTCCCGCGGCCTGGGCCAGAAGCTGGAAGGTCCGCTCTCCTGCCCGGTAATCGTCTGCGTACAAAGACATATCCGCAGCCAGAATGCCCACCAGGGTCACGTTGGGAAAGTCATGTCCCTTCACGATCATCTGGGTGCCCACCAGCACATCCGCTTCCTCATTGGCAAACGCGGCCAGGATCTTTTCGTGTCCGTCCTTTTCCCTGGTAGTGTCCATATCCATCCGCAGCACCCGCGCCTCGGAGAACCGCGCCTTTACAATGTCCTCGATCTGCTGGGTCCCTGCCCGGAATTCCCCGATGTGCCTGGAACCGCATTCCGGACAGGTATCGCTTTTTTCTTCCTCATATCCGCAGTAGTGGCAGACCAGCTTTTTGTTCCGATGGGAGGATAAGGACACGTCGCAGTGGGGGCATTTTGCCACATAACCGCATTCCCGGCAGGAAACGAAGCCGGCATAGCCCCGGCGGTTTAAAAACAGCATGATCTGTTCCTTTTTTTCCAGGCGGTCCTCCATCAATTCCTGGAGACGGATGCTGAGGATGGACCGGTTTCCGTCCTTTAATTCCTTCCGCAGGTCTACGGTATGTACCTGGGCCAGCTCCTGCTGCCCGGAACGGTTCTTCAATTCCAGCAGCCGGTAGCTTCCGGCCCTTGCCCGGTACATGGCCTCCAGGGAAGGGGTAGCGGAGCCCAGCACCACGCTGGCCTGCTCCATCTCTGCCCGGGCGATGGCCGTCTCCCGGGCATGGAAGCGCGGCACCTGCTCGCTTTTGTAGGTATTTTCATGCTCCTCGTCGATGACCACCAGCCCCAGATTGGGAAACGGCGTGAACAATGCGGAACGGGGCCCGATCATCACGTCGATGTTTCCCTCTTTGGCCCGCATCATCTGGTCATACCGCTCCCCCGCGGACAGCCGGGAATGCATGATGGACACCCGGTCGCCGAAGCAGCGGTAAAACCGCATGACGGTCTGGAAGGTCAGCGCGATCTCCGGGATCAGCATGATCGCCTGCCGCCCGCGAAACACCACCCGGCGGATCATCTCGATATAGACCTCTGTCTTGCCGCTGCCGGTGACGCCGTGGATCAGGTACGTCCCATACCGCCCTTTTTCGTAGTCTTCCCAGAACCGGTCGACGGCATACTGCTGTTCCTCCGTAAATGTGATCGGCTTCGGGGCTTCTTCCCTGTGTTTCACCGGATTCCGGTACACCCGCTCTGATTCCAGCGCGGCCACGCCCTGCTCCTCCAGGGCCCGCACCACGGAAAGAGGGATGTTCAGCTTTTTATTGACCAGCTCATAATCCAGCACCGGGTCGTCTAAAAGCGCTGCCAGAAGCCTGGCTCTGGCTCTCTGGTTTTTGTGCAGGTAATATTCCAGCTTCTCCCTTCCTTCCGTCTCATCCAGCAGAAGGCGGAGCTTTTTCTTCACCTTTTCCTTCTCCTGCTGCCGGATCGGCAGGACCATCTTCAAGGCCTGGATCATGGTGCCGCCGTAGTGGTCCTTCATCCAGGCCGCGAGGGCCACCAGTTTCCCCTCGATGGCAATGCCCTTTTGGGAAATGTCCTGGATTTCCTTGATCTTCGCGGGATCGTAGTCGCACTGTTCTGCAAAGCCGATGACATAACCTTTGGTCAGCCGGTTTCCTTTTCCAAAAGGAACCTCCACCTCACAGCCCGCCGCAAGGGCGCCTTCCAGACGGGAAGGCACGGCGTACTGAAAGATCTTATCCAGTTTTTCATGAGTGATATCTATGATAATATTTGCGTACACGTCTACGACAGCTCCTCCAGTACCTCCGCGATGAGCACCCGTTCGTCCATGGGGTATTTTTTCCCTTTGATCTCCTGATAATCCTCATGTCCTTTTCCGGCCAGCACGATCACATCTCCCGGCTGTCCGTTGGCAATGGCATAACGGATGGCCTCCTTGCGGTCACAGATCTCCACGTATTTTCCGGAGGTTTTTCCAATCCCCACCTTGATATCATCGATGATGGCCTGGGGCTCCTCAAACCGGGGATTATCGGATGTGATGATGGACAGATCCGCCAGCCGCCCGGACACCTCGCCCATCTCGTATCTGCGGTCTTTGGAACGGTTCCCCCCGCATCCGAAGAGACACACCAGACGGGCTGGATGGTATTCCTTCAAGGTGGTCAGAAGGCTTTCCAGGCTCATGGCATTATGGGCGTAATCGATCATCAGGGTAAAGTCATCCGACACCTTCACCATCTCGATCCGTCCCTTGACCTTCGCCGCCTTCAATGCCTTCTGGATCACCTCCGGCTGTACCCCGAAATGTCCGCACACTGCAATGGCTGTCAGGGAATTGTAGACGCTGAATGTCCCAGGAATGTCGATCTCCACATCAAAATCCATGGTTCCGCTGACATGATACGCGACTCCCAGATAGCCCGGTCTGGATACCAGGTGGGTATCCTCCGCCCGAAGGTCCGCTTTTTCCGAAAGCCCGAAGGTCTCCACCCGACAGGTCGCGCCCCGGAACACATCCTCATACCAGGGATCGTCTATGTTGGCGATTCCCAGCCTGCACTGCTTGAAAAGCAGTCCCTTGCACCGTTTGTAATCCTCAAAATCCTTATGCTCGTTGGGGCCGATGTGGTCATGGCCCAGGTTGGTAAAGATCCCGATCTCAAAGGGGATCCCCGCGGTCCGGTGCAGCATCAGCCCCTGGGAGGAAACCTCCATGACCACGCTGTCGCAGCCCGCCTCCACCATTTCCGCAAAATACTGGTGGATGGTGTAGGATTCCGGCGTGGTGTTGGCTGCCGGGATCTTCTTTTCCCCGATGACCGCCTCGATGGTCCCGATCAGCCCCACCTTGTGTCCCACATCCTCCAGGATGGACTTGATCATATAGGTGGTGGTGGTCTTTCCCTTGGTTCCGGTGATGCCGATGATCTTTAATTTTTCCGCCGGATAGCCGAAATAGGCGGCGGACATCAGTGCCAGCCCATATCGGGTGTCCTGCATCCGGATCACAGTCACATCCCCCGGTACATCCACTTCTTTTTCTACGATGAGGGCCGATGCGCCTTTTTCCACAACCTCCCTTGCAAACCGGTGTCCGTCCGAGACCGCGCCGCTGATGCAGACAAACGCAGCGCCCTTCTCCGCCTTTCTTGAATCGTTGATCAGGGTCGAGATCTCAATCTGGTCGCTGCCCTGTATCACCTCGTATTGTAAACGTTCTAATAACTGGCTCAGCTTCATGTAGGTTCCTCCTTGAAAGAGCATGATTCCATCACAGTCCGAATGGATACAGACTGCTTCCGGCTGCTGTGAACAGCAGCGGTTTCAAGCCTGCTGCCTCGAACCGCTCTATTTTTCCTTGTATAGAATACCACAAAGAAGCCCGGGTTGCAAATAAGGAATCTGAAACAAATAATCTGATATATCTGCAGCTGATTATTATTTTGAAGCTTCCTGACTTCCTTATTGATTTTTGTTTACAAATCCGGCATTTCGTGGCATACTTAAAAACTATGAAGCCGCAGGTCATGGTTTTGTTCTGTGAATTGCGGCATGATACATAAAGAAGCACTTGGTTTACATTATTTTATGGAGCGGTCATTTATGAAGCATATTATCCTATTCTTTTTGAAACCTTTGTCTTTTCTTCCAGCCCTTGCCATGATGTACGTCATCTACGGCTTTTCTGCCCAGGATGGGAATGTTTCGGGCAATCTGAGCTATCAGGTCAGCTATAAGATTGTGGAAATTGGAAATGAAATCCTGGATAAAGGACTGGATGAGACACAGATTGCGGATTATGCGGACCAGATCGGATATCCGGTCCGGAAGCTGGCACATATGACGGAATATTTTCTGCTGGCCGTTGCGGTTTCCTTTCCGTTCTATGTGTACGGGCTGCGGGGATTCCCGCTGATGCTGGTGGCCGGGTTCATCTGCGTCGCCTTCGCGGCTGGGGACGAATACCACCAGTCCTTTGTCGCCGGACGCGGCCCCTCGGTAAAGGATGTGGGCATCGACAGCATCGGCGCTTTTTTCGGGATCATGACCGTCCAGATCATCTGCTGGGTCTTTCTGGCCCCGGCCCGCTCTGCCAGAAGGCAGGAGGAATTTGCCTACCGGAAGCGGGCCAGACGGGAAGAAGCACAGCGGCGGCGGGAATACATACGCCGGCAGGAAGCAGCGCGGCGCAGACGATCGCGGTATTAGGAACTGAAAAAATAGTAAGCGATTTGGAGACAGTTCCTTAGCATAGACAAACGAAAACGTCCGCTTTCCTTCCACAGCTTTCATACTGTCATATCGGAAAGCGGACGTTTCTTTATCTACTCTTTTATCTGCGTCCTGCTGCTTCGTTTCTTTTCACATTCAGAACATTCATTAATGCTTCCTGCAGCACTCTTGAAACATTGATGCCGGCATGCTCGGCTTCATAGTTCAGCCAGCTCGGCAATGCCACATTCCTTCTGACTGTTTTTGTATCCACTTTTTTCCTGTACTCGGAAAAATCAACATCCACATAGGTTAGAATTCCTTTTGAAAAATCGACGATCTCCGTATCTTGCTGTACCTTTTCTATCGCTGTATCATGGTCTGATGGAATTGGAATCTCTTCTTTCTGATCTTCCATGGAGATTCCAGACAGCCCGATCGCATCCCTTGCCATTTCAATTGCATCCGCTGATAATTTCCATTTTCTCAGTATCATCTTTGCCAGATTTTCATTGACTTCCTTGTGCCTTGGAACCTTTTCTGTTTCATTCCCACGTCTGTATATATCATGATTTCGACCATGTCTCTCAAAGACAAAACCCGCTGCTTCTAATTTTTATCAGGTCTCTCTGCTTCATTAGCGTTCCTCTCTTTTTTGTTATTATACACACTAATTACACAATCGCCAATCAATTTTATATTGTTTGACCCAGACCCTTTGAATCACTATTTTACTTTCTTCATCCTGCTGGCCTTCATCACCGCGTCGTCCCCATATTTTTTCCTGATCTGATTCATCGCCGCATTCAGCCTCTGCCGCTTTTCATCCACAGGCTTTTGCGGCTCCAGGTCAAAGATGGACATCTGCTCCGGTTCCCCCGCGTCCACCAGCTTTGCCGTGCGGATCCCTAAGAGACGCACCGGTTCCCCGGTCCATGCCTCCTGAAACAGCCTGCATGCGGTATCCAGCAAGACCTGCTCATCGCTGGTGGGTTTCGGAAGCTGGGTCTGATGGGACATGGACTGAAAATCATGATATTTAATCTCCATGCTGACCATATTGGCCTTCTGCCCGGCTTTGCGCAGTCTCCTTCCCACACTCTCCGCCAGTCCCACAAACACTTCCCTGACCTCCTCATAGGTGGCGGCATCCTCCGCCAATGTAGTAGAATTTCCGATTCCCTTGGCTTCCGCCTGCTCCCACTGGACAGGCGAATGGTCGATGCCGTTGGCAAACTCCCACAGCATTTTCCCGTGGCTTTTCAGGTGCAGTTCGATCAGGCTCAAGTCCGCGTTCGCCAGGTCTCCGATGGTATTGATCTCCAGTTTTTTCAGTGCCTCCACGCTGGAGCGCCCCGCCATAAATAATTCTCCCAGAGGCAGAGGCCACATTTTCACGGGCACTTCTCTTAAAAACAGTGTATGTACCTTGTCCGGCTTTTCAAAATCCGAGGCCATCTTTGCCAGCAGCTTGTTCTCCGAGATCCCGATATTGACCGTAAAGCCGAACCGCTCCCGGATCCCGTTTTTCATCAGAAACGCAGCATCCAGCGGGGAAGGAAACCGGTCCGCAATGTCCGTAAAATCCAGGTAGCATTCGTCCACGCTGACCTGCTCGATCTTCGTGGTAAATCCTCTCAGATATTCCATAAGCTTCTGGCTTTTTTCCCGGTACATCCTGTGGTTTGGCTGCTCCATCACCAGATTGGGGCATTTGCGGAATGCGTTCACCACAGGCTCCCCGGTACGGATGCCGTACTTTTTGGCAGAGATGGACTTGGCCAGGACCACGCCGTGGCGGGATTTCTTGTCTCCGCCGATGATAGACGGGATCTCCCGCAGATCCACTTTTGCTCCGTTCTTCAATTGTTCCACCGCCGTCCAGCTTAAATAGGCGGAATTCACATCTATATGAAAAATCACTGGTGACATGGCATAATTCGATTCCCTTCAAAATGATCTGTACGCCCCGTGTTAAACTTCTTCCTTTCTTTCGAGCTCCCCCTTCCCATCCGCGCCTCCTGTCATGATGTTTACCCGCTCTTCCTTCACAAACACCGATTGATACTGCTCCAGCCCGAACCTGCGGACGAACAGTTCACACTTACAGAGAAACAGGTAATAGGGATTCACCCCTTCCCCGAACAGCCCTTCAAAATTTCCCTGGCCCTTGGAGATCACCACATCGGCATCCAGAAGGAGCCGCCTTGTCTGTCTGCCGAACCGCTTGAGAACCGTGCCCGGCGCCCCGTTGTCATTTCCCACACAGGGCACCAGATCTGTCAGCCCCACCTCCCGCGCATCTTCCATGGTGGCGTCATTGATCACGTCATTTCCTCTGACGATCGCCGCAATCTGCAGGTTTGGATAGCTTTCCTTCAAAAAACGGATCAACACCTTGTCCAATACGATCTCCCCGCAGTTGTCGGTCAGATAGACCAGCCGTTTCGCCTTTCTCAGATCCTGCTGAAATGCCCGATACTCCTCCCGGGGAACCGTCTCCAGGGCCGCCTTTTCCAGAAGCGCTTCGAAGGTCTGCTCCGTCACATGCTCCACGGCGGAAAAGTCGATATAATTTGCCGCGCAGACATACTTGATGCTCTCCTCTACCGGGTCCTCCGATTCCCGGATCCGTCCCACCAGTTCCTTTTCCTTTGCCAGAAGCAGCTGGTTATACTGATGCTTGATCTCCGTATAATCCTCGGATTCTCCCCAGAATTCCTCATATAGCCGATCAATCTGCTCCGCCAGCCACGGCGAAGACTCCATGCGGCCGTGCCTGTAGAGGATTTCCAGTACCCGATGCATGTAGTCGGATTTTTTATGTTCATCGGAAAACGGCCGGATCAGCTTTTCCTGCTTGTCGATCATACAGGCGATACACATGGAATTTGCTTGCATTTTTTATTACCTCCATACCTTCACAAATACACAAATGCTTCTTTCCTGTATTTTACTCCAAATCCGACAAAAAATCATCTATTTCTTTTCCCCGTTCCATCTGATGTCTCAGCTTCCGGTTTTTTACGCTGTCAAAAATGATGGAAAAATCGTAATCCTCCGGATACAGCTTCCCCGCCGGCACATGGAGCTTGATCCGCTTTTGATTGATCCAGATCTTTTTATCCCGGAGCTGCACCCGCAGGACCCCCTTTTCGTTCATCGGCTGGCATATGATCCCGATCTTTTTATCCGGGTACACCATCACACTGTCGCCTCTCTGAAATTCCCTGCCCTTGGGCTGTGCCGCTCCCTGCGACTTTCTCCTGCGGATTCCCGGCGTATGGACCTTTTCCAGCCGGTTCTTAGCCGCCGCCAGTTCCAGGTTTTGCGGAATCTCCCGGCTCCCATAGGCAGCCTCCATGGCGGTTTTCAGCATGTCCCCGGGCATACCCATCCGCCCCGCGATATAGAATGCGCAGCTTTCCCCCGCCTCTCCGATGACCAGCTGATAAAGGGGCCTTAAGCTGTCCCGGTCAAAGGTCATCCTGGCGTTTACGATCTCTTCTCTCTGATCCGCGTACTGCTTGACCTCCGGGTAATGGGTCGTGACCAGAAACAGCGCGCCGCTTTTTCGCAGCTCCTCCAGGATCGCGACGGCGATTCCCATGCC
Organism: Lachnospiraceae bacterium; assembly: GCA_910575475.1. Lineage (GTDB taxonomy): Bacteria > Bacillota > Clostridia > Lachnospirales > Lachnospiraceae > Schaedlerella. The sequence goes on along the minus strand of CAJTGD010000017.1, from coordinate 54,792 downwards.
CTCCGCCGGATCTGTCCCGGAGCCCAGCTCATCCATGACCACAAGACTGTCCCGGTCCACCCGTTTCAAAATATCCAGTACATTTGCGATGTGGGCGGAAAAGGTGGAAAGATTTTCGGACATATTCTGCCCGTCCCCGATATCACACAGGAAATTGCTGTTCATGCAGATCTCTGCCTCCCGGCAGGCCGTGTGCAGACCGCATTGGGCCATCATACAGTTCAATGCCACCGTCTTGATGGCAACCGTCTTCCCGCCTGTGTTGGGCCCTGTAATGACGATCCCCCGGTATCCTTTCCCAATCTCAAACTGGAGCGGCACGCATTCCTCCCGGTCCATCAGCGGATGCCGCACATCCTGAAAAGCCATGTAACGCTCCGTATTGATCTCCGGCTCTGTACCGCCGTATTCCAGGCTCAGCCTGCCCTTCGAAAAAATGTAATCCAGCTTTTCCATCGTGCGGATATCCTGCTCCAGCACCTCAGCCTGGTCAGCGATCATGGCAGAAAGCTCGTACAGGATCCGGCGTTCCTCATTTTCCGCATAGACGCAGAGAAGCTGAATCGCTTCATAAAAGCGTCCCACAGAAACTGGCTCAATGAACAAGGTGCTTCCCGTGGAGGATTGATCGATCACATTTCCCTGGATCTTGTACTTATATTCCTTTTTCACCGGAATGCACAGATGCCCGTTCCGAATGGTGCTGAAATGGTCCGAAAGGCATTCCTTATTTGCGCGCATGACCGCATCTGCCTTCTCCCGCATTCCTCTCTCGTTGGTTTCAATTTCATTCCGGAAGGATTTCAGCAATTTAGATGCGTTGTCGTCCACCCTGCCGTTCCGGATCTGGAGCCCGATCAGTTCCTTCACATCCTCAAGACCGTCCAGGTTTTCTTCATAATATGCCAGCGAGATCTCCCACTGCTTCGCCCGGTTCAGGTAGCTTTTCAGCCGGGCAACAGCGGCCAGAGCCTGCTCGGCCTCCTCCAGCTGTGTGATGGACAGACAGTCGCCCTTTACTGCCGCCTGAACCGATTCCCGGATCCCTTCCAGAGAGACCAGCGGCGGATTTCCGTGAATCTCGATCAGCTTTCTGGCCTCGCTGGTTTCTCTCAGCCTTGCCCGCAGTTCGCTCTCGGACAGGAAGGGCTGCGTAGTTTGGATCATTTCCTTTGCCCGTTCGGTAAGGGCCAGCCCGGCCCACCAGTGTTTGATCCTGTCAAATTCCAGGATTTCTTCTATATTTGTCATTCTCTGATTCAACCTTTCTTTTTTATTCTCTTCATGTTTGATTCCCGCAAGGCAGAAAAGCCAGGCGGATATGCCTGCATGTAGATCCGGTAACTGCCGGGACAGACTGAGACCATGGATTTCCTAAAAAAGAACTGTTCTGAAAGCAACAAAAAAGTATGACAAATACAGCCATACTTTCCCTATCCTATCTGATCGCAATAAGACAGTCAAATCCTGGTGTATGCAGTATTCTGTAAGGCAGAAACAACCGGCATGCAGTTATGCCGAAAAGGGTACTCAAACAAAACACGATACTTCCCGTGCTTACCCCTTTTTCATTCAGTTGTTTTTTGTCATTACAGAACGACTAACATCCACACACCTGCCTTCTTTTTATTCTGGGTTTATCTTAACCTGATATCGAATGCTTGTCAATACCTGTTTTTATTTATCTGCAAACTATAGTTACTATTCACAGTCAGATAAAAAATGGCAGTCAGATTCGTCAAGCGAAGCTTGTAAGAAGCTGATTGACAGTTTTTATCTGGCTGGAATCAGTCACTTCGCCCACATAAGCAAAAAGTCTAGACGCGCAGCATCGGCAGACAGCTTTGCTGGCTGTTTTTGCGCATGTGAGTGAAGTGGCTGTGAATAGTAACAAGCTATACTGAGTGGTTATTTCCCTTCCGCATGTATTCTATCATACATAGCCATTATGCAGCCTGTGAAAGAACCATTCTCATAAAAATCCCGCATTGTCTTTTCACTCTTGAAATACCGAATCCAGAAAATCTCGTAAAGTATTTTCAATACAAAGGAAGCCGCCAGACACCAAGACCACTCTAACCAGGAATTGATGTTGAAGTCGGAAAAATCAGTACCACGCAGGAAACCAGAACTCCCCCTATCCTCTCCATTACAAGAAGCACCTTATTTTCATTGCCGACATATTTCTCATAATCCTTCGGCTGATTCTTTGTCCAAATAACATTCGGGAGCATCAGCATAAAGAGATAAATCAGGCCTACATGAGAAAATCCAAAACGCATATTTAAACCATCCCTCCCTAAAGAACCTCTACCATACACCTATGCTTTTTATCTTCCTTCTGATATGCTACGATAGCTTTTCCATTCTACTCATCAGCAAGTTTTATCACTCCTTCAGGAAAATCACTTATCTGAATTTCATTCAAGTCTTCGTCCGTAAGATCGGTATCGTCAGCTAATCGGTTTGCCTGATTCGACAGTGTCAGTTCAAACAGATTCCGCATTTCTCTTCCGTTTGCAAAGTGATCGCTTTTATTCTCAATAAGCCATCTCAGATAAGCTTTCAGCTGCTCATCTGCCTCATAGCTTAGTCTCATTCCGTATGGTTTACAGAATGCACCGAAAATAGAATACATCTCCACATCGGAATAATCCTCAAATATAATATTTTTGTTGAAACGGGATTTTAATCCCGGGTTGGATTCCAAAAATTTCTCCATTGACTCAGGATACCCGGCAACGATTACAACAAAATTCTCACGGTTATCCTCCATGGCCTTCAGTATGGTATCGATTGCTTCCTGTCCAAAATCTGTTCCACCCTTTGCGAGCGTATATGCTTCATCGATAAACAGGATGCCGCCCATCGCTTCATCGACTTTTTCTTTTGTTTTTAAAGCTGTTTGTCCAACATATCCTGCAACAAGCCCTGCTCTGTCAACTTCCACCAACTGACCTTTTTCCAACACGCCCAGGCTTTTATAGATTTTCGAAAGCAGTCTTGCAACTGTCGTCTTACCCGTTCCAGGATTTCCCAGAAACACAAGATGTTTAGACACGTTTACTGTTTTCATTCCTCTGGATTCTCTGATTTTCTTTATCTTCAGCAGGTTGATCAAAGATGTTACTTCATGCTTCACTCCGTCAAGTCCAATCAACGTATTCAGTTTCGCCAACAATTCTTCCAATGTTTCCTCCGGCTCTGCCTCTGATGATTGATTTTCCGCATTCATTTTTTGCTCATCGCAATGCTGTGTCTCCGCAGCATTCAGATTTTCCACAGCTCCTGCCGCTTTATCTGTTACTGCAGAAGAATGGCGCATTTTAATCTGCTCTTCGTTCCTTTCGGAAATACTATCCTTCAAAGACCTGATATATCTCATATACTCCTGTTCATCAATGTCCTTTTTATCGTATCTGCTCAAACGGTAGTATCTTCCCAGTTCCGCAAAGAAGGCGATATATATTTCATCAGGACAAACAGCCGTAGTTCTTATTAATCTCTGACTAAAACTCTTCAAATATACAAATAATCCCGACAGTCCATCAACATGTTCAGAATATGGCTCAGGATACGGATATTTGCCATTCTGATATACTTCATCAAAATAGGCATATCTTTCCTTGGCATTAGCTTTGGAAATCTGACTTATAAAACCGTATATATCTGCGGCAAGCTGCTCCTTTCGCTTTTCACTTTCCTTTTGCTGTAATCTATTGACACTATTGCAAGCTGAAGTCAGTCTATCATACGCATTTTTTACAGATATGTCCATTTGCCATTCTCCTCTTATATCATTGCTGCCAGCCGCATCGCCTCCTGATAGGCGGCTCTTATAACCGTCCCATCCATTCCGGCCCCCGCCTCTTTATACGCAGCCTCTATCGAGTCGGCGATCTCTTTGGAACTCATTTCCTTAAACCTGCCAAACAACTCAGTATCACCCATCGCAACGATCAACGCCTGATTATCCTCAATTTCTTCCTTTAATTCCGCCACCTGATCCATCAGACTGATATAGTAAATATCAACCCCCAGCGTTGTAAGTTTCGTTTCAAAGGTTCCATAATCCTGAAGCTTTTCTATAAACCACTCCGATGAAAGAGTATCATATACACTCATCCATTTCTCATGCGCCAGGTGCCATACATCCTTATCTCTCAATGTCTTATGATTATTAAAGAAATAAATCTCGTCAAAGGTTCGTAAGGATACCGTGAACATAGCAAGCATGGAAAATATGGAAAAAATCAGCGTGCTATTATCACTCGAAGTATCCTTCTGAAATGAACGGATCAAAAGCGTAAGTACATTGTATTCTCTGTCAACAAGTTCCCGCATTTTACCTTCTGAATAAGGCTGCTGTCTTCTCTGACTGTCCAGCATATCTGTATGATCGGAAAGAACTTTGTTAAATTCATAATCGTTTTGTATGTCCTGACTCTGCTTCATCAATTTCTGAATTTGATAGAGCTGTTGATTGATCTGTATGCTCATCTTATCCAACTTCGCATACATTATCGCAAAGCCCGCACAGGTCGCGCATAGATTTAGCCCATTAAGCAGAATTCCAATTTTTTCAAGCTTTGCAATTTCCCCAAGAAGCTTCAGATTCCGCTCATTCATGGCAGTATTTTTATTTATGTTAAGGGCATGTATGACCTTTTCCGTCAGTTCTTTTTCCTGCGTCTCCGGAGGGTTGCTGATCATCACTTTCTGAAATGCTTTAAACCTCTTATTCTGATTTCTGACGGCAATCTCCATTACGCCTTTTTCGTTCAGGAATGCCTCCAATTCCTCCAATGTATTGATAACAATTGCATTACTCATGAGCACACTCTCCTTGGACTTTTCCGTTAATGATTGTCCACAGCATTATGATGGATATGACCAGAGAACATTCATCCATACCGTATCGTTCATGCAGATCAAACCTCTTCTTTTTCGGGAACGGAACTATAATGGAAACCTCTTCTTTTTTCATCGCATTAATAACCATCTCCGGATCAAGACTTTCTACAGAATAGTCAAAGTTCTCGATAACTCCCCCATTATTTCTGATGACTGCCGTGTACAAGCATAGCATCAACCGGGAATAATCAGTCAGCTGTGTAAATGTCGGATTCTTTTTGCTTTTGCTCTCTGCCGCTTTTTCATAGTATTTCCTTGATCTCGGTACAACAACCGGGTCTGGATCATTTTTCTTTGCAGAGGGTGTCTTTGCGATACAGGGTTCAACCATAGCATCCAACCCGTTCACATAGGCTTCAAGCATTTTTTCAAACTGTTTCCCTGTTTTTAGCTCTACCGCACAGAAATAATCACACAGTTTCTCGGCAAAGATATCAAGAGTAATATCATCATCTTTGACAACTGAAAATGATATATAGCTGTCAAGGAGCATATTTTTTAGCCCTTCAAAAGCCGCTTTGTCCATACCGCATACTGCCATTCTGACAAAATCGTTGTAGCTCCCTGGCTTGTTTTGTAACTTTCTTATTGCCGCTGATCCTGTATCGCAACGGCCTATCTCTTTATTGGCAGCGTTTACGATAGCATCTGTATCCAAATCCGAAATACCCATTTTCTGAATTGTGATCGAACTCATCAACCCTTCCTCCTTAAAGAACCTCTACCATACACCTATGCTTTTTATCTTCCTTCTGATATGCGATTCTGACAGCCAGGATCCTTCCCGTATACTGCCGTTCTTCCCCCAGTCTCCCCTGAAACTTCAGGGCATACCCGAGGTCCTTGATCTGCCGGATCGCTTCTTCGGCAGAATGATCTGCCTTCAATTCCAGATGCAAAACAGCTGGAGCGGCGTTTTACTGTTCAAATAAATACCTATATGCCTGCACGCACCTTTTAATTACCTGTTTATACCACTGCTTCCACCAGAACTTTGTTTCCTAATTCAATTTCTTTCACACCGATCTGCTTATTTTTGTTAAAATTGTAACTGAGCATATAGCCTTTGTCCAGATGATAGTATGAAAGATAGTCCAGCAACTGCTGTTCTCCCATCATCTTCGTAAAATGTCTTGTCCTGATCCCCATATAAATCATCAAAATGGGTCACAAATTTTTCCAGAACCAATTCCATATTCAAGCGGCCATCTTGAATAAATTGTGTTTTATCTTTTAATCCTGCATCATACATTTTATTATTCAGCAGTTCCTCTGACAAAAACAGATCATATAATATTGTCTCAAAAATCCTGTTTGAGATCACTGCATCATCTTCGGACTGCTTTCAGAAATCCTCTCCTTGTCCATGCCGCCCGTTTGTCCTGGAATTCCGTGCTCCCACTGATTCTTTCATCAATCAGCTTGCATAGTCTGGATACTAAAAAAGGATATCCGGAAGTGTATTCATAAAGCATTTCCGCAATTTGATTGACATTCATACCTGTCTTATGATCACTCTCATATTCGATCAGCATTCCGGTAATATCTTTCACAGAAAAACTCATATCTACTATGAAATCAGCCGCAATATTCCATGGGCTGTTATTCCATGGGCTATACGCCTTATGCCCAGCCTCTGCTGTCAATTTCCGTTTCAAAAAACACCCGAATTTTATGTCTATAGCAGTTACTGAGGTTTTCTTATCAACTGTTTTCTCGTTCTGAATACTTATAATAATTGTACTACAGACCTGATTCAAAGTCATTGAATTTTTATAGAAAAAGAACAAAGCGTTTCGCAATCGAAAAAAAGGACCCCCCGATCACTCTCGGGAAGTCCCAAATATGCAGTCCATTACATATGGCTTACGGACAATTATTCAGCTTCTTCTGTGTCTTCAGTTCCTTCTGCATCCTCAGTTCCTTCTGCATCCTCAGTTCCTTCTGTATCCTCAGTTCCTTCTGTATCTGCTCCTCCTTCTGTAATATCCGCATACATAAAATGCCAGTATCCATACGGTGAATGCCAGGAGCCTGTGATCTTGTCGCTCTGCAGCCAGAAGTCATTGTAGTAAGCTACCGGAACACATCCTGCTTCTTCCATCAGGATATCCTCTGCCTCATGAAGCGCCTTGGAACGCTCATCCGGATCCAGTGTAGATCTGGACAGTTCCATTGCAGCATCGTAATCCGCATTGTTGAACTTACCGTCATTGTTTCCGTTTGTAGAATACAGCAGATCTAACATATTGGAAGGATCGCTGTAGTCTCCAACCCAGCCGTTACGGGAAGCATCATAGTCTCCGTTACGACGCATCGGTGTAAAGCTAGCCCACTCTACGATATCCACCTTCAGGTCCACGCCGAGCTCTGCCCATGCTTCCTGCAGGTATTCAGCAACTACCTTGTGGTAACCAGCATCATTGGTGGAGTAGGTGATGGACGGAAGTCCTTCCCCGTTCTCATATCCGGCTTCCTTCAGAAGCTTCTTCGCCTCTTCCACGTTAGCTTCGTGATTCGTGACATCAATATATGGCTGTCCGCCGTTTGCATTTTCCATGAATTCACTGCCGTCCATATCGATCCAGCCAGGTCCCATGAAGTTGCTTGCCGGTGAATAGGTTCCCTGCATCAGTGTATTCGCAACATAATCACGGTCAATCGCAAGGCTCAGTGCCTTACGCACGTTCTTATCTGTGAACGGCTCTCTGTTCAGGTTCAGGCTCAGATAGTAGGTTCCAATGATCGGATCTACATAATAATCAGAATTTCCTTCCAGAGACGGAATTTCCTCGGTCGGAACGTCCTTGATCATCAGTACTTCGCCTGTCTGGTATGCGCTGTAGGATGCATTCGCGTCCTCAATCAGGTTGAACTTGATGCCGTCCAGCTTGATCGCATCAGCATTCCAGTAATTCGGGTTTTTGCTCATCAGGATGTGTGATCCCGGAACCCACTCGGATACATAGAATGATCCGTTAGAAATATAAGTTTCTGCTGAAGTTGCCCATCCGTCGCCGTTTGCTTCGATGGTCGCTTCCTGTACCGGGCTCAGTGTCGCAAATGCCGCAAGGCTTCCGAAATAGGTACACGGATTGCTTAAAGTTACCACCAGAGTCTTGTCATCCTCTGCAACGACCTGGAGCGCGTCCAGTTCGCCTTCAATCGCTTTGTCATAGCCTTCTACCATACCCAGTACGGTCTCCGCATAAGGAGCCGCAACCTCCGGGTCACACACACGCTTCCAGCTGTAAACGAAGTCGTTGGCTGTCAGGTCAGAGCCGTCAGACCATTTCAGGCCGTCTCTCAAATGGAAGGTCCATGTCAGGCCGTCCTCGCTGGTCTCCCAGGTCTCTGCCTGTCCCGGTGCAAGCTGTCCATCCTGGTCAACGATCAGCAGACACTCAAAAGAGTGCAGCAGCATGTTTCCGCCGTCTACCGCGCTGTTCAATGCAGGGTCGATGGTCTCCGGATCCGGTCCGATCTGAACGGAAAGGATCTTCTCACCGGAGTCGGCGCCGCTCTCGTCAGTACCTTCCTCTGTACCGCTCTGGGATGAACTATTATCCCCCCCCTGGTTATTGCCGCCGCCACCGCAGGCTGCCAGGCTGAAAGCCATTGTAGTCGCCAGTAATAAAGCGATTACTTTCTTTTTCATTATGTTTCCTCCTTTTTTACTTTGAGTGCTTCCGTCAATATCGGGCACTCTGTTTTCTATAAACAATACGGACACGTTTTCTGGCATCTGTATTAGTTTATCATAATCAATGCCGGATAAAATTATTACTGTTCATACGGTGTCCTGCACTTGCCGCACCGCATCCGGCCAATACAGCAACGAACGGTTCCCGCCCCTTAATCCAGCCGGTCAATATGATGGCAGGCGGAAAAATGTCCTCTGTCCACTTCACGCCACGCCGGCGCTTCCTGTGCACAGCGCTCATCCGCATACGGACACCTGGTACGGAACCGGCAGCCGGACGGCGGATTCAGCGGACTCGGCACATCTCCCTGGAGCGCGATACGCTTGCTCTCCTTTGCGATCTTCGGATCTGCGATCGGGATCGCGGAGATCAGGCTCTTCGTATAAGGATGCAGAGGATGGGTGATCAGCTCATAGCTGTCCGCAAGCTCCACCATCCGCCCGAGATACATCACGCCGATCCGGTTGGAAATATGCTTCACCGCGGAAAGGTCATGTGCAATGAACAGATAGGTCAGCCCCATCTCCTCCTGCAGATCTTCAAACATATTGATGACCTGTGCCTGGATGGACACGTCCAGCGCTGAGATCGGCTCGTCGCAGACGATAAATTCCGGCCGCACCGCAAGCGCCCTGGCGATACCCACACGCTGTCTCTGTCCGCCGGAGAACTCATGAGGATACCGGTTGGCATGCTCGGAGTTCAGTCCCACTCTCCGGAGCATTTCGATGATGATATCATAACGCTCCTGCTTATTCGCTGCCATCTTGTGGACATCGATGGCCTCGCCGACGATATCTCCCACCGTCATACGCGGATCCAGGCTGGCATAGGGATCCTGGAATACGATCTGCATCCGCTTCCGGTAGGGAAGCATGTCCACAAACTGCTTTTTCTCCACATCAAAGATCACTTCATTATCGTAAACAAACCTTCCCCCGGTGGGCTCATACAGCCGAAGCAGTGTACGCCCGGTGGTAGTCTTGCCGCAGCCGGATTCCCCTACCAGCCCCAGGGTCTCCCCCTTGGCAATGGTAAAGGACACGTCATCTACGGCCTGAATATATTTTTTGTTTTTCCCGAAGCCTCCTGCCGGGAAATACTGCTGTAAATGCTCTACCTGTATGAAGCTGTTCTGTTTCTCGCTCATTTTGCAGCTCCTTTCTCCATTTCCTCCTTCTGGATCAGCCAGCACTGGGTATAATGGATCCGGTCGAAATTGGTGACCGGAGGCATCTCCCGCAGACAGATCTTCATGCACTCCTCACATCGGGGCGCAAAGGGGCATCCCTTGGGAGGATTGAGCATGTCCACCGGAGTCCCTTCGATGGGAACCAGCCTTTCATGCTCTTTCGCGTCAATTCTCGGAATGGAACGGATCAGCCCCTTCGTATACTGGTGCTTCGGATTGTAGAAAATGTCCTCCGCAGTGCCGTATTCAATGACCTTTCCCGCATACATGACCGCAATCCGCTCACACATGCTGGCTACCACGCCCAGGTCATGGGTGATCATAATGATCGCCATTCCCAGCTTATCCTTTAATTCCATCATCAGTTCCAATATCTGCGCCTGGATGGTCACGTCCAGAGCCGTAGTAGGCTCGTCCGCGATCAAGAGCTTGGGTTCGCAGGCAAGCGCGATCGCGATCATCACACGCTGCCTCATACCGCCGGAAAGCTCATGGGGATACTGCTTCAGACGCTTCTCCGGCTCATTGATCCCAACCAGCTCCAGAAGCTCCTTCGCGCGCTCTTTTGCCTGCGCCTTCGTCTTATCCGTATGGAGCAGGACCGCCTCCATGATCTGGTTTCCGATCGTATACACAGGATTCAGACTGGTCATGGGATCCTGGAAAATAATGGAGATCTCATTTCCGCGGATACCGCGCATCTCCTTGTCCGTCATCTGATCCACCTGATGGCCGTTGAAATACAGACTTCCCCCGATCAGTCTGCCGGGATAAGCCGTCAGCCCCATCAGGCTGTATGCTGTTACGGATTTGCCGGAACCGCTTTCCCCGACGATCCCCAGCACTTCTCCTTCTCTCAAATGAATGGAGACATCATTCAGCGCTTTCACTTCTCCTGCAGGTGTGAAAAAGGAAAGCCGCTCATTTTTTATATCTACAAGATACTCTGACATATATTCCTCATTTCCGCATAGCCAGGCTATGCTGCTTCCTAATCTTTTCACAAAGACTGCCGGGCCGCATATTCATGCTGTGTCAGACCGCCAGTCCTCCACTGAACAGTACCGATTCCTAATTTTTCAGCTTCGGGTCAAACGCGTCCCGAAGTCCGTCACCCAGCAGGTTGAAGCTCAGGATGATCAAACTGATCAAAATCGCAGGAATAAACAACAGGTACGGATACGTATTCATACCGTTGATCGCATCACTTGCAAGACTTCCAAGGGATGGGAGCGGAACTGCCACGCCCATTCCCAAAAAGCTCAGAAAGCTTTCCGTAAAGATCGAAGAAGGAATCTGCAGTGTCGTTGTTACGATCAAGGTACCGATACAGTTTGTCAGCAAATGCTTCTTGATGATCTTGCCATTGCCTACACCCAGCGCCCTGGCTGCCGTGACATATTCGCTCTCCTTGAGCATCAGCACCTGGCTTCTGACCATTCTCGCCATACCAACCCAGTACAGCAGGGCAAATACTACGAAAATACTGATCAGGTTCTCCCCGACGATTCCGACCCAGGAAAAGCCCGGCACATCCTTTAAACGGCTCAGGGGATCCTTCAGCGCAAAGGACAAAAGGACGATCAGCAGGATATCCGGGATCGTATAGATGATATCCACGATCCGCATCATCACAAGGTCTACCCAGCCTCCGAAAAACGCTGCAATAGAACCATAGGCAGAACCGATGATCAGGATGATCCCTGTGGCGATCAGACCGACCAGAAGGGAGATACGGCTTCCCATCATCACACGGATGGCATAGTCGCGGCCCAATTTATCGGTTCCGAAAATGTGCGGGAACACCTTTTCCCCGGCATCAATTCTTGCCTGCTCTTCCTCCGAGTACTCCATCGGAGCCAGATTGTTGCCTCCCTTGATCTGATCCTTATAAGAATAGGGATAAAATGAAGGGACGATAAATGAAAAGATCATAACAAGTATTACCACCACAATACTCGTCATTGCTACTTTATTTTTTACAAGGCGGCGTCCGCCGTCCTTCCAGAAGCTCACACTTTCCCGCATGATGACCTGGCTTTGCTTCTCTTCTTCTGTTGCAGGCAGGAAATCCTCAGGATTAAGTTTCAGCTGAAAGCTGACCGGATTCTCTTTCATGATCACTGCACTCCTTACTTTAGTTTAATTCTCGGGTCTACGAGCTTATATACGATATCCACGACCACGTTCATCACGATGATCAGCGTCGCAAGGAAGATCGTAGTTCCCATGATCAGCGTATAATCGCGTCCGTTGATGGCGCGGATAAACTCACCGCCAAGCCCCGGGATCGTAAAGATCTTTTCCACAACAAAGCTTCCTGTTACCGTATAGGCAAGCATAGGGCCCACATAGGTCACTACAGGCAGGATCGCGTTGCGGAGGGCATGCTTAAATAAGGAAACAAATCCCGACACGCCTTTTGCCTTGGCTGTACGCATATAGTCCTGTCCCAGCACGTCCAGCATGGAGGACCGCATCAGTCTCATGATATATGCGGTCGGGTAGAAGGACAATGCCATGACCGGCATGATATAATGCTTCCAGGTTCCGATTCCCAGCGTCGGAAGCACTCCTAATTTTACACCGAAAAAATACAGAAGCACCGTGCAGATCACAAAACTGGGGACCGCGATCCCGCAGGTTGCCACCACACTGATCAGACTGTCTGTGAACTTCCCTCTCTTCAAGGCCGCGATACAGCCCAGGGGGATTCCCAGCGTCAGGGCTACCAGTACGGAGATGCCTCCTACCCTTGCCGACACAGGGAACTTCGTTAAGATAATGTCCGCCACGGTACGTCCGCGCTGCTTTAAGCTGTCGCCGAGATCACCGTGCAGGGCATCGCCGATATACGTAAGATATTGTTGAAATAAAGGCTTGTCCAGGCCGTACTTGGCCTCTAACGCCGCCGTTGCCTGAGGACTGATCGCCTTCTCAGAAAGGAACGGCCCGCCGGGAACCATATTCATCAGGAAAAATGTGATGGTTGCGACTGCCCAGATCGTCACAATGGCAAGACCGATTCGCTTTGCAATGTACTTTAACATGCTTTCCACTCCTTATCTTAATGCATTCCAGGAAGCCCTCTGCGCGTGATCACGGAAATCCCCGGAAATACATCCTATTAAAAATAAGGAACACTACTTCATGACAAACACTCAGCGTTCCTCACTGCGGATTATAATAGCAAATTAATGATGATTTGTCAATCCTTCATGACGGTAAAGCAATGAAATAGCGACAATTTTTTCCAAATAAATTCGTTTTTTTCTTGCATAATGCCGTTATTTTTTACAGACAAGCCTTTTTTATCAACTATTTCCTTTAAAAATGCAATAAAAAAACGGATTCTCTGTTGATATTTTCCTTGTTGGCCGTGCCCAGCCGCCGAAGAGGTCCAGATGCAAAAAAGAAGAACTCCGCCCTGACCCCATCGGACGAAGCTCCTTTTATAACTATATTCCAGCTGTACGATTGCGGTTCAACAGGTCATTCGCTTGCAATTTATTGCAATGCAAATGATCTGTTGTCCGTCAATGCACACACCGTCCTTCCAGCTTCCCATCAACCACATCAATGACGATCGTATCTCCCCGGCCCACATTTCCTGCCAGGATCAGCCTCGCGGCCAGGGTCTCCACATTCTTCTGGAGATACCGTTTCAGCGGCCGCGCGCCGTACATGGGATCATAGCCGCCTTCCACAACGAAATTCCTGGCGCTTTCGGTCAGCTCGATGGACAGTTCCTTTTCTGCCAGCCGCTGATTGACATCCGCCACCAGCAGGTCAATGATCCCGCTAATATTGGATTTGGTCAGAGGCTTGAACATGATGATCTCATCCAGCCGGTTCAGAAATTCCGGCCGGAAATGTGCCCGCAGCTCGTTCATCACCATGGACTGGCTTTCCTCTGTCAGCGTACCGTCCTCCTGGATGCCTTCCAGCAGGAAATGTGCTCCAATGTTGGAGGTCATGATCAGGATGGTGTTCTTGAAGTCCACCGTCCGCCCCTGGGAATCGGTGATCCGCCCGTCGTCCAATACCTGCAGCAGCACGTTGAAGACATCCGGATGTGCTTTTTCCACCTCATCAAACAGCACCACAGAATAAGGTTTCCTGCGGACCGCCTCGGTGAGCTGTCCGCCCTCGTCGTATCCTACATATCCCGGAGGCGCTCCGATCAGGCGGGATACGGAATATTTCTCCATATACTCGCTCATATCGATCCGGACCATATTGTTTTCGTCGTCAAACAGGCTCTGCGCCAGCGCTTTTGCCAGTTCGGTCTTGCCTACGCCGGTGGGGCCGAGGAACAGGAAGGATCCGATGGGCTTGGAAGGATCCTTGATCCCGGCCTTGGACCGGATGATGGCCTCTGTCACAAGCTCCACGCCCTGCTCCTGGCCGATCACCCGCTTATGCAGTTCATCTCCCAGATGCAGGGTCTTGCTGCGTTCGCTCTCGTTCAGCTTGGCCACCGGGATTCCCGTCCACCGGGAAATGATCCTGGCAATCTCCTCATCCGTCACGGCTTCATGCACCAGAGAAAGCTCCTTCTCTTTTACCCGCTCTTCCTCGGATTCCAACTGCTTTTTCAACTGGGGCAGCCGGCCGTACTGCAGCTCTGCCGCCTTGTTCAGGTCGTAATCCTGCTGGGCCTTCTGGATCTCCTTGTTGACCTGCTCGATCTCCTCCCGGATCTTCTGCACCCGCTCCACAGAGGATTTTTCATTATCCCACTGGGCCTTTTTCCCGGAAAATTCCTCCCGCAGCTCTGCCAGTTCTTCCTGCAGGTGAACCAAACGTTCCTGGCTCAGGCGGTCGTCTTCCTTTTTCAGCGCTTCCTCTTCGATCTCCAGCTGCATCACCCGCCGGCTCAGTTCGTCCAGCTCCGTGGGCATGGAATCCAGCTCCGTCTTGATCAGTGCACAGGCCTCGTCCACCAGGTCGATGGCCTTATCCGGCAGGAACCGGTCAGATATATACCGATGGGAAAGCATGGCCGCCGCTACAAGCGCGCTGTCCGTGATCTTCACGCCGTGGAATACTTCATATCGCTCTTTCAGTCCCCGGAGGATGGAGATCGCATCCTCCACCGTGGGCTCCTCCACCAGCACCGGCTGGAACCGTCGCTCCAGCGCCGCATCCTTTTCGATATACTGGCGGTACTCGTCCAGCGTGGTGGCACCGATACAATGCAGCTCCCCCCGGGCCAGCATGGGCTTGAGCATATTGCCCGCATCCATGGCGCCGTCTGTCTTGCCTGCGCCTACGATCGTATGCAGCTCATCAATGAAAAGGATGATCCTGCCGTCGCTGTTCTTCACTTCCTCCAGTACAGCCTTCAGACGCTCCTCAAATTCTCCCCGGTATTTTGCTCCGGCAACCAGAGCGCCCATGTCCAGGGAAAAAATGGTCTTCTCCTTCAGTCCTTCCGGCACGTCTCCCTTTACGATCCGCTGGGCAAGCCCTTCCACTACGGCTGTCTTGCCGACACCCGGCTCCCCGATCAGCACCGGATTGTTCTTCGTCTTCCGGGACAGGATCCGGACCACATTCCGGATCTCCTCGTCACGGCCGATGACCGGATCCAGCTTCTGATCCCGGGCACGCTCCACCAAATCCTGGCCGTACTTATTCAAGGTATCGTATGTCGCCTCCGGATTGTCGCTGGTCACCCGCTGATTGCCCCGGACAGAGGACAATGCCTGCAGAAAGCCCTCCCGGCTGATGCCCATTTCTTTCAGAAATGCCTTCATCTCCCGGCCGGCATACTTCAAAAGCGCCAGGAACAGATGCTCCACGGAGACATATTCATCTCCCATCTGCGATGCCTCATCCTCCGCATGGATCAGTACATTGTTCAGATCCTGTCCTACAAAGACCTTGCCGCCCTGTACCTTGGGACGCTTCGCGAGCAGTTCTTCTACACGATTCACGATGTAGGACGCCTGAAAGCCCATTTTCTCCAACAGCTTTAAGATCAGGCTGTCATCCTGCGTGACCAGCGCATACAGCAGATGCTCCTGGGCGATCTCCTGGTTGCCGTAATCATAAGCCAGCTTCTCACAGGCCTGCACTGCCTGCATGGAATTCTGCGTAAATTTATTTATATTCATACTGAAACCTCCTCTTATGCAGCAATAATTTGCTGTGAATGGATTGTTATGTTGTTCTATTGACAATATAACAATAACAGATGTTGTTAGCACTGTCAATAGGCGAGTGCTAATTTATTTTGATTTTTATATGGCTGGAATCAGTCATTCCACACACATAAGCAAAAAATAAAGAGGCGCAGCCTCGGCAGACAGCTCTGCCGGCTGTTTTTGCGCATGAGTGTGAAGTGGATGCGAAGTAATATTCACAGAAAACGCGCCGTAAACGTACTCCCTTCTCCTACAGCCGATCTCACCGTCACATATCCCCCCTGTGCTTCCAGGATCTGCCGGGTCAGGTACAGCCCCACGCCTGCGCCGGGCAGATTGTGGACTGCAGGCGCACGGAAAAATTTGGAAAAAACAGCCCCCTGCCATTCTTCCGGGATACCCATTCCGTGATCCGTGACCGACAGGTACGCCCCGGCCTCACGCATTTCCACCCGCACCTCTATGGTTCCTCCCTCCGGAGAATATTTGACCGCATTATCCAGGAGATTGAAGGCCGCTTCCTCCGTCCATTTCGGGTCATGCCGGACCGAAAACGGCTGAGGGCAGTCCACGGCGATCTCGATTCCCTTCCGGTCTGCCGCCGCGCTCACGCTCAGCAGCGCATTTGCCAGAGTCACTGCAAAATCGGCCTGCTGGGGAAGGATCCGGATCGCGCCGCTTTCCAGCCGGCTCATCTTAATAATGGACTGAATCAGAAAATCCATCTTATCTGCCTGGTGCAGCGTCCGTTCCAAAAATTCCTGCTGCTGATCCGGAGGCATTTTTCTGGCGGAAAGCAGCTCCAGATCCATTTTTATATTTGCGACCGGGGTCTTGATCTGGTGGGAAAGATCTGCGACCATTCCCTGCATCACGCGTTTTTCTTCGTCCGCGCCGGCTTCGGCGATCCGCAGGGCTTCGTAGAGCCTCGACAGCTTTGACACAAAGCGGGCAAATAGATTCTCCGGATCCTCTACCTCCGGAAGCAGAACATCGATTCTCCCGGAAAGCATCTGATCCATGCCTTCATTGACCTCGTCAAAAAAGTCCATGACCTTGCGCTGGTACGCGTGAAACAATATGAAAAATGCAATCCCACCCGCTGCCAGGACCACATAAGCCGCCCAATCCATTTGAAAATGCAAAAGGATCGGGATTGATAGCAGCATCAGGATACAGATACAAATGGCACAGCGATTCTGCCGCCGGAATGAAAATGGATCACGCATCACGAACCTCCCACATATACCCCATCCCGTAAACCGTCTTGATATATTTGTGCCCGTCCTGCTCCACTTTTTTGCGAAGCCGTCCGATGTTTACGGTCAGCGCATGCTCATCCACATAATTTCCATTGGCGTCCCACAGCTTCTCCAGGATCATCTGCCGTGTCAGAACCCTTCCCCTGTGGTCAATGAACAGCTTCATCAGCTTATACTCTGTCGGTGTCAGAGTCAAAGGCTTTCCATCCAGTGTCACATCTGCCCTATCAAAGTCTGCGGTCAGATGGCCGTCCGAATAGAAATTCTGTTCCCTCCCCCTGCCGGAACGTTTCAATACGGCACGGATCCTTTTGTGGAGCAGCGCCATGCTGAACGGCTTCGTCATATAATCGTCGGCTCCGCAGTCGAACCCGCGCATCTCATCCTGCTCCAGGTCACGGGCCGTCAGGAAAATAACCGGCACATCCCTCAGCCTTTTCATCTGGCTGCAGAGGGCAAAGCCGTCGCTGTCCGGCAGGTTCACATCCATCAGCACCAGATCCGGTTCCTGCAGCCGGAACGTTTCCATGGCCCGCATAGCTGTCAATGCGGAGGACACCTCATAGCCCTCCTCCCGCAGGTCATATACAAGGCCGTCGTTGAGGCCTTTGTCATCTTCCACAATGAGTATCCTTTTCATAAATCTATCGTAACCTTTCACCATATGATTATACCTGCCATTATACAGGACCTCTCCGCATTTCTCAACACGGAACAACAGAAAAGCCGCCCCATGATACCTCCTTCATGAGAGCGGCAGTTCCTTTTTTTGATCTCTCCGTATTTCGGACAGCAGGCCGCAGACGAATCGCCGCAAGGCTGCTGTTTGGAATCATTTCCTATTTGTTAAGATACTTTACAGCGGTCCCGTAGGCGATCACCTCCGCCGCCCCCTGCATGACCTGTGACGAGCCGTACTTCACTCCGATCACCGCATCCGCGCCCAGTGCCTTCGCCTCATCCACCATTCTCTTAACCGCGATCTGACGGGCCTCGTTGAGCATTTCCGTATAACCTACGATCTCTCCGCCGACCAGCGTTTTCATTCCGGCCATAAAATCCTTGCCGAAATTCTTTGTCTGCACTACAGTTCCTTTTACCATATCCAGCGCCTCGATCTCCGTGCCCGGGATATAATCAATACTTAGAAGCTTCATCTTCTTCTCCTCCTTTGATCTCTTTTACTCTTCCGATCAGCGCCGCGATCACGCCGATGATCACCGCTGCCGGGATTCCGATCATGAACAGCATAAACCCGATCGGAACCGGATCTTCCATACAGCCCCAGATCATGATCCCGATCATGGCGGCCATAAATATGACCATGATCCCGCCGCCCAGAGCTGCTCCCATAATCTTTTTCTTATGAACATCTGTTTTTCTCACATCCATAAAATTCGTTCCCTCCTTTTCCAGCCGCTCCATCTGTTCCAGACACTGGGTCGCATCGAGTGTTTCCAATGAAAGATCCGCATTCAGAAGCCCTTCGCAGAATGCCTGGACCTGCACAAGATTCTTTTTCTGGCGCTCCATCTCCTCCACCTGATATTCCAGGCAGCTCCGCAGGCTTTTTTGTCCCGCGTACATCTGCCGCATATCCTCGATGGGAATGGCCAGCTTCCGCAGAAGCCGGATCTCCTGGAGACGTTTTACATCATTTAAGCCATATTCCCGGTAACCGTTTTCCGCGCGCTTCACTTCCAGAAGCCCCTGGTCCTCGTAAAACCGGATATTCTTTTTCGTGATGCCCACCAGTTCCTCAACCTGCTTGATCTTCATGTTCCCGCTCCTTATCTCCCTCGGTGTCTTATTTTGTTTATACAGCTTCCACAAGGTGGAAAGTCAAGTGTTTTTCTTAAATTTTTAAAAATTATGATCACTGCTCCGATCGTCGGGTTTACAGACTCCTGTTCCAGACAATTGGCAACCTCTACTCTAAAATCAACTCCGGTTTAAAATTCAGGTAATCTCCGGAAACCAGCTTATACTCAATCCCGTTTACATAACCCTTAAAGCTGTCGTCAAATCTCGCCTTTCCATGGCAATGGGAATAGATCACCTGTGACGCGCCGTACAGCTCCGCCATCCTGGTAAACGGGCTTTCCGCCTCCCCGATGCTGGTGGGCGGATAATGCAGGAACATGATATAGTTCTCTTCGCCTGCTGCACGGGCCTCCTCAAAGGAAATCCGCAGACGTTCCAGTTCCCGGTTTCTGATCTTTTCAAAATGTTCGTAAGTATCCAGACCTTCATAGCAATAGCCCTTTGTCCCGACCAGCGCATAGCCCTGGCAGGTAAAAAAGTTGTTCTGCAGAAATTCCAGCCTGCCACGGAACTGTTCATTCAGCTGCCGGGTCTTTTTGGCGTCCCAGAACATATCGTGATTGCCCCGGAGCAGAATCTTTCTTCCGGGCAGCTCCGCGATAAAATCCAGGTCCTTCCTGCTTTGCTCCAGGTTCCTTCCCCAGGAATGATCCCCGGTGATCACAACCGTATCCCGGTCCGTCACCCGCTTATTCCAATATTTCCAGATCTTCTTCTCATGGTTTTTCCATACTCTGCCGAAAATATCCATCGGTTTATCGACGGAAAAGGCCAGATGAAGGTCTCCGATCGCATATAGGCTCATAGCATTCTCCCTGTCGGCTCCGAAGCTGTAAAAACTTTCTATTTTTTACGGTTCCGGATTTCTTTTTTCGCGTTTTCGTGCCATCATTCAAAATAAAACAATTCTTCAAACTTCTTGTCCAGCGCGATGCACAGGATCAGCGCCAGCTTTGCGGTAGGATTGAACTGCCCTGTTTCGATCGAGCTGATCGTATTGCGTGAGACGCCGACCATCTGCGCCAGCTTTGCCTGGGACAGCTTTTGTTCGGTCCGAACCTCCTTCAGATGATTTTTTAGAATAAGCTCCATAGGCGTCCTCCTACAAAATCACGGCAGCCGTGAGCAAATTCCTAAAATGCATAACAGAGTTCAATAGGATTGCCCCCCACAGCACTGCCACAAGAGTGATATCCTGCCAGCGCTTCCTTTGGCATTCCTTTAATCTGACCGTATATCCCACTGCCAGCAGAGTGTGCGCCATTGCCCACAAGTCATACCCTGCTCTTCCGGTGGCAAATATGCTGATCAGGCAGAACAGCGCAGCCGTAATATAAACCATATAGATTCCCAATTCTCCGCCTTCTCTCATGACCTCTTTCTCATAGAAATCCTCTCCGCTGTTTTCCTTCCTGCTTTTTTCCAGTATTTCCTCTCTCTTCATAACCGGTCCTCCCAAGTCAGTAAATACTTCATATAAAATTCATTTGACCACCAGCATAAATGACACAATTCAAAAATCTGTTTGCCAAGTTTTCTTGTATTACTTTGATTATAGCATACCAAGTTTTCTTGTCAAGCAAAAACATTTTAGAGCTCCTCACATATTCCCTTTCAAATCTAACAGGGAATGAATTAACTCTGGATCCGGCAAAGCTCCCAAGGCACCCTTCCTGTATTTCTCCATAATGTCTGTTGTATCCCTTACACCCTAAAAGTACTGCTCAACACCTATGATTTTAATGTGGATACGCTTTCCCACTATCTGCAGCTGCCTGCGGAGCAGGTCAAAAGACTGTCACTGGGGGAGATGGATTTTTTGCCGGAAGAGCCGTCATACCGATTCGGACTCTTTAATAAAATCTCCTTTCTCTATCTCAGCGCCGTAGAGGATAAGGATTTAAAATTATCCGCATTTTTGAAAGTGCTTCTCTCATATCACGGCCTGTCCAAAAAGACCATCGCGAAAATGGCAGATGTGGATGAACGGGATCTGAATAAGCTTTTATCTGATCCGCCAAAAAAGATCCCCGAGGAAATCAAGTGCCGGATCGCCGTCACGGTGATGGCACTGCGTTTTTTCCTGAAGGACTGCGAGCAGGAGCCTTTAAGCCTTCTGTAAAGCGGAAAAGTCAGACCAACCGTCTGACTTTTCCACATAGCACAAATGTTTCACTTTAACATTCGTTCCACCTCACATATATGTGTATTCCTGAGCTCAATCCTACTTTAGAGTATACCACAATGTGAGAGTCAAGCCCCTGTTAAAAAAATTTCAGCTGTGCGGTTGGATGCTCTAAGGAACATCCAACCCACTTATCCATTCGCAAAAACCGTTTCCGAAAAGTTTCCGAAATTCCTTCCCTATATTGATAATTTGTCCTTCAAATATTATAATTTTATCCGAACGGCCAAAATGCCGCGCCTGAACGGTATTTCAGCCCGTTCAATTTTATATGTGAGGTAACGCCATGGCTCAGATCATAAACCAAACACCCGCTTATCATCTTTCAGGTAAGATCGTATACGGGCAGGGGATTGGAAAGCTGGTCGGGACGCCGACCGCGAACCTGCAGATCCTGTCCAGGGACGAGATGCCCCCAGTGGGCGTATATGTCACCGAGGTCCTGCTGGAAGGGCAGCTCTACTACGGGGTTACGAATATCGGGACCTCCCCGACTGTCAACAAAAATCACGAGATTTCCATTGAGACTCTGATCATGAATTTTTCCAGGGACATTCACGGACAGCAGATGGAAATCCGGCTTTTCAAAAAACTCCGCTGTCCGAAAAAATTTGAAAACCTGTCCATGCTTCTGGACCAGATCCGAATGGACTGCATTGCGGCCCAGGAATTTTTCGGGATCCAAACGATCTCCTCCCGGCTGCATATGAGTGTGAAAAACCACCAGACCACGGTCAACAATCAGGAAATCTATCTGTCAACCAAGGAGTTTGATGTCCTGTACATGCTGTATTCCAATCCTGATGTCACCTATACCAAGGAGCAGATCTATGAGGCGGTATGGCATGAGCCCTCCGGCGGGTACTGCCATGCAGTGGAAAATACCGTGTTCCAGATCCGAAAAAAATGCAGGGGCGTCGCAAAGGATGTGGATTTCATTAAAACCATCGCCGGATACGGATATAAATTTCATGCCGGTTAACGATCCGCGGCAATCAGCAGCAAGAGTCTCGCCGCACATGTCAACGGATCCGGTTATTTTACGCAGTTTCTGTTACTGTAAACGGAGGGAAGCCTATGCTGGAAGAACAATATATGCGCCGCGCCATCCGTCTTGCCGGGCTGGGGCTTGGCCAAACGAACCCGAATCCCATGGTGGGCGCCGTGATCGTAAAAAACGGGCGCATCATCGGCGAGGGGTATCACCGCCGCTGCGGCGGCCCCCACGCGGAGCGCAATGCACTGGCCTCCTGTACCGAGGATCCTGCCGGCGCCGTCATGTATGTGACGTTGGAGCCCTGCTGTCATCAGGGACGGACCCCGCCCTGTACGGACGCCATCCTGGAAAATGGGATCGCCCATGTGGTCATTGGCTCCCGGGATCCGAATCCGAAAGCAGCCGGCGGCGCGGAGCTTCTGCGCAGAAACGGAATCACTGTAACGGAACATTTTCTGCAGGACGAATGCGATGCAGTCAACGTGGTCTTTTTTCACTATGTTACAACCGGACGGCCCTATGTGGCGATGAAATACGCCATGACCGCCGACGGAAAGATCGCCTCCCGCACCGGCGCTTCCCAATGGATCACCAGCCGGGAGGCCAGAGAGCATGTTCATGAGCTGCGCCGTCAGTACACCGGGATCCTGGCCGGGATCGGCACCGTGCTGGCGGATGATCCGCTGCTGAACTGCCGGGTGGAAAGGCAAAGATCCAGACTGGAGGACCATCCGCTTCACTGCGGGACGGAGAAACAGACAGCCGGGTCGGAGAATCGGCCGCTGAACTGCCTGGCAGAAGAAGAATCCTCCGGACTGGAGGACCGGCTGTCAGAGCCCCCGCGCCAGCCCGTCCGTATCCTCTGTGACTCCTGCCTGCGGATTCCCACGGACAGCCGGATCTGCCGCACAGCCGGACAATATCGGACGGTCATCGCCTATACCCATGGGACACGTAGAAAACGTTCCGCACTGGAAGCTCTTGGCATCACCCTCCTGGAGCTTCCGGAAGAGAACGGCCGTGTTTCTCTCCCGTCCCTGATGGACGCACTCGGCCGCATGGAGATCGACAGCATCCTTCTGGAAGGCGGCGGCACACTGAATGAAGCCATGCTCCGGGCCGGACTGGTGCAAAAGGTATACGCTTATATCGCGCCTCTTCTGCTGGGCGGAAGGGATGCAAAAACCCCCGTGGAAGGGATCGGATTTCCCACGCCCGGGGAGGGAATCCGGCTTTCATCCCCTGCGGTATCTTCTGTCGGCGGCGACCTGTTATTAGAATTTATACTGAGCGCCGCATAAATCCGCCCTACAGTATCATATGACGCAAACAGCCGCATAAGGGCGAGAAAACAGACTGTGCAAATTTATTTACTAAAAGCTGAATTCGAATCAAATTTATGAGGTATTTCAAATGTTTACAGGAATCATAGAAGAGATCGGCCGGGTGCGCCATGTGATTTCCAACCGTACCTCCGGACAGATCTCCATCCAGGCCGATACGGTCCTGGAAAATACCCGGCCGGGAGATTCCATTGCGGTCAACGGCGTATGCCTGACCGCCGCAAAACTCCTGCCGGACGGTTTTATTGCCGACGTGATGCCGGAAACCCTGCGCAGGACCAACCTGGGAGCGCTCTGCACAGACAGCCGCGTCAATCTGGAGCGGGCATTGGCCCCGGACGGAAGATTCGGCGGGCATATCGTTTCCGGGCATATTGACGGGACCGGAACCATCCGCACCGTGCGCCGGGAGGAAAATGCGGTATGGCTCACCGTGGAAGCCGCGCCTGACATCCTGAACCTGATCGTGGAAAAAGGCTCCGTTGCCATCGACGGAGTCAGCCTGACCGTGGCCGGACTGACAGAGCAAAGCTTTCGTGTTTCTCTCATCCCCCATACCGGCGTACACACGACCCTTCTCACAAAGAAAGCAGGCGATCCGGTCAATCTGGAAAATGATATCATCGGAAAATACGTGCAAAGGCTGATCACAGGACCTGCACCTGCACCGCTGCCGGAAAGCAGGATCACAGAAGATTTTCTGCGGGAACATGGGTTTTGAAATCCATTCCCATTCTATGGTAGAAGCCGTCCATTTTTTATAGAAGAAATACATACGAAAAGAAATCAAATTCTAATGGAAGGAGACAGATTCATCATGAACTTTGCAGCGATCGAAGACGCGCTGGACGAGCTGAGGGCCGGCCGCATTATCCTGTGTATGGATGACCCGGACCGGGAAAATGAGGGCGACATGATCTGCGCCGCCCAGTTCGCCACGACGGAAAATGTAAACTTTATGGCAACACATGCCAGAGGATTAATCTGCACCCCCATGTCCGCAGAGATTGCGAAACGCCTGGGGCTGGAGCAGATGGTGAAGCAAAACACCGACAATCACGGAACGGCATTCACCGTTTCCGTGGACCATATTGACACCTCCACAGGCATTTCCGCAGAAGAGCGGGGCCTGACCTGCCGGAAATGCGCAGATCCCATGTCCGGATTTCAGGATTTCCGCCAGCCGGGCCATGTATTTCCGCTGACGGCCCGTCCGGGAGGCGTACTGACACGGGCCGGTCATACCGAAGCCACCGTGGATCTATGCCGTCTGGCAGGGCTGGAGGAATGCGGACTGTGCTGTGAGATCATGCGGGAAGACGGTACCATGATGCGCACCGCCGAACTGCTGGAGCATGCAAAAGCCTGGAATATGAAGGTCATTTCCATCAAGGACCTGCAGGATTACTGCCGGCTTCATGAAAAGCATGTGCTCCGGGAGGCCGCTGCCAGGCTGCCTACCCATTATGGGGATTTCATGATCTACGGCTATACCGACGACCTGACCGGCCAAAGCCACGTTGCCCTTGTAAAGGGAGAGGTCGGCGATGGAAAGGAACTGCTGTGCCGGGTCCATTCCGAATGTCTCACCGGAGATATCCTGGGAAGCCGGCGGTGCGACTGCGGGCAGCAATTGGGAGCCGCCCTGCGGATGATCGAAAAGGAAGGACGGGGTATCTTGCTGTATATGCGCCAGGAAGGACGGGGCATCGGACTGATCAATAAGCTGAAAACCTACGAGCTGCAGGAACAGGGATATGATACTGTGGAGGCCAATTTAAAGCTGGGCTTTGCCCCGGACATGCGGGAATACTGGATTGGCGCGCAGATCCTGCGCGATCTGGGAGCACGCAAGCTTCGGCTTCTGACCAATAACCCGGACAAGATCTATCAGCTGAAGGATTTTGGACTGGAGATCACGGAACGCGTACCGATCCAGATGGATGCCACACGCGAGGATCTGTTTTATCTGCGTACCAAGCAGAAGAAAATGGGCCATATCCTGAACTATTCCGCGGCGTCCGCAACCATTTGACCGGCTGGATGAAATGTCTATATCAAAGAAAGGAAAATTGTCATGAAAATATTTGAAGGGAAACTGGTTGCAGAAGGTATTCGGATTGGGATTGCCGCTGCCCGTTTCAATGAATTTATCGTATCCAGACTGCTTAGCGGGTGCGAAGATACGCTTCTCCGCCACGGTGTATGTGCCGATGATATCCATGTTGCCTGGGTTCCGGGCGCATTTGAGATTCCGCTGATCGCTTCGAAGATGGCAAAATGCGGAAGATATGATGCGGTGATCGCCCTTGGGGCTGTCATCCGCGGAAGTACCAGCCACTACGATTATGTGTGCAGCGAGGTTTCCAAGGGCATTGCAAATGTGGCATTAGCAAGTGATATTCCGGTGCTGTTCGGTGTGCTTACCACCGATACCATCGAACAGGCCATTGAGCGTGCAGGCACCAAGGCAGGCAATAAAGGGGCGGAATGTGCTCAGGGCGCCATCGAAATGGTCAACCTGATCCGCACTCTGGAGAGCGAAGAGCAGCTGCGTTAGCAGACGTAAGAGTGCGTCAGCACGGTTTTTGCGAATGGATAAGTGGGTTGGAATGATTTTTGCCTGTAATGAACGCAAAAGGATCTGTCCGGCATGGAATTCCCTGCCGGCCAGATCCCTTTTACCTGATCACGCCTGAAACTACAAAAAGATCTCCGGAACCTCCGCCTGATGATCCGTCCACCGGCTCATCTCTGACGCGCCGGACAGGTTAGCCGCCGGTTCGTGCGATACCACCGTAATCGTATACTTTCCGGTTCCCTGCACATAGACCGTTCCGTCCTTGCCCCGGATCGTCACGGTTTTTCCCTCATCGTCCTCGATCCGCCCGCTGCAGGAGAGCCGGTTCAGGCTGCTGTCGCCTGTCACGGTCCAGGTACAGCCCTCCTCAATATAAAGGTTGCAGTACCCGTCGCGGTCCTTGCCGCCATCATTTTTTTCCTGCAGGACTGCTCCTTTAAGCGTACTGTTTTTCGTCATATAAAAATCAAGCTGGCTGATCGCATCCCACAGGATGTCTCCTTCCATGTCCTGACTTTCCGCGGTAAACAGGCAGTCCGCCCCGTTGGAGCCGGCTTTTCCCCAGCCGTCCGGGTGATCATTTCCCGTACATTTCAGGAAGAAGTCCCGAACATCCGGGTATACGATCTCTACATTGGACAGCGTAATGGTGGATTCTGTATTTGTCGTATAAAAGATACCACCGTTGTTGGCCGTCAGCCTGCCGCCCTTCATCTCAAAGGTACTGTTTCCCGGTTCAAAATCGCCGGACCTTCCCTGGTAAAGGAGCACGTTCCATGCGCTGTCGTTGTACAGATCATCGCCCATATTTCCCGTCAGTCCGCACTCATACAGATGCAGCGCATTTCCGCCTTCTATGCGGACAGCCTCCGATGCGTTTGCCGTCAGCACGGCTTCACGGACTGCAATATCCGCCCCGCAGGATACCGCCGGCGAATCTGCCCCTCCGGTGATATACGCACCGCCGTCCACTGCCATCCTTCCGCCTCCCCGGCCGCTGCTGATGGCCGCCGAGGATGGCCCGAAGGTCTCCACGTTCAGATTCCAGGCATACAGCTGTCCGCCGCCTGCCGTCTGAATGCCGCCGGAGGTGTCCTGCCTTGTAGACACTTCGGTATTCATGGCATAGGCATGGGCATTTCCATAGGAAAAGATCCCGGCAGCTCCGGATGCGTCCGTCCTGACGGTGCTGTCTTTGATATAGGAAATGCCGTTGGTCGTAAGCAGAGCCGCCCCTACGCCGTAGGAGACGGACGGACTTCCTCCGGTGCTGTCCCGGGATGTCCTGGTGATCTCGGCATTTTTCAGGACCGCCCTAGCCTCCCCGTATACATGAACTGTATTTTCATCTGTTCCCTCCGACGCAAAGGCTTCCCCGTCTGTCTCAATATCGACGGCAAATTCTACAGCCGCGTCATAGTCTTCCGCTTCCCTGAGCTTTCCCGCGCCCACCGGCCCGGCCTGGGAAATGACCAGGATTTTGGATGCATTTCCTTTTTTATCCAGACTGGCGGAAATCACGTCTCCTTCCGAAATGTGGCTGGCCGGAATCTCTTCCTCAACAAATTTCTCCTGTATTTCCCCGGTGTTCCCGTTTGAATCAGCGCTTGAGTCCTCCTCTGGGCCGTCGTCTGCCACGGCGTTGGAGTCCTCCTCTGAACGTTCCGATCCGTCCTGTGCCGATTCTGCTTTGCCCTCTGCTTCTTCATCGGGTCTGCGGATCATGAACACCGTGTCCTTTGTCAGCCTGATCTCCAGCTCTTCTCCTGTGTACTCCGGAACGGAGGTATTTTCATCTTTCTCTTCTTCCGGCCCGTCCTTCTCGCCTCCGGCCCGGATGAAAAGTAGATCGTCTTCCACCCGGCATACCTGTCCTGTGACCGTCTGTTCTGTACTCTGACGAAAGAACGGAATCTCAAATTCTCCAGAGCATCCCGCAAGTGCGAGAATTACCAGTGCAGACACAAGTATCACAACTGCATATTTTTTCATAATATCACATTGCCTTTCCGCGGGTCATGGCTGCCGTCCGCTTACGCTGAGTACGCATCGGTATGACAGCCCGGCTGTTTGCAGCTTTTCCAGTCATTACACGGACTGCACAGCTGGGAATTATTTCATATCTCTTCCACGATACGTATGATATCTCTCTCTTGCAGCTTCTGCATAAATGTTCCGGGCTGTCCGTTCACGCTCAATGTAACCCTGCCTTTCGGCTGCTTCAGATCGATACCCGAATATTCGATCATATCCATCAGATAATAAGAAGCCCCGTCCTTTTTCAGCGGCAGACGCAGCGGCGTATCATTCAGATAGAACAGGATGGTTCCTGATCCGCGCAATGCGGCCGGCTCCTTCTTTGCGGAAAATCCCTTGGATGCAAGAGCCTCTTTTATGGAAGGCAGCTTTGAAGTACGTTCCTTTGCAGAAGAACCGCTGCGCTGTGAATGGGGTCTCCTTACCGGTGCAACATCGGCTGACGGCTTTCCGCCTGTCTCCAATTCCAGGTTCAGAGTTCCCTGAACCAGAGATTTTTCGTCCGCATCATACAGCTTTTTGGCAGCATTTTCTATTTCTTTTTTTACAGGTTCCGACTCCTGCTTCTCCTCCGCAAGTCCGGCTTTTGGGATCCACATCTCTTCTGTCAGCGGTTCCGCCTCATATTTCTGCAGTTCCTCTGCTATCGGCTCTGCCTGGGATATCTGCAGTTCTTCGGTTGCAGGTTCAGATACCGGCTTCGGCTGTACCGTTACTATAGGATCCATTCCCGCTGCGGATTCTGCTCTCCACTTGAACTCCGTATCCTTCGAAGGATCCAGGGCAGCCACAGATTCTTCCTTTGGCTCCGGCTCTGTCACCGACATGGTTTTCGTCCGCGGATCCTCCTGCTTCATCGGCTTTGCTTCCGTCCCCGGATTTTCCTGCTTCATTGACTCTGAATCCGGATTCACTGCTTCAGATATACTTTTTTCTACCAATATATCCTTTTCCTGTTCTGCTTCAACAACGAAAGCCCTTTCCCGCTCTGTCTCAACCGCTAAAACTCCTTTCGGTTCTGCCTCAGCTGCTAAAACTCTTTCTGCTCCTGCCTCAACTGCCAAAACTCCTGCTGGTTCTTTCTCAGCTGCTAAAGCTTCTTCCGGTTCTTCCTCAACTGCTAAATCTTCTTCCGATTCTGCCTCAACTGCCAAAGCTCCTGCTGGTTCTTCCTCAACTGCTAATGCTTCTCCCGATTCTGCCTCAACTACCAAAGCTCCTGCTGGTTCTTCCTCAACTGCTAAAGCTTCTTCCGATTCTGCCTCAACTACCAAAGCTCCTGCTGGTTCTTCCTCAACTGCTAAAGCTCCTTCCGGTTCTTCCTCAACTGCTAATGCTTCTTCCGGTTCTTCCTCAACAGTCAAAACTCCTTCCGGTTCTTCCTCAACATACAAAGCTTCTCCCTGCTCTGCCTCAGCTGTTAAGTCTTCTTTCTTCTCCGTCTCAGCACCCGCTGCTGCTTCTTCCTGCTCCCTCTGTGCAGCTGCAGCCGCTTCCTCCGCTGCTTTCTCCGCAGCCTTCTCCTCTGCCTCCCGCTTCCTGGCCGCAAGCTGTTCATCGGACAGCATCATCTGAATAATATCCCCGTTTTTCAAAGGCGTTTCCAGATCTGCCGGCTTTCCGTTCAGGGACAGCTCCAGGCATTCCGCGGCGCCTTCGATGTCTTTTACACAGGGCTTTGCGGCAAGGCCATGGACAGCCGGTACAAACTCAATATGGTCTCCGGCATGGACGATATCCGAAAGCCGCCCTTCTCTTTTATTGATAAACAGCGATGCCGGCTGTGCCGCCATGCCGTAAAAGACTTTCCGCTTACCGTTCACCCTGACGCTCACGCTTGCTCCGGAACGTCCCAGCATATCCTGAAAGCCGTAGCCGTTCATCATCAGAAGATTCATCACCGTAAAGCTCCCGCTCCGGAATAGTTTTGCGGACTTTTCATTCAATGTGACACGAAAGCTGTCATTGATCATATTCAATCCGGAAGAAATGGCAATTCCCAGTGGGGTCGCATACTCCGGATTATTTAAATCGTATTCATCGGAAAACGCGCTGGTCCGGAAGTTATTTCCCGCAATCGCCACGCGGTTGCTGTCCATTTCCAGAGCCGCCGTAAGGCCCTCCTTCAGTCCTGCCAGCTTGCTGCCGCCGCCCGCCAGGAACAGAGCGGAGGGCGCGCTTCCGTTGACCTCCAGGATCTTTCCCGCGATCTCCCTGCAGAGAGATTCGGACGTGCCCTGGATGCAGCGGAAAATCTCATCTCTGGAAGCTTTTCTTTCAAATCCCAGAATATCCGTAAAGGTAATCTCTTCCTCATTCTCGATCTGTGCCTTCATATTCTCCGCAGTCATGAAATCCACAAGGAATTCTTTCATAATGGACTCGGTGATCTCATCCCCCGCGATCGTCGCCATCGTATATCCGGTCACACTGCCGCTGGTGCAGGCCGCGATATCCGAAGTCCCGGCTCCGATATCCACGATCACCAGGTTTAAGAGTCTCAGATTTTCCGGGATAGCTGCATTGATGGCCGCGATCGGCTCCAATGTGATGCTGGCAACCTCCAGACCGATCTTATTCATCGTAGTATACAGGCTTTCCACCACTTCGCTGGGCAGAAATGTCGCGATCAGGTCCACCTTGATATGCTTCCCGCGGTGGTCCTTTAAGCTGGAGATCATATACTGGTCCAGGTAATACTGGCAGACCGTATATCCCACCAGATAAAAGCGGCGGGTATCCTCCTGGGCTTCATTTTCCGCGTCAAACTGGGCTTCTGCCTTGCTGATGGCGCCCGCTTCCAGACGGTTGATGACCTCATCGTCGATCACCTGCGGCCCCTGCAGCACCATCTCGTAATCCACCCTGCTGGTCCGAAGGGCACGCCCCGCAGCCGCGACCGAAACGCGTTTCAGCTTTGTATGGACCTTATCCTCCAGGCGCTTTTTCACCTTTTTCGCCAGCGCGGAAACCTTTTCTATGTTTTCAATCTGTCCGTCGATCATTGCCCGCTCGTTATGCTCTTCTTTTTCAATGGCAATGATCTTCACCTTGTCTTCTACAACAACGCCCACCATACCGATGATGCTCCGCGTCCCGATATCCAGGGAAAATACCATATTATCCGCCTGTACCTCTGTCTTTGCCTTCGGCTGTACTTTAGCCTGAACCTTTACCGGAACCTTTTTCGCTTGTCCTTTCGCCATGACGACCTCCTTATTTTTACCGGATGCCCCCGGAAAATCACATGATTATGAACTCTATTATATCGAAGTTTTTATTCTCTGTACAGAAAAAAAACATCCTTCGGAAAAATATTTCCAGAATCCCAAAACTGATTTCTGTATTTCTGATGTCCGGTATGGAAACCTCCGGGCAGATATGGTAAGATAAAACTGCCGATCCAATGAATGTGCTGTAAGGATTGGTTCTGATTTGGAAGGAGGAAGCAACGATGACCTTAAAAGATCTCAGCAACGGACCCGAATGGGTTTCATGGGTAATGCTTGTTATTTTTGCCGTGTTGTCCGTCATTTTCCTGAGCGGTCACGGCTCCGGCCTGATCGCTGGATATAACACGTCCAGTAAAAATGAAAAAAGCAAGTACGACGCAAAAAAGCTATGCAGGGTGGCCGGAGGCGGAATGACAGTGATCACGATTTTTCTCTTCGTCGTGTCTGTCTGGGAGGATGTGCTTCCGGCCGCCGCAGCATATTTTTTTCTGGCGCTCATTATCGTGGATTGTGTGGTTATGATCGTTCTGATGAATACGGTATGTAAAAAATGAAATGCCCTGAGATCAGCCACTTCGCGCACATAAGCCAAAAACAAAGATGTGCGTCATCCCGGCAGTTCCATCTCGTCCGCCATCCGGACAAACCCATATGCTTCATAGAGGGGCCTGCCCGCCTCGGTGGCTTCAAGGGAGATACTGCGGATCCCCCGCCCTTTTGCATCCTGTACAAGCAGATCCAGGGTTTTTGCGGCAATTCCTTTTCTGCGGTAGGCGGGGGCCGTGTACATATTCATCACATACGCTTTTTTTCCTGTCGGGTTGTGGAATGTGGGCATGACTGTATAATAGCTGATCCCGCCTGCCCCCACAAATGTCTCACCGTCGAATACCAGATAAGCGGTATGGGTTCCGTCCGCCAGGGCTCTTTTGTAGTACGCCCTGGATTCGGCTTCTACCTCTGACATATCGGCGGAATCGTTCAGCCGGTTTGCGGCCCGCAGCACCTGGATCCTGGTTTTTGTCAGCAGTTCCAGATCATCGAGGGAGGCTTTTTTGTATCTCAGATCTATAGCTGGCGCGTTGTTCCATGCTTTTGTGTGTTTATGGTTCATATGTGCTGTCCCTTTCCTTTATAGAGTATTCTCATAATATAATGATACTATGGTAGCAAAATTCCTGTAACAGCGCAATGTATTTCTGATTCGTTATTGACTGCAATTCAAAACCTGTTGCTGGCGGCATCTCCATCATCCGTGCCCAGTAACTCCAGCCGCAGCAGTAGACGTCCTGAGCGCCAACTTTTATGTACATCCTCCCGGCAGATATTCCCGATCCGGCAAAATGACATCATAAAATGTGAAGGGGCGTGTTGAGGTATTGAAGGTTTAGTCTTTTCTGCCTGAATATCGTTCATATTTTACAGTTTCAAGCCGGCTGCTCCCTGATACGAACAGCCGGCTTGAAATAGGTCCTCTGATTCAACTTTCACATGCTTCTCTCAGCACTTCTACCTTACACCTGTGCTTTTTCCGCTTCTTCTCATATCCAATCCCTACCGCCAAAATTCTTCCGGTATATCTTGGACGCTCTCCGAGTTTTGCCCGGAAGCGGAGATCATATTTCTTTTTTATGATCTGCCGGATTGCTTCCTCCGGGGTATGGTCCACCTTCAATTCCAGAATCACACTTATACTGCATAAGCGGTGTTTCCGTATTGTGGACCAATTCCAGTATTTCTGCCATCGTATCGGTATCTCCCCGCAAAGTTGCTTCCAGCATCCGACCGGATTCCCTGGCAAGACGGTACACATATCCAAAAGATGCTTCTTTCTGCAGCATCTCATCAAACCGGTCCATCAATTCCTTATTCGGAATCGCCACTTTTCCATTCTCATAACTCAGGAATCCGTACACCACCATAGCGGATAAAATCTCATCTTTTGTCCGAAGGCTCATGGAAGCCGCCGCATATTCCCGAACCTTTGCAGGAACCGGCACACCGGAAACCATCAGCGCGAGATCGTCTCTCACTTCCGCCACATTATTTTCGATATAATAATAAATCTCATCATACGGACCTGAACTTGTCCAATAGCTTGCCAGTTCATTATACCGCAGAGCCATCACAACCGACCGCGGATTATAGACGCGCTCCCGCGAAGCCGTATGATAACCGTTGTACCAAAGCTTAAGCCCTTCCGGCGTGATCTGCGGAATACTGCAGTTTTTCAGATACCTTTGATATAAATCGTCAGCCTCTTCCTGTGTAAATCCAAAATATTCGCTGAACGCCTGTGTTCCCGCCATCGTAAATTCCGTAAACATATTCAATTCTGAACCGCTTGAGTATTTTGCGATCGGAAGGATTCCCGTCATATATGCAAGCAGTACATAAGGGCGATCCTTTAAAAGGCTGCGCAAAAACATCAAGTACGCCTTCTTTTCTTCCTCTGTTGCAAAAGGCTGATGGAACAGGAAATCCCATTCATCCAGCACAAAAATAAAACGCGCTGAGCTATCTTCCTCATAAATCTCTAAAAGAGCATCCACTGCGGAATCTTCCTGAGTCAGTTCCACCTCCGGATATTCCTTTTTCAAATCTCTGATCAGCCGTCTTTCAATTCGGTCAATGTATTGTTCATAAGTTGTGCATTGCCTTGAAATATCATTGAAAGAAATATGGATGACTCCAAACTGGTTCCGAAAGCTTTGGCAATGCTCATTTCTGCTGATCTTCAATGTATCGAAAATATCTGCCGCATCCCGTGCTTTCGAAAAAAAAGCGGTGATCATATTTGCCATAACGGTTTTGCCAAACCGGCGAGGCCGCGTGATACAGACATAGTTTGTCCCCTCTTTTACCAGAGGGAATAATTCCTCAAGCAGCAGGGTTTTATCTACAAAATATGGCTTTTCTGCTTCATTTTTATATAACCTGTACGCGGCTTCGCTGTTCAGATAAATCCCCATGTAGTTGTGCTCCTTTCTACCACTAAACATACAGCCCACTGATTGGAACATGTTCTTTTATACTATGGACAATCTGGTCTGTATTCTTCTGTTCCTTGAAAGTCCAGAAATAAAGTGGAACAGCTTAATTGCAGTATAACATATCTTCTGCGTTCTTTCCATATAGAAAACCGGCAGCTTTTCTGCATACGATGATAAAACCGGCTCCCGCAGATTTCCCGCAGGAGCCGGTTGGCTGATATATCACTCTATTCCCGCAAAGCGCCAGGCAGTCATACTTGCACGGCTATTTTGCGGCTGCCGCAAGGGGCAAAGCTCTCACCATTTTATTGCATTTTTTTTGACTTTGCATCTGCATCCGCAATCTCCTGCTGATTCAGCGCCCCGATCACCGCCTCATACAGCGGCTTTGCCTCCGCCGCCTGCGCGCACAGCT
The DNA here is from genome assembly GCA_910575475.1 of Lachnospiraceae bacterium. Lineage (GTDB taxonomy): Bacteria > Bacillota > Clostridia > Lachnospirales > Lachnospiraceae > Schaedlerella. The sequence continues at coordinate 19,960 of CAJTGD010000017.1, read as the reverse complement.
CCGCCATGGTCATCTGATGCGCCATGGCAAGCATCGGATTCTCCAGCATGCCCGGCGCCATCTGGTTGAACATCTCTACCGCCAGCGGCTCTGCCAGGATTTCTCCCAGCGTGCTGTCCATGCTGAACCGTTCAAAGGCAAGGCTGGTCTCTGTCTCATATTCGTATTCATGGATCCCGGAGCCGGCCTTGATCGCTCCGTCCTTTTCCGGAAGCCAGATCTCCGCCGAGGTATTGGCCGGAACCTCCACATGAACCCGGATCTTTCCATCCCTGCAGCTCCATTGACTCACGATCTTCCCGTAGACGGATTCAAATTCGATCCCGGCCTCTTCGATCCCTTTCACAAACATGGGCTGCACCCGGAACCGTTTGTAGCCCGGTTCCAGTTGGCTGACTCCTGCCACCTTCCGGTACATCCAGTCCCCGATGGAGCCGTAGGCATAGTGGTTCAGGGAATTCATTCCCGACACGTCAAAGCTGCCGTCCGGCAGGATGGAATTCCAGCGTTCCCAGATGGTGGTCGCCCCTTTGTTGACCGCATACAGCCAGGACGGATAATCTTCCTTCATAAATAATGCCGCCGCAAGGTCATGAGCCCCGTTCTCGGACAATGCATGGCACAGGTACGGCGTACCCACGAAACCGGTTGCCAGGTGGTTCTTATGATTTTCGATATTGGTTCGCAGGGTCTGCAGGATCCGTTCCCGGTCCTTCTCGCGGGCCAGGTCAAAATACAGGGACAGCACCGCCCCGGTCTGGGTCTCGCTGACAATCCTTCCCGTATTGGTATAGTATTCCTGGCGGAATGCTTCCAGGGTGTTGTCATACAGCTCCTGATATACCTTCGCAGCCTCCCCAAGGCCCAGCACCTCCGCAGTCCGCTTCACCAGGTCGGTCACATACAGATAATAGGCGTTTGCGATGAAATATTTATCCGTTGCCCCGGTCCGATCCGCGCTCTCCTCCTTGTCCAGCGCCAGCCAGTCCCCGTACTGGAAGCCGCTCTGCCAGAGCCCGTTTTCGCCGCACTGGCTTCGGATATAGTCTACCCACTCGTGCATGCATTTCCAGGATTCCTCCAGAATCCCCTTATCGCCGTAGATCTGATACACGACCCAGGGAACGATCACCGCCACGTCGCTCCACGCCGAAGAGCTGTACTGCCCCAGGATGTCCGGCACCACATGGGGGACTCCTTTTTCCAGGGAGGATTCCGCCGCCACATCCCGCATCCATTTGCTGAAAAATAAAGCCGTATTTCGGTGAAATGCTGCCGTCCAGGAGAATATCTGGGCATCCCCGGTCCATCCCAGCCGTTCGTCCCGCTGAGGGCAGTCTGTCGGAATATCCAGAAAATTGCCCCTCTGTCCCCAGGAAATATTGCTCTGGAGCTGATTAACCTTCGGGTTGGAACAGAAAAACGTTCCGGTTTTCTCCATATCGGAATGCATCACGCAGGCCGTAAACTGATCTGTGGACAGCTCGTCAAGCCCTTCCACACAGAGATAACGGAATCCGTGAAATGTAAAATGAGGCAGGAACATCTGCTCTTCTCCGCTGCAGATATAGGTGTCAATGGATTTTGCCTGGCGCAGGGTATCGGGATAAAAGTTGCCGTCCTTGTCCAGAACCTCCGCATGGCGGATGACAATTTTCTGTCCCTTTTTTCCGTGCACCCGGATCTCTGCGGCACCGGTCAGGTTCTGTCCGAAATCCACCAGCTTTTCTCCCTTCGGCGTGACGATCAGTTCCTTTGCCGGGATCCGCTCCGTGATGCGCACCGGTTCATTTTCCTGGGCGGTCAGTATTGATTTGTCGAACTCAGCCACGGATACATGACCCTCCCTGATCTCGGGCTGATCCGTATCTATGGTTTCTCCCATGTAAATCTCGCTGTATCGGATCTCTCCGGTTCTCACCTTCCAGGCCTCATCCGTACAGATCACTTCCCGGCTGCCGTCCTCATAGAGAAGATGGAGCTCCGCAAAGGCACCGGTCCGGCTGCCGTAAAGACTGCTCTGCAGCATGAAACCGAATATGCCTTTATACCAGCCGTTTCCGACAATCATCTCCAATGCCGCCTGTTTTGGTACCTCGTTTTGAGTATCCAGCCGGTCCTGCTCCGGATTTTTATTTTGGGACACATTTCCACATCCGTTCCGCAGCAGCTCCGTAACATCGTGGATCTGGTATTGCAGGCGGTGATGGTAGCTGGTCCACCCGGGCGCCATGCGCTCGTCCCCGATACGCGCTCCATTCAGGTACGCCTCATAGACTCCCCATGCCGTAGAATAGAGCCTGGCCTGCTTCACCGCTCCCTTTAAAGGAAATGTCCTGTAAAAGACCGGACATGCCGTTTCTTCCTCCGGAAAATCATGGGTGATCATCTTCGCCTGAAATTCCTCCGGCCGGAAGATCCCGGTTTCAAAGGTCATGGTTTCCGACGCCGTATTTCCGTGGTTGTCCGTCACCTCCACAGTCACATGATATCGGGTTTCCGGTTCCAGCTCTGTTCCGGCGTAGGGGATCAGTACGGAAGTCTCGCTTTCCTCCCTGTGATCCCAAACCATTTTTTCCCCGGCCCTGACCTGGACGCGGCAGGATTTCTGCACCGTATCTGCCTGCTTGGACTCCATTTTCCATGAGAATCTCGGGTGTATCCTGCCGATTCCGATCGGGTTTACTCTGTATTCTGTCCTCAGATCATATAATTTCATATCTTTCTCCTTTTTTCTTTTTTACGAAGCTTCCATAAGCCTGCTGTGATAAGACAATACCGCCAGTTCTCGGGGGAAGCTTTCAATCTGTCAATGATTCTACCTGATTTCCGCCTCTGATTCTTTCAGATTTGTTCGATATATTATAAATTTATTTGATATCCTGTCCTGTTTCTGCTATCATATCCATAAATCACAGCAGTTCCATACAGGAGGCCGCCCCATGAACCGAATCGATGATCTGAAAACCCTTTGCCAGATGTTTTATCAGGATACGAATATCCCCTTTTACCTGTATCAAAATACGGAGCTTCTCTTTGCGTTTCCCGATACGCAGCTGGCCTGCGTCTATCCCCCTGCCCGATACCGGGACGCTCTTTTCGAAAATGCAGAGGCCATTTCCTACCTTTTCACGGACTACGGGATCTTATATGCCTCTGTACACGCAAGCACCCCCCCTGGGCTTTGGATCCTTGCCGGCCCGGTCAACCACATTCCTTTTACGGACTCGGATTTCCACCATATGTATGCCGATTATATCGTGGCGCAGGAGAACCGAGCGTTTTTTCAGGGCTTCTTTCAGTTCATCCCTCCGGTATCGCTGACCTCCTTCCTCACAAAAATGCTTCTGGTAAACTATATTGTCAATCACAAAAAGCTGGAGCTCTCCGATATTTTAAAACCTGATTCCGGGGAGATTTCCGCACAGCATGTAGAAAAAACATACGAACAGAAGGAGACCTTTACCCACAATAATTCTTATGAGGTAGAATCGCTGATCTTACATTATATAGAGACAGGAAATATAGACGGGTTAAAGAACATGACATTCACAGACGCGGTCATTCAGGCGGGAGTGGTTGCTCCCACGCAGCTGCGGCAGATCAAAAACACACTCATCGTTATGACCACCCTGGCCACCAGATCCGCGATCAAAAGCGGAGTGGATACGGATACCGCATTTCAGATCTCCGACCTGTATATCCGGACGGCCGAACAGACCAATGATCCGGCCACCCTGAATGCACTGAGTTTTCAGATGCTGCTGGACTTTGCCGGGAAGGTGCAGGAGTGTTTCCTGCCGGGCACCTCCGACGAACTCCTCCTGCGCGCGCTCCGGTTTGTCCAGCAGAATACGAACAGGCCGATCGCAGTCAGCGACGTGGCGGAATATGTAGGATTCAGCCGTTCCTATTTTTCCACCTACTTCAAGGAACAGATGGGCTTTTCCCTGAGCGCCTATATTCTCCGGTGCAGGCTGGAAGAAAGCAGGCAGCTGCTGCAGTTTACGGACAAGCCTTTAAGTGTCATCAGCAGCTATCTCTGCTTCTCCAGCCAGAGCCATTTTCAGACAGCCTTTAAAAAGCAGTACAAGATCACGCCCCTGCAATACCGGAAAAATCCCGCGCTGCACGGCAAGGGGCTGCTGCCGGAGGAACGCTGAGGTCACATATCCATGCTGCCGGTCGTAATGATAGTGTCTCAGTTCTCCTTCCGTCACCGCAGGATAGACCCGTTTACACGTCCGATCCCGTCCTCTGCAGGGTCATTCTTCCAAAAATGGTCCTCTACGTTGATGATCGCTTCGCTGCGCAGGTATGCTTCATGCCACATGCCGCAGTTCGCCGGATGCTCCGCTCCGGGCAAACCAGGAAAACAATCTCCTGTGATCGGGCCACAAATAGCCCAGCTTCTTTTCCTTGCAGACAAAATTGATTCCCTGCAGCAGCACTTCCCTGCCGGATCCGTCTACAAACCTTGTTCCTTTTACCGTTAATTTTTCCATAAATCCTCCTACTCCGCGCTGCCTGCTGCCTTGCGCTCTGCGATCTTTGCATGGATCTCCGGCATCCGCTTTTCCAGATCGAATTTCAGCGATACGAAGAACATCACCGCAAACAGTATGATCGGAATATAAATGTTGAATGTGAAGATCGCGTATTTTGTTCCTGCCGTCAAAGTCGCCGCATTAGGGTCGTAGCTGGCAATGCCCAAGCACCAGCCTACCAGGGAGGCTCCGACACCGGTCCCCACCTTGCATCCGAAGCTTGCCGCGCTCTGGGAGCGTGCCACCATGCGCTGTCCGAATTGATACTCATTATAGTCAATGGACATCGCCGTCAGTACCCCCAGCAGACACATCATCGGAATATTGGAAAATGTCCCGAAGCATCCCAGGATCGTGTTCATCCAGAAGTGGTACGGATTCAGCAGACGGAGCACATTGGCCGCCATTCCCAGGAAGAAGGATACCCGCAGTGTCTTTGTAACTCCCAGCTTCTTGATCATGGGACCTACCAGTATGAATCCCAGCAGTGTGGGGATCATTCCGATCGCTCCCTGGATCCCGATCAGGTTGTCATTTCCATAGATCCATTTCGCATAATAGGTTCCCGCGGAATTGGCCAGGCCGTATGTCACATTGGCGCACAGGCTTAATACCAGCACCATCACCCAGTATTTATTCCGGAACAGCTTTCCTACCGCTTCCCCAAATGGGATCTGCTCCTCCTCGTCCTCCTCCGGCTTCACCTCTGCGGCCGGATTCGTTTCCTTGCTTCTTGCATAGCACAAAAGCAGGCATAGCAGAGCCGCCAGTCCGAACCCAAATCCGTATTTGATCCATGCGCCCTGATCGCCGCCTAAGATATTGGTCAAAGGTATGGTCAGTACCGCGATGATCATTCCGGACACATAGCCTGCCGCCGCGCGGAAGGTTCCCATCGTCCCGCGCTCCTCCTGGCTTGTGGTCCGCACAACCTGGATCGCGCTGTAGGGAACCGCGATCGCCGTATAGATCACTGCGGTCAGAAGGAAATTGGTAAGAAACATATAGATGATCTGAAGCGTTGGGCTTACATTTGCCGGAACCGTAAACAGCAGTATGATCAGCAGGGCTGCCGGGACCGCCATCTTTAAAAGCCAGGGCCGGTATTTTTCTTTTCCCGGTTTGGTGTGGTCGATGATATTTCCCATGATCAGATCCGTAAACGCGTCCAGGATCTTGGTGAGCATGAACGCAGTCGCCACCGCGCCTGCCGCCAGCCCCACCTTGTCTGTATAGAAGTAGGTGAGCTGGCCTACCAGGCCGGAGATCGCATTCAGCGAAAACTGCCCCAGCGAGTCCCCGAAATAATCGCCTACACGCATGACCTTCTGGATTCCGAATTTGTCTTTTCCTAACGGTTTCTTTGCCATTTTTTCTCTCTCCTTTTTCTGTTTTTCAGGCGTTCAATGCCGCCACCAGCTGTTCCAGTGATTCCTTCGTCACCCCCGGCACAAAGCTCAATAGCTGTCTCAGCGGCATAGCCTCCATCATCGCCGCCATCATTTCCGCATTGATCGCGTCATCCTTGTCCGCGCTCTTTGCCATCTCCGCCGCACCGGCCCCCATGGCGCCGCCCATAGCCTGCTCCATGATCATTTTACCCTTCGGATCCGCCAGGATCTCGCCCAGAGTGGAGTTGAGATGGAAGGTCTTGGGGATCGCCTTTTCCGACTCTACATGCACCGCCTCGCGCAGCAGGATCTCATGGGCGGACTTCCCGATCTGGATCTCATAATCCCCGGACTCTGCATACCAATCATGGATCTCTGTATTCCAGTACGAAAATGCCCGGCTGTCCAGTGTAAAGCTGACCGTTTTCGTCTCTCCCGGCTGCAGTTCGATCTTTTCAAACCCGCGGAGCTCTCTGACCGGACGGATCGCTTTGCTGTCTTTCGGGGATACATAGAGCTGCACCACTTCTTTTCCGGCCCGGTCTCCCTTGTTTGTCACATCCACCGTAACCTTCAGCCCCTCGGATTCTTTGATGCTGTCCTTTTCCACATGCAGGTTCTGATAGTCAAATGTGGTGTAGGACAGTCCGTATCCAAATGGGAAGAGCACCGGCATCTCCTTGGAGGTATAGTACCGATAGCCTGCGAATACGCCTTCCCGGTATTCGAACCGGTCGTTTTCCCCTCCGTATGTCAGGAAGCAGGGCGTATCCTGCAGACGCAGCGGGAAGGTCTCCGGCAGACGTCCGCCGGGATTCACCTTTCCGTACAGGACATTTGCCGCGGCGCTGCCTACGGCCTGGCCTCCGAGATAGACCTCCAGGACTGCTTTTACCTTCGAAAGCCAGGGCATTTCCACGGGAGCGCCGTTGTGCAGGACCACCGCTACATTGGGCTGGACCTCTGCCACAGCCTCGATGAGGCGGTTCTGGCAGTCCGGCATCCGGAGGTGTTTCCTGTCATACCCCTCGGATTCAAAGTCATCCGGCAGTCCGGCAAAGATTACTGCGGCTTTTGCATGCTTCGCCGCCTCCACCGCTTCCGAGAGCAAGGCTTCATCCGTGACATCTGCCGCGTCATCATAGCCCTGCGCATAGACCACATCTGCAAAGTTTTCTGCCTGCTCCAGCGCGGATTCCACCCGGAAGCTGTTGATGTGGGAGCTGCCGCCGCCCTGGTATCTGGGAGCCGCCGCATATTTACCGATAAAGGCGGTCTTTGTTTTCGGGGATAACGGCAGGAGTTGTTCCTCATTTTTCAGGAGCACGATGCATTCCTCCGCAATCCTTCTTGCCGTCTCATGATCCTTTTCCAGATCCAGCCGGGCAGAAGGATCTCTGTTTTCCACATAGCGGAACATGATGTTCAAAAGCTCTTCACAGGAGTCATCCAGCAGCTCCTCCGAAAGGGTTCCTTCCCGGACTGCCGCCGCGATCTCCGCGTCGGTGGCTCCGCCGGATGAGGGCATTTCCAGATTGCAGCCTGCCTGCAAAGCCTCGACCCGGTTGTTCATAGCGCCCCAGTCCGTCATCACATAGCCGTCGAAGCCCCATTCCTTCCGTAGGATGTCGGTCAGGATCTCTTTGTTTTCACAGAGATAGGTTCCGTTCAGCTTGTTATAGGAATTCATGATGGTCCATGGCCGGGCCTGTTTCACCATGCCCTCAAAGGACGCCAGATAGATTTCCCGCATGGTCCGCTCATCCATCCGGGAATCGCTGGTCATCCGGTGGTATTCCTGGTTGTTTGCCATAAAATGTTTGGGGCTGGTTCCTACGTTTTTGCTCTGAACACCCTTTACATAAGCAGCGCCCAGCTCAGCAGATAAAAGCGGATCCTCGGAATAATACTCAAAATTCCGTCCGCACAGGGGGGAGCGCTTGATGTTCATGGCCGGCCCCAGGATGGTGCTGATGTCCTCCGCCTGACACTCTTCTCCCAGGGTCTCTCCCAGTGTTTTCGCCAGCTCCCGGTCGAAGCTTGCCGCTACGGCGCAGCCTGCCGGGAAGCAGACTGCCCGGATGCTCTCATTGAGCCCCAGGTGGTCCGCCTCGCCGCTCTGCTTGCGCAGTCCGTGAGGGCCGTCGGAGACGGACACGGCGGGAATCCCCAGACGTTCCACGCCCTTCGTGCTCCAAAAGTCTGCCCCGGAGCAGAGTCCCGCTTTTTCCTCCAGTGTCATTTGTGAAATGAGATGCCTGATTTTTTCCTTGTTCATAAGATCTCTTCCTTTCTTAGATCGTGCTTGTGCACGGTTGTCTGTCTTGATACCTGTATTCTAAAGAATCCGAGGAAAAAAATATTTTATTTTTGTTCGCAATATTATATTTTTGTTTTTACTTTATGAGATTTTAGAATGATTCAAGCTGTACGCCAATACAGAAAGCCTGCCACTGGCAGCCTTTCTGCATACGATGGTATTCAAAGCTCCCGCTCTCCAACTTTTTCTCCGTTTTGTCCGGCATTACAAGATTTTGCCGTATTCCGGCCTCTGTTCCAGTTCAAATACTCTGCGGAACCGTACCGGCGGGTCGTAGATATCAAAGCTCTAATCTCGTTTCGTTCTTGCCGGAATTTAGGAGCTGTCAGGAAACAACTTTTCATTTTAACGCATATACAGATTTAGACAAGTCAAAATGAAAGTTTATTTCATGACAGATCCTTAGGTTGATTTTTAAATTCTAATTGCGTATACTATAAGTCAAGGTTGAGCGCAAAATTCAATCAGGAGGATGTCATGATCAAATCATTTAGCTGTACAAATTTCAGAAATGTGAATGTATCGGATTTAAAATTCAGCAGGATCAATATATTGATCGGTCCGAACAATTCAGGAAAAACAAATTTTATCAAAGCCTTATCTTTTTGCGCGGATATGATGAATTGCTCAGGCAGCCTGATCGGTGACTCCGCTTTTCAGACTATGATCAGTAAGCGCGGAATGGGAGATCTATTCAATAAATACTCTGATAATCCGACCAAATCTATCCGCATGAAATGGAATATTGATCTGACGGGATCGAAAAAAGTAGAAGGGATCAATATGCCGCAAAGGTTAAATCCCGAAAATGTAGCTGCCATCTGCACTCATTATTTCTCCAAAAACTATATGGCTCTAAAAACCTTTCAGGTTTAGGCATATATATCACTTTATCATTATTCAGGAGGTTACTATGAAGGTTGAAGAAAGATTTCTAAAATACGTCTCTTATTGGACTACGTCCTGCGACGGCCAGGAACAGATTCCCAGCACGGACCGGCAATTTGAGCTTGGACACGCCCTGGCGGACGAGCTGAGAGAACTGGGGCTCTCCCGGGTGAAGTGCGACGAGCACTGCTATGTATACGGTCTGCTCCCAGCCACAGAAGGATATGAAGATAAGAAGTCCATCGGTTTTATCGCACATATGGATACCGCGCCGGATTTTTCCGGAAAGGATGTACATCCCACGCTCATCCCGGATTATGACGGGAAGGATGTGACACTGCAGGCTACCGGAGATGTGCTGAAGGTTTCGGATTTTCCGAGACTGGCTTCCCGGAAAGGGCAGACTTTGATCGTAACGGACGGCTCCACCCTGCTGGGCGCGGATGACAAGGCCGGGGCTACGGAGATCCTAACCGCAGTGGAGCAGATCGTCCGGGAACAGATTCCCCACGGCGACATCTGGGTGGGGATCACGCCGGACGAGGAAGTGGGACGGGGCTTCGAAGCCTTTGACCTGGAACATTTCCAGGCGGATTACGCATATACCGTGGACGGGGATTATGAGGGCGAGATCTCCTATGAGAACTTTAATGCCGCGGCTGCCCTGTTCCAGATCCGGGGGGTCAACGTCCATCCCGGAAGCGCCAAGGATATCATGGTCAATGCAGGATCCATTGCCTGTGAGCTGCACCGCATGCTTCCTCCCGAAGAGGTTCCGGAGCATACGGAGGACCGCCAGGGCTTCTACCACTTGACCGACATGGAGGGAAATGTAGCTCATGCAAAGCTGCAGTACATCGTCCGGGATCACGATCAGCAGATTTTTGAAAAGCGGCTTGCTTTTCTGCGTGAACTGGAAGCCTCATTCAATGAAAAATATGGGAAAGGTACGGTAGTGCTCACCATAACCCACAACTATCGGAATATGCTGGAAGTGGTGAAGGAGCATTTTTATATCGTAGAAAAAGCAAGGGCAGCCATGAAGGCTGTGGGGGTCACGCCGGTATCTCCTGCTATCCGGGGCGGTACAGACGGCGCGGAGCTTTCCTTCCGGGGGCTTCCCTGCCCCAACCTGGGCACCGGAGGGGAGGGATTCCACGGGCCCTTTGAGCATATCACCGTGGAGGCCATGGAGCATGTCGTACAGATTCTGATCGAAATCGCAAAAAATCCGGTTTAACAGCCGGATTTTTTGTATTCTCACGCACTTATTAATGAGCAAAAAGAGGCTGCGTCAGCAGACGCAAGAGTGCGTCAGCACGATTTTTTCGAATGGTTAAGTGGGTTGGAAATATTTCCACCCGTATTGTGCATTTCCGGTTATTCGGGTCAGGTATTCAGCAGATAGATCCGAAATTCCGCGCCCTCTCCCACCTCTGACTTGACTTCGATATACCCCTTCTGCAGTTCGATGATCTTCCGGGCAAGGTACAGACCGATCCCGATGCCTTCCTGCTCGTGGACCTCCGGTTCCCGGTAGAATCTGGTAAAGATCTCCGCCTGCCGTTCCGGCGCGATCCCCTTTCCGGTATCCCGGATGCAGATTTGAGTAAACATTTCCTGTGCCTTCACTTCGATATGAATCGAGCCTCCGGCATCGGTATATTTCACTCCGTTGTCCAGAAGATTGAAGATCGCTTCCTCCGTCCATTTCCCGTCATGCCGGATTTGGACCTCCCGGTCACAATCCACATACAGCCGGATCTGCTTCTCCTCCGCCTTGGGAACGATGGCCGCCACTGCCCGCCCGATGGTCGCCCGCAGGTCGGATTCCCGGTCCCGGATCGTGATCACGCCTGTTTCCAGCCGGGAGATCTTGACCATGCCCTGGATCAGGAAATCCAGCTTTTCAATCTGCCCTTCCATGCTGCTCAAAAATTCCTCCGCCCGTTCCGACATGGGCTCATCCTGGAGGATCTCCATACACAATTTCAGATTGGCCACCGGTGTTTTGGTCTGGTGGGAAATGTCGGAGATCAATTCCTTCATTTTATTTTTTTCGGACAGGCTTTCCATCTCTTTCCTCTGCCAGATATGGTCCGCCCGCCGCAGCTTTTCGCAGATCTTCCCCCACAGCGTGTCCTCATCCTCGCAATCCCCGCAGACCACATCCCCGCAAACCGCATCCCCACAGTCCTCCCCAGGCTCTTTTCCGGAAATGATCCCGTCCAGACTCTTTTCCAGCTGATCCGCGAACCGGTAGACATCCTGTTTCAGAAGATACAGCTTCCACCCCAAAGCCGCCGCCAGGAGCAGCGCGCATACCGTCAATACGATCATCCCAGCCATTGATACCCCATCCCATATACATTTGAAATATACCTGTGCTCCTCGTCCTCGATCTTCCTCCGAAGCCGGTTCACATTCACGGCCAGGGTGTGCTTGTCCACAAACTGCCCGTTCACATCCCACAGCCGTTCCAGCAGGACCTCATAGGTCAGAAGCTTCCCCCGGTTCGTCACGAACTGCTTCAGCAATCGGAACTCCGTAGGCGTAAGCACACACTCCTGCCCTCCCGCCCGGGTTTTAGCCGCCTCAAAATCCACCTTCAAAAATCCGTCGTCAAAGCACAGATGCCCGTCCGATCCTTTTCGTTTCAGGATCACATCAATTTTTTTCAGCAAGATTTTCATGGAAAAGGGCTTCGTCACATAGTCCTCCGCCCCCAGCTCATACCCGTTCAGCGCGTCCTCCTCCAGATCCCGTGCCGTCAGGAACAAAACCGGGACCGCCGCCTGCTCTTTGACCCATTTGCAAAATACAAACCCTTCCCCATCCGGCAGGTTCACATCCAGCAGGATCAGCTCCACCCCGCCCCGTAGCCAAACTGCCTTCGCTTCCTCTATACCATAGGAAGAAACCACGCCATACCCATCCTTCTCCAACGCATAACATACAGCACGGTTCAGCTTCCTGTCATCCTCCACTACCATGATTTTCTGCAAAATGTATCCTCTCCTTCCTGCTGCTTTTGTCTCCTGATTTGCATAGCTGTTTATCCAGTTGATTCTTTAAATGCCTTATAGTCTCTATCTGCCATTGAATGCACCTGCCTTATACATTTTCTGAAGATTATGAGCCTGACGGAGCTCCTTCTCTGTCAACTCTGAAAGTGCTTTAATACTGTTATTTTCAAGTAAGAAATAGCAGTCTGGCCTGAGAAGGTCATTACTCATAAGATCTGTATTATGAGTCGTTGTAAATATCTGTACACCCGGTATTCTTCTGAGTCGCTTCTGCACTGACTCTGATAATTCATAATGATAGAATGCATCAAACTCATCTATGAAAACGAAGGATGCCTTCTCCATACGGATATACCAGTAATAAAACAATGCTAATGATCTTGTTCCAGTCGAAGCAATCTTAAAGAAATCCGCATCTTTATTATCGAAGTGACAATATATAGCCTTCCTTCCGTCAACCTCGCATCCAAACAACTCATACTCAATTCCATTCTCTTTCAAAAACTCCTGAAAATCATGTACTTTTCCACTATTTACAATACCTTCAGCAATACTTTCGCTTCCATTCATAAAGCCTTCATATCCACGGATATCCAGCGAATAGAACAGGAGCATATGTTCTACAAAATCTATAAATTTCTTAAATATCTGATTCTGTACATTGTCTGTAAGAATTGAGTTACTGTTGACATATTTCACACGTGAGATTGGGCTCTCGCTCTTTATGGAAGCATTCAGGGTATCAGAACCCTCAAGCAATGTGAATCCATCTCTTGTAAGAAAATCAAAAAAGATAACCTCTTTTCCATCAATTGACAAGCTCTCACCCTTTAATGTATTCACATCGGTTTTACTGTATCGGTAAGTCACTTCATGCTCATCAAACATAAAGGTATATTCAAACTCTGCAAATGACTTTCTTCCGCTCATATTAAGATAGAAATCATAACTTTGCAGAAGCTTCTGCTTTTCCGTCAAATGCGTAATCATATCAAAGATTGCCAGTCCAAGATTGGATTTACCGCAGCTGTTAATACCATAGATGATCCCTTTGGTCACACAGCCATTCTCAATCATCTCTGAATTAAAGCTATAATTGCTCGGTGAGCCCATATTGAATGTGATCTTATCCTTAAAGCCTTTGAAGTTTTCTACACTGAATTTCTTTAGCATGATAATCACCTTCCATATTTTTTATCTATTATATGATTATCTGCAAAATTTTTCAAGTTATACTGTATTTTTTTTACGGTTTATCTGTATAATAGTTGCTATGAACATTTGGTCATTGTACAAGCTAATTTAAAAAAATGAATTTCCCTGCACCCAAACGACACACTTCTCCGTCTAATATGTAGAAAACAACAAAACAAAGGAATCGAGGTGAACACGTTTGAACATGCTGTTGATAAAAAGAGCGCAGAAACACGATACGGATGCATTTATCCAACTGATCGAGGAATACAAGACCGCGCTCTACAAGGTAGCCAAGACCTATTTAAAAAATGAAGAGGACGTTGCGGATGTCTTACAGGACACGATTCTTTCCGCCTATGAACACATCGGAGAGCTGAAAACCGTTTCCTATTTTAAGACATGGCTTACCCGGATCCTGATCAATCACTGCACCGATGTGGTCCGTCAGCAGAAACGGGTCGTTTCCATGGAGCAGGCCGAGGAACAGACCGGAACATTTCTGGAAAGCGACTATGAGTTTTACGAGCTGATTCGGGAGCTTCCGGAGAAGGACCGGACCATATTCCTTCTATATTATGGGGAATGCTTCAACGTGCGCGAGATCGCGGAGCTCCTGGGATGGAATGAAAATACGGTAAAGAGCAGGCTCCAGAGGGGCCGGAAAAAGCTGGAACAGGTTTTATCATGTTAAACAGATTTTAAGGAGGACAGACTATGGGATTTTCAGAAAAAGAAATGAAAGAGATTTTAAGCCAGGATATCCAGGTATCGGATACGGTTAACAAAAGGATCCAGGACACTTACAAAATGCTGCGGGCAGAACAGAAACGCAGCCAGCGCCCGCCCCGCCGCCGGAGATTTTCCTATGCCGCGGCTGCCATTGCAGTGGCCGCCTGCCTTACAGTGCCGGGAGCCGTCTATGCGGCCACGAATCTGGATTTCTTTGACGCCATGTTCGGGAACAGCACAAAAAAATCAACGCCTGTGATCGAGACAGAGGTCGATACCGGAAAAACGAATGAGGATGGAACTCCAAAGATGACCGACGTCACCATCCCTTCCAGGGAATTTGTTTCCGTGGATCCGCAGCAGGCACAGGACCTGACCGGAGGCGGGTGCATCAGCGAGCCGATCGTAAAGAAGCTGGGCGACCATACCCTGACCGTCGAAAATATGGTCTATGATAAGAACGGAGCTGTCATTACATTTACACTGGAACGCTCAGGCGGCGTTACCATGCTGATCGGGGATGCCGACACCAATGTACGGAAGGGCGCCTATTTTGCAGAGGACAGAAACTACGGCTTCTCCTTCGGGACCACCGGTGACATCTTCGGCGGCAGCAATATTTACGTGGATACGGAGAAGAGCACAGCGGACAAGATGTGCTGCACCGCTTATCTTCTTTGGAGCAATCAGCTTCCGGACGGGGTGTTCCCGATGCTTTCCATTGCGAAGTATCCGGGTTCTCTGAAAGAGGTGTCGGTCAAGAAAGACGAATGGACGGAGGAAGAATGGAGCCAGAAAATGGAGGAGTTCTATGCCAAAACTGAGGTGGAAGAGATCGTGCTGACCGATCAGCCTGCAATTCCGGTCCAGAAGCTGGAAGGCTATATCACCTATTCCCCGATTTCCCTCGGTGTGGATCTGTCGAAGGGACTCGGCCTGTCGGAGGCAGATGCCTATGATCCTGTAAACCTCACTCACCTGGAGATCCGTTTTCAGGACGGCAGCAGCTATGTGATCAGCGACGCGGAAAACCATATCGAAAACAGCGGCTATGTACTGGGAGGCGTGGGCGATCCGCAAACCTGGTATATGACGGCTTTCAACCGTATTGTAGATATCAATGAGATCCAGGAGATTGTTGTAAATGATGAGGCATTTCCGGTAAAGTAAAGGACAGTGTGACGATTTAGAAGGGCATCAAACATCCCCTGCCTGGGATTCGGTTCAGGCAGGGGATGTGATTTTTTTCTGTTCTTTTATATTGTTTTCCGTCAATGGTCAGTCTTTCTCAATGATTCACAGAATTTTCATACCTTTATTTTGGAAATAAGAACTTCCTGAAGGATCTGAGAAAAATTCAAATCCATTGCTATCGCTGCTTCATTTAGCCATTCCGGCAGATCCGGAAATGATATCCAAAACCCGCCTTCTTCTGCTTTATGAAATAATGCCGGATAAAATACTTTATTCACCATAATGCCTCCGTTCAGCAGGACTATCTCAGCCCCGCCACTTTAAAACCATTCTTTTTAAGATGTGTTATCATTTCTCGTGGTGTCATTGGCATTTTTATAGTTCCCCTCTACTCATTATAAACAGATTGTAACACGTAATATTACGTATGCCAACTTTCAGATTCACAATTTTATTTTATCGTAAAGCTTTTATATTTTAATGATAATCGTTAAATATATATTGACATTCATATATTCATATGGTATTTTAAAAACAGAAAGCTAACGAACTTATCGATGGGTAATTAAAAAATGAAAGGAGTTGATTCTATCATGTTATGGAAAAAGAGAAGTAAAGAAGAACGCGAATATCGGCATTACTCCTGGATCAGGGCGGTTTATTATGTGTATCTCCTGATATCCATTTGGAATTTATTGATTTTCCTGACTGGCCTGACCTCTATTCTGTCACGTCCGGCATCTGAGACGGTAATCATGGACTCAGGAAGCCACCTGTGGTTTTATATTCTGGGTGGATCGTTTGCGCGGTTCCCCAAGGAATTTCTGCCCTTTACGGTGGATACGGCAACCGTCAACGGACAGGTGTTTGCCGCAAGCTTTATTCTTCTGACGCTTGTTTCCGAAAAAGTGCCCTTGCTTTTCATCCTGTGGAAGGGCTATCGGATCCTGCGCATCATGAGACACTCCTATTCTCCGTTTATGCCGGAGATTGCCGGACATATCTGTTGGATTGGAAGGACTGCCATTTTCATCGGTTTTTTTAAGAAACTCATCTTACAGGGCGGAATGTCCTTCATCATAGACCATGATTTTATGTTCGAAAATCCTATGGAAATTTCATGGATCCTCACGGGGCTGATCCTTTTGCTTGTCAGCGATATTTATAAAAGGGGCTGCGCCCTCCAAAAAGAAGTCGATGAGACATTATAACGGACAGCAGCTTTTTCTGCATCCTGCGGGATGAGAAAAATAGATTTCATGATAGTTCCTATCCTTGCGCCGAAAGACGCTGCCTTATAGATTGGAGGTATGATAATGTCAATCATCTTACGATTAGACCGGGTCATGGCCGACCGGAAAATGTCCTTGAACGAACTGGCCGCCCGGGTCGGTATTTCGAATGTAAATCTTTCGAATCTGAAAACCGGGAAGGTCAAGGCTGTCCGGTTCTCCACACTGGATAAGATCTGCGATGTGCTGGACTGCCAGCCGGGAGACATACTGGAATATCAGAGGGACGAGTCAAACGAATCTGGATAACCGGCTGATGGCAAGGGGCCTCCAGTTCGGCAAGCTTCGCTTCCTTATCTGCAACGTCTGCTGACGGGTTATACATCTGATCCAGCTCAATCTCCGGCTTCAGCACACGTGCTTCCCCGTCAACCCTGTTTTTCACAGAATCGGTCACTTCCGCCTTCTGCAGACCCTGGGACAGGTCCATCACATTTGCCAGCCTTTCGTTTTCAATCTCCTGCTCTGTCTTCGGATCGTCATCCTTCTTCGACTTCCCGGCCTGCTTCTCCATTTCCTTCGCCATGGCCTCCGTCATCTGCTGGTCAATCTCCTTTAACTGCTTTTCATAAGCCTCTACCTGGGACTTGATGGAATCCATCGACCGGCCGTCCTTTTTTGCGGAGCTGATCAGAGAGTTCTTCTGGTCCGTGATACTCATCTTCTGCTTCATGAGTGTTTCGATCAGGCTCCCCTTCCTGCCCTGCGGAGAAATGAACGCCAGATCCATCCGGCTTTCCTGCGCCTGAGCGCCTGCGGCCTTTCCTGTTTTTGCGGCCGCGCTCTGATTGATGCGGTACGCATGAAAAATCTGATTTTGTGTTCCGGGATTAAAATTCAATTTCATTGTGATATCCTCCTCTTATCAATCTGTCCGTTAAAGCATATACGAATAAAACAAATCAGGGCATCTGTTTCAAAAGCGCAGACCAGAAATCGGATTCATTGTTCCAATAAGGTATGCGCAGTTCTTCCTCCTGTCCGCGGTAATCCACATTGACGATACTACTGCTTCCTCCCATACTGGGCAGCTTCCTATAGCCTCCAAAGCTGATCCAAAAACGCTCTCCCCCGATTCCATGCTCTTCCAGAAGCCGATCCATGGAAGCCCTGCGGATATAAATATATCCCTCATCCCAGGATAATGCCTGCTCAAAGCTTCCGGGTTCCAGGAAGATCGTCTGCGCTTCCCCCGATCCCTGCTCCTGATACAATGCGATCTCACGTACCGGCATATAACGCGGATAAGAGCCATATAAAATCAACAAAAAAATTCCCGCAAGAAGCACAGTGCCCCTGCCGCGCCCCTCCGATAAGGTGTGAACGATGCAATCCCTGAAAATCTGTTCCTTATATCTCTGTACCCATCCGTGCCCGCGAAAGCAATGGTCGCATTTTTCCTTTTCAGCTCCGAAGCCTCCGGATTCAGAAGCCGCATATTTTTCAACAGCAGAAGCCCATAGGCATAAGCATCCCGGCCGCTTTTCCGAATGGTGACCCGGTCGCAGATCTGTTCCAGATCTTCCTGAAAATCATTCCTGCATACCGCAAAGAACGGATTAGGCCACAGCAGGATCTGCAGGATATCCCACAGCAGGCAGAACCAAAGGTGCCCCAGCCAGATATGCGTTCTCTCATGAAGCAGGACCATTTCCAGCTCTTCCGCCTCCAGTTCCTTTCGCAGGATCCGCGGTAGGACGATATTGGGGCAAAACAGTCCTGCAGAAAATGGAGCGAGTAAAAATTCGTGGATTCTGACTTTTTGCCCGCACACCTGATCCTGTTCCATCCCTTTTACGAGTCTGTCAAGCCTTCTCCTCCTGGAAAAAAGAGCAAATGCACAAAATATCATCCCCAGCAGATAGCCGTATCTGACCCACCAGGATTCATTGCAAACCCCGATCCATCGGTACGTCCAGCGGCTGAAAAAATGTCCCTCGTGGAAAAATTTCAGCTTTCCCAAAAACGTCGCTATAAGTAAGATTTCCCAGAGCAATCCTTTTAGAAATACCGCTTTTCCAGGCAGGATCCGCCGAAGCAGAAGGATCAGAAGAAACAGGAAAAAAGAGAACAGGACACACTGCCCCATCACCACAGAAATATATGCGGCGGTATAGTCCAGGGTGTTCAGTGTCCAACTGTCTGTCAATTGTCCTGCCATCACAAATCCTTTCCTTTACTCGTTTTCTTTTCCCTGCTGGTTTCCAGGATTCCTTTCAGCTCCTCCATCTGTGCTTCTGTGAGGACGGCATGTTTCAGCAGCGCCGCTGCCGCATTGGCATGGCTGCCGGAAAAATAGCTGTCCGCAAATCTCCTGCTCTTCTCTTCCAGACAGGCCTCTCTGGATTTCAATGGAGTATAGATATAAATTCTGGCGTCATGTTCATCGATCACGTAGCTCAGGAGCTTTTTCTGGTACAAACGGTTCATCAGTACCCGTACCATCCTGGGAGTCATATCCGTGTGTTCTTTCAGCCTCAGTATGACTTCGGAGGATGTCAGGGGCGTGCCCGCGGACCAGAATACCTCCATGATCTGCCATTCACTCTCACTGGGCGCTGTTTCCTTTTTCGACATGTGTACCCTCCTTCTATTCAGAATGATCATCTACATATGATCTATCCTTTGATTTTGTAAACGGGTTTTAGGGTGTCCCTAAAGAACAATCGGCTCTTAAAGCCGGTTGGGGCGGAAACTGTCAATACAGTTTCCCTGCTTGCTGCGGTATGCGACACTCTTTCTGCCGCATACCATCTGTTGTTTTCCGCCGGTCTGTCTGAATGTCGTTTTTCTGTCCCTGCCCCCATCTCAGGCGGCGTTGTTCCGCTCACTCTCCGAAAAAAGAGGTTATCGCAAAATCATATCCCATCCAGCCGGTCATTTAGTTGTAACCGGCATTTGGGCAGCAAAAAAGCCGGCACATCAATGTGTACCGACCAATACAAAAGGATAGACTTATCCCTTGCGGTTTTGGTTTCACAATAATGTAACCGGCTTTGAGATTCAAAGTCGAAACTGTCTGTTACGCTTATCTGTTGCCGACAGTTCAAAGCAGTTTCAGAAGCGGCGGTATTTCCTTTTCGCATACCGCAGGCGTGTACGGCGTAAAGTCGTACTCCCAAATTCTGTGAGGATATGTAATTGGTTGTGCTTCTCATAAAAGAGTATTTCATTACACTGAATGAAATAAGTGTTTGTCAATACTTTCCAAAAAATTTTTGAATATTTTTTTCGGAAGGTGGGCATACTAATCACCAACCCCCACTTCAAGTGGGGGTTTGAAAAACGCCCCCAAGGGCTCTGTTACTGCTCGCCTCAAAGGCGGGTGTCGCAAGCATATATTACTTGCTGCCGCTAAAAAGCGGCTCCTTTACTT
>CAJTGD010000016.1 GCA_910575475.1 Lachnospiraceae bacterium | reverse complement strand
GACAGTAGACACAAGATTTGGCAGAAAACGTTGGAAAACCGAGATAATTGAGCGTGATAAATTATTTCTTAAATATCTTGGTGTTACCAGAGACTGATATTTTAACGAGTAACTAAAACTCGGATTTTAGGATACAAGTATACGGCACTGGAAAGAACCATGGAACAGGGCATAGAACACCTTGTGATTCCGCGTTATACAAGAGTCATCTACACGGGAGGCGGGAAACCGGACATTAACGCTTTGTATGCATTTATCAGCAGTCACGAGTGGCAGAATCAACAAATCGCAGAAGATGTGAGATCCTGTGTAAAGCTCGGGAGAACGCCTGTCATACTGACCAGATATAAAGAACAGGCAAAATGGATATATGAGAATGTCAGACAGGCGGCGGATCAGGCTTTCCTGTTATATGGAGGCAATACAGATAAAGAAAACGAAGCTGTCAGAATGCAGATCGAGAAAATTCCGCGGGATCAATCCATGATATTGGTCGCCACAGGACAAAAGATCGGTGAAGGCTTTGACTGTCCGAGACTGGATACGCTGATGCTTGCGGCACCGGTTTCCTATCAGGGAAGGCTGGAACAATATGTGGGCCGGCTGAATCGGGATTATGAGGGAAAACAGGATGTTGTGGTATATGATTACATTGATTCCCATATTCCCCAATTTCACAATATGTATTTAAAACGGCTCAGGACATACAAGAAAATCGGGTTTCAGATTTCAGCAGATGCGGCGCAGAGGAAGCAGGAGGCTGGGGCAATCTATGATTCAGGAAACTATACGGCTGTGTTCGAACAGGATCTGATCGAGGCAGAAAAAGAGATTATCATTTCCAGCCCACAGATCACGCAGGATAAGGTGGAACGGCTGATCTATTTGATGAAGCCCCGGCAGGAAGCGGGAGTTGACATAACCGTTATCACAGAAAATCCGGAATCGGATGCATTTCATAATGCGGATTTCACGTATACGCTGATTGAAGAAATGAAAGTCTGCGGAATCCATACGAAAATTGCGGATGGGGAAGCGGGACACTTTGCTGTTATCGACCAGTCTCTTGTATGGCATGGCGGTATGAATCTTCTTGGAAAAGAGGACGCATGGGATAACCTGATCAGGGTGAGAGATGAAAGGGCAGTAGAAGAACTGCTGGAAATGGTGGAGGAAAGATGAAAATATATCTGATATATTCAAAACAATGGGAGGTGTGTGATGATTCCTTTAAAAATAGATACCTTGCTAGCAGGTCGAGTTGTCGAACAGAATCGTGTAGAATATAAAGAAGGATGGAATCCCAGCGATATTATTCACACAATCTGTGCTTTTGCAAATGATTATTCAAATGTAAACGGCGGATATCTGGTCATTGGTGTCAGGGCAGAAAATGGAATGCCCAAATTTCCGCTGAAAGGGATACCAAAAGAAAATCTCGATATGATTCAGCAGGAAATATTTCAATATTGCAATAAAATTGTACCACGTTATATTCCGAAGATTGAAGTGATCAATTATCACGAATCGGAAGTATATCTTCTCTATTTGTGGTGTACAGCAGGTGACAGTGGTCCTTACCAGGCACCGGAAGATGTATATGCAGAAAAAGGAACAAGAGCAAATAAAAGAATGCAATATTGGATTCGTCCGGCATCATTGACGACTGCGGCAAAGGCAGATGAAGTTGCGGAGCTTTTTGATAAATGTAATTCTGTTCCTTTTGATGACAGGATAAACAGGCGCGCAGCAATGGATTCTATTCGCCGTGCTTATGTGGAGGATTACCTTCGTGAAAGTAATAGTTCTTTAGTGAAAGATATCAACAATCTTTCTTTGGAAGAGATACTTGTTGCACTGGAGGTGGCGAATGAAACAGATACAGACCATGAGATTCGGAACATTGGTGTTCTGATGTTTACTGACCACCCGGAGAAATTAATTCCAGGAGCACAGATTGATTTGGTATGGTTCCATGATCCTGACGCAGAAGCGTCGGATAATTTTACAGAAAAGACTTTTACCGGACCGATTTGGAAACAGATTCGAGATGCCCTTGACTATATAAAAAATAACGTAATTGTAGAAAAGGTGGTTAAAATTCAAGGACAGGCGGAGGCAGAAAGATATTTTAACTATCCATATAATGCACTGGAGGAGGTTTTGGTCAACGCAGAATTTCATAAGCTTTATCGGGAACCCGAACCGGTAGAGATTCGTATCTATGTGGATTATATCCAGATCATTAACTATCCGGGGCCTTATCGGTGGATTGATATGGAAAAGTTTGCGGCAGGAAAGGTGCGCGCCCGTAAATATCGAAATCGTCGGATAGGAGAATTCCTGAAAGATATGGATCTCTCAGAAAAGCAGTCCACTGGTATTACCAAAATTCTGAGAGAGTTAAAACAAAACGGATCGCCAATGCCAGAATTTGAAACTGATGAAGAACGGAATTATTTAATTACGACCATACGATGTAGAGAAGGCTTTGAGTATAAGGAAACAGGTGGAGGACAATTAATGGGCGAAGGGGGCGAACCTATGGGCGAAGTGGGCGAACCTATGGGCGAACTCTTAGAAAAAGGATTGTCTGAACTGGAATGCAGCCGTATGGACGTGATTTTGAAATACTTGCGTGAGAATGGGAAAATACGAAGTGCTGTAGCTGCTGAGTTATTGTCGGTAAGAACGAAAACTGCCGGACTTCTGCTCAGGAAAGCTGAAAAACTAGGAATATTGTATGGTGAAGGAATGACAAATAAAAAGGTTTACAAATTAAAATAGAAGTATGCTGTGTTGAATAAACGGAAACAAATGGTGGAAAAGATGAAAGTACGTTTGATTTATCTGGCGGCCGGGAACAGCCGCCGATTCGGTTCCAACAAGCTCTTGTATGAACTGGAGGGGCGACCTCTGTACCGGCACTTATTGGACAGGCTGGACAGTCTCTGCAGGCGCCATGTCGACTGGGAAGTGATCGTGGTGACACAATATCCGCAGATATATGATGAAGTACGTGTAGGAAATATTCGTGCCGTATTCTCACCGGACAGCCAGAAAGGGGTATCCTATTCCATACGTGCAGGTCTGGAAGCTGCGGCAGATGCACAGGCCTGTGCGTTTTTTGTGGCGGACCAGCCCTGTTTTACAGAAGAGAGCGCAGAAGCCTTTTTGGAAAATATGGAAAGGAACCGGGCAGAGCTTGGCTGTGTGACATGCGGGGACCAGACCGGAAATCCGGTCTGGTTTTCCCGAAACTATTTTCCGGAATTGTTGGAATTGAAGGAAGACCACGGAGGGCGGAAGGTTCTGAAAAAACATCCGGACCAAATCCTATATTTTCCCATTTTGGATGCAGGGGAACTGCAGGATGTGGATACATTATGATTCTCAGATTGATATATTTTTTGGTTTTTTGATAAATCTTGTCAGAACCGCACAAAATATGCTATACTGACAAATGTGCGCCGCCCCCGCTGGAAAATTCTGGGGCAGGGGCACAGAAAAGAGATGGAGAATGAAAAATGGAAGAGATACTGTTTAAAAGGCCGGAACTGGAGGATCAGGAGATCATTGCCCCGTATTTTGAGAAGGCTCCGAGCAGAAGCTGTGAGCGAACCTTTGCGAATGTTTACCTCTGGTCCAGGCACTATCATGTACAATATGCGGTCATAGAAGGCGCTCTGGTCTTTCGGGATGACGGAGAGAAGCTTGCGTTCGCCTACCCGGCAGGAGAACCGGAGGCCGTGAAGCGGGCGCTGGAATACCTGATGCGATACACAGAGGAACAGAAGGCTCCCTTTATACTCTATAATGTCACGGAAGAAAATTTTGCCCAGATGGAGGCATGGTATCCGAGGCAGTTTCAGATCGAGTACCTCCGGGATGAAGCGGACTATGTGTATGAGACGGAGAAGCTTGCCACCCTGGCGGGAAAGAAGCTGCACGGCAAACGCAATCACATCAATAAGTTCAAGTCCTTGTACCCGGACTGGAGTTATGAGCCGATTACCGGGAAAAATGCGGAAGAATGCTTTCAGATGGCCCTGGAATGGCGTAACGAGAACGGCTGTGAGGAGGACCTGGAAAAAAACGCGGAGATGTGTGTGACCCTGAATTTCCTGCGTCTGTTCCAGGAACTGGGGATGAAGGGCGGCCTGATCCGGGTAGAGGGTAAAGTGGTGGCCTTCTGTGTCGGAGAGCCGGTCTGCGAGGATACCTTTGTAGTGCATGTGGAGAAAGCGTTTGCGGAAGTGGAAGGGGCCTACCCGATGATCAACCAGCAGTTTGTACAGCATGAATGCATGGAGTATCAATATGTAAACCGGGAGGAAGACACCGGAGCGGAGGGACTGAGGAAATCCAAGCTTTCCTATCATCCGGCATTTCTTGTAGAAAAAGGGATCGTGACCCGGAAGGCATACCCAAGGGCATCCCATTATGGCCATTCGGCCGTTTCATAAGGTATGACCGCGAGACAGGGAGATCACCTGACGGGAATAGAATTTCAGCAATCGGAATCAGATCATGAGCGGGAGAACAATAGATTCGGCCCTGCGGAAAAAGGAGACAGATACGATGATTTCAAAAAAGATGGAAAATATGGTGGCAAACAGTTCTGCTATCCGTGCGATGTTCGAAGAGGGCAACCGCCTTGCAAAGCTCTACGGCAAGGAAAACGTATATGATTTCAGCCTGGGAAATCCCAATGTCCCCGCGCCGGAGGCAGTGAAACAGGCCATCCTGGAGATTCTGCAGGAGGAGGACCCGGTGGCGCTTCATGGCTACACCAACAGCAATGCGGGATATGAGGATGTGAGACAGGCTGTGGCACAATCCTTGAATGAGCGGTTCGGTACTGCATTTGCGGCGAAGAACATTACCATGACCGTGGGGGCGGCCGGCGGGCTGAATGTAATCTTAAAATCCCTGCTGAATCCAGGGGACGAGGTCATTGTATTTGCTCCCTATTTCGGGGAATACCGGAGCTATACCGACAATTACGACGGCGTCTTGGTGGAGATCTCTCCCAATACCGTGGATTTCCAGCCCAAGCTGGATGAGTTTGAAGAGAAGATCACGAAAAAGACAAAGGCCGTGATCGTCAATACGCCCAACAATCCCACCGGAGTCGTTTATTCTGAGGAGACGATCCGGAGGATGGCATCCATTCTGGAAGTAAAGCAGAAGGAATATGGAACGGAGATCTATCTGATCTCAGACGAGCCCTACCGGGAGCTTGCATATGACGGTGCAAAGGTCCCATACCTGACAAAATATTATGCAAACACGGTGGTAGGATATTCCTTCAGCAAATCCCTGTCGCTTCCCGGGGAGCGGATCGGATATCTGGTGATCCCCGATGAAGCGGCGGACAGCGAGGCGCTGATCAGCGCGGCCAATGTGGCGATCAGGATCCTGGGATTTGTGAATGCGCCGACACTGCAGCAGAAGGTAGTTAAATACTGCCTGAACGAAAAGACGGATATTTCCTTCTATGACCGGAACCGGGAGACATTATACAACGGCCTGAAAGAACTGGGCTTTGAGTGCATCAAGCCGGAGGGAGCGTTTTATCTTTTCGTAAAATCTCCGGTTACGGATGAAAAGGCATTCTGCGCGGCGGCAAAAAAATATAACATCCTGATCGTTCCGGGAAGCTCCTTTGGATGTCCCGGATATGTCAGGCTGGCCTATTGTGTGTCCCATGAAACGATCGTAAATTCCCTGCCCAGATTTGCCGAGCTGGCGAAGGAATATGACTGCAGATGATCCGATGCGAAGCGGCGCGATAGCGATTGTCAGTATGGCAGACGAGCTGGAGGTCTGCTGTCCGGAAAAGGAATGATACAATATATGAACCGTACCGCAGGATACCCCCAGACTTGGACTGCCTGGAAAAGGAATGACAGCCCAACACAAACAGACAGAATAACAGGAGATGAGATCAGTGGAAATCAATCCCGGAATCATAAAGAATATACGAAAAGTAGACCCTTATGTACCAGGCGAGCAGCCCCAGCGTAAGGTGATAAAATTGAATACCAACGAAAATCCGTATCCGCCCGCCCCTGGAGTGGAGCGCGCCCTGCGGGAAATGGATACGGACAGGCTCAGATTATATCCGGATCCTTCTGCAAATGACCTGGTGTCCGCATTGGCGGAGCATTACGGGGTAGGCAGGGACCAGGTGTTTGTTGGCGTCGGATCGGACGATGTGCTGTCCATGTGCTTTCTGACCTTTTTTAACTCCGAAAAGCCCATACTTTTCCCGGATATTACGTATTCCTTCTATAAAGTCTGGGCAGAATTATATCGGATTCCTTATGAATGCCCGAAGCTGGATGAAAATTTCCGGATCGTGAAGGAAGATTATTACCGGGAAAACGGCGGAGTGATCTTTCCCAACCCCAATGCGCCTACGGCCATTTATGAGGAGCTTGGATTCGTAGAGGACATTCTTATCCATAATCCGGATGCGGTCGTAATCGTGGACGAGGCATATATTGACTTCGCGGGAAAATCCGCGCTGGAGCTGATCGGCCGATACAGCAACCTGATCGTTGTCCAGACCTTTTCCAAAGCCCGCTCCATGGCCGGCATGCGGATCGGATATGCGATCAGCAGCCCTGCACTGATCCGGTATCTCAACGATGTGAAATATTCCTTCAATTCCTATACCATGAATCAGACGTCTATTGTCTGCGGAACGGAGGCGGTGAAGGATCGGGCATATTTTGAGAAGACCACAAAAAAAATCGTGGAAACGAGGGAATGGGCGAAGGAAGAGCTTCGGAGGTTAGAATTCGAATTTCCAGATTCCAGGGCAAATTTCATCTTTGCAAGACATCCGCGGTATGATGCCGGGGAACTGTTCGAGGCATTGAAGAAACAGGATATCTATGTGCGCCACTGGGACAGCGAACGGATCCGCCAGTATCTGCGGATCACCGTGGGAACCAGGGAAGAGATGGAGGCACTGTTCGCGGCGCTGAGAGCGTATCTGTGTTATACTAAAAACAGCAGGAGAGAATTTAGAAGATGAAAGAAGCACTGATCAGTTGGTTCATAGATAATTTAGGCGGAAAAGTCGGAAAAGAAGTGATCTTGTTTCTCATTTCCATGGTACCGATCCTGGAGCTTCGAGGGGGGCTTTTGGCCGCGGGACCGGCGGTATTGGACGTACCCATGTGGGAAGCGATCCCCATCTGCATCGTCGGAAACCTGATCCCGATCCCCTTCATCCTCCTTTTGATCACCAGGATCTTTAACTGGATGAAGGGCACGAAACGGCTGAAACCGCTGGTAGAGAAGCTGGAAAAAAAGGCCATGAGCAAGAGCGCCAACATTGAAAAATATGAGTTCTGGGGACTGGTTGCCTTTGTGGGGATCCCGCTTCCGGGCACCGGAGCCTGGACAGGCTCCCTGATTGCGGCATTAATCGGAATCCGCTTCCGGAAGGCGTTTCCGGCGATCGTGCTGGGAGTGTTTGTGGCGGCATTTTTGATGACGGTGCTGTCTTATGCGGTACTTGGCGGGATTTTTGTATAAGTCGTTACATGTCGCTATAAGTGTCAGGAATCCGGCTGATGAAATCCACCCGTTGACACCGGTTTGAAATATCCGTATAATAAAGGAAAAGACGGTGCGGAACGATATAGAATAACTGCCGTGTATTGCCGGTTTTCTGGCGAGCAGCGGCCAAATGTTCCGCCGGGAGGGAAGTTGCAGCATGATTGCGGAAAATGATGAGAAAAAAAGAAGTAAACTCTGGAGAATTGCGATGACCGTTTCATCGGTATTGATCATTGTCATCGCCATATTTTTTGGATATACGCTTTTTACTTCGAATCCGTTGGAAGGAAGATGGGTGAACGAAGGCAGCGGCCTTGTCATGCGGATCCAGGGCAACGGATCTGCGTCCATCGAATGGCCGGATGAATCGGACGGCGTGGTAGAACTGCAGTATCATGTGGATCTGAAATCCAAAATATTCACTTTGTATCAGGGAGAGGAAAACGGGACCTCGCAGGAGGTCTATGATACGTCGGCAGAATCCGGTTTTGCCGCGGAGAATATGGAAGGAAGCTATGACTACAGCCTGGAACAGGGAGAATTGACACTGACAGAACGGGAGTATGGTGATCAGATGGTATTTGAAAAAGAGTAGGATAACGCATGGAGGGATAAACAGCTTTGTATGTTCGGGAAGCTCCGGATATGCAGGGCTGTTTTGTGTCATGGAATATACCTCAAGGCATCCTATTTATGGCTGTTTTATAAGATATCGGAAAGGAGACAATAGAACATGCTGAGACAGAACACAAAGGAAATCCGGATCGGAGACGTGGTGATCGGAGGAAATCATCCGGTGGCGATCCAGTCTATGACCAATACGAAGACCGAGGATATCAAAGGAACCGTAGAGCAGATCCACAGGCTGGAGGCGGCAGGCTGTGAGATCGTGCGCTGTACCGTTCCCACACTGGAAGCGGCTGAGGCACTGCGGGAGATCAAAAAAAATATTCAGATCCCTCTGGTGGCGGATATCCATTTTGACTATCGGATGGCGATTGCGGCCATTGAGAACGGAGCCGACAAGATTCGGATCAATCCGGGCAATATCGGTGGAGAGGAGCGCCTGAGGGCCGTCGTCGATAAGGCGAAGGAGTATGAGATTCCCATCCGGGTCGGCGTCAACAGCGGTTCCCTGGAAAAAACACTTTTGGAAAAATATGGTGCAGTGACGGCCGAAGGAATCGTAGAGAGCGCGCTGGATAAGGTGCGGATGATTGAGGAGATGGAGTATGATAATCTGGTGGTCAGCATCAAATCCTCCGATGTCATGATGTGCGTGAAAGCCCACGAGTTGATCGCAGAGCAATGTCCATATCCGCTGCATGTGGGGATCACGGAGGCAGGGACGGTCTACTCCGGAAATATCAAATCCTCGATCGGCCTGGGGATCATTCTCTATGAAGGCATCGGAAACACGATCCGGGTGTCCCTGACCGGCGATCCGGCGGAAGAGATCCGATCCGCAAAGCTGATCTTGAAGACCCTGGGGCTTCGCAAGGGCGGCATCGAGGTGGTATCCTGTCCTACCTGCGGCAGAACCCAGATCGACTTGATCGGGCTTGCAAATCAGGTGGAGAAGATGGTCCAGGAATTTCCGCTGGATCTCAAGGTAGCCGTCATGGGATGCGTCGTGAACGGCCCGGGAGAAGCCCGGGAAGCAGATATCGGGATCGCGGGCGGCAAGGGCGAAGGACTCCTGATCAAAAAGGGAGAGGTCGTGAAAAAGGTAAAGGAAGAGGAACTTCTGGAAACGTTGCGCCGGGAATTACAGAACTGGGAAAATGAGTGACAGGAGCTGATCAATTGGAACAAGTAGGAACCGCAAAATTATTTTTTGATGTATTTCCCACATTAAAAGTGGAGGACTCTGTCCGCATGTTGTTTGCGGATGTGGAAGTGAAGAAGATCACCACCAATTCCGCACGGGATTTTCTGCACGTTTACATATTCAGCCGGCATCTGTTTCAGAAGAAGCAGATCTGGCATATGGAGCACAAGATCAAGGAGCAGCTGTTCGGAACCTCCATGGTCCAGATTCATATAGAAGAAGAATACAGCCTGTCCGAGCAGTACACCCCCGCCGCCCTGATGGCGGAGTACCGGGAGAGCATTTCCCAGGAACTGCGGGGCAGCAGCGTGCTGGCGGCCAATATGTTCGACCAGGCACAGCTTCGGTTTGAAGATGGGCAGATCTGCTGTCTGGAGCTGGCGGATACCATCGTATCCGAAGGAAGACGGGAGCAGATCCTGGAGCTTCTGGACGAGGTGTTCAACCGTCGCTGCGGCATTCCGACCGAGTTCCGTGTCACCTACCGGGAGAAAAAGGAAAGTAAGACACGGGAGTTTGAGGAACAGCGGATCCAGCGGGAGATCAACGCCATTTTCCAGAGGAATAAAAGTATTCACGGGGAAATGGATCCTGACGGGATGGGTCCCGGGGATCCCTCCAACGGCAGCGATTTTGCGGCGCCCTGGGAGGAACCTGGCAGTGTTTCCGGTGCTGCCTCAGACCGGGCGGGCGACTCGGATGCAGCCGGAAACCAGGGCAGGGGAACCAAAACGGCCTGGAATGCAGCAGGAGCTGCAGCCGGAAAGAACGGAACAGCAAATGGTGCCGCAGCCGGGAAAAATGGAATGGCAAACGGAAGAAATGGAAGCGCAAACGGGACGGCTGCCGGCAGGAATGGAAGTGCGGGTGCGGCGGCTGCCGGAAAGGGCAATGCGCCGGGCAGAGGCGGCTTTTCCTATGGCCAGGGGAAAAGCGGCTTTCGGAAGGATTCCGGCCGGGATTATGTGCGCCCCTTAAAGCAGGGAGACGCGCCGGGCCTGATCTACGGAAGGGACTTTGAGGACGAGCCTTTGCGGCTGGACCAGGTGGCCACGGAGATGGGGGAGATCACGCTCCACGGCAAGGTTATCAGCTTTGAGACCCGGGAGATCCGGAATGAACGAACCATCATCATTTTTTCGATTACGGATTTTACAGATACCATTACCGTGAAAATGTTTGTCCGCAACGAACAGCTTGCAGAGCTGTTAGGCGACCTGAAAAAGGGCGCGTTTTTGAAGATCAAGGGCGTCACCACCATTGACAAATATGACGGGGAGCTGACCATCGGCTCCATCACCGGGATCAAGAAGACCGGGGATTTTACCGTGTCCAGGGAGGACTTAAGCCCCATTAAGCGCGTGGAGCTCCACTGCCATACGAAAATGAGCGATATGGACGGGGTCTCCGAGGTCAAGGATATTGTGGGCCGCGCCCACAAGTGGGGACATCCTGCCATCGCGGTCACGGACCATGGGACTGCCCAGGCATTTCCGGATGCCAACCACTATATCGAGCGCTTGGACAAGGCAGACCCGTTCAAGGTCATTTACGGCGTGGAAGGCTATGTGGTGGACGACCTGACTGAGATCGCTGTGGGCGCCGGGGAGGAAAGCCTGGATGATACCTTTGTGGTATTCGACCTGGAGACCACGGGATTCAGCGCCATCAAGGACAAGATCATCGAGATCGGGGCGGTAAAGGTAGTCAAAGGAGAGATCGTGGATTCTTTCAGCACCTTCGTCAATCCACGGCGGCCCATTCCTTTTGAGATCACCAAGCTGACCAGTATCACGGATGAGATGGTCATGGAATATCCGGACATTGAGACCATTCTGCCCCAATTTCTGGAATTTGTGGGGGACGCGGTGCTGGTGGCCCACAACGCGGGCTTTGACGTGGGATTTATCGAGCAGAACTGCAGGTATCAGGACATTGAGCCCCATTTTATCTCCGTGGATACCGTGGCCCTGGCCCGGGTACTGCTGCCCACTTTATCAAAATATAAGCTGAACGTGGTGGCAAAAGCGCTGAACATTTCCCTGGAAAATCATCACCGGGCGGTGGACGACGCGGGAGCCACGGCAGAGATTTTTGTAAAGTTCGTGCAGATGCTCAAAGACAGAGACATTACCACCCTGAAAGGCATCAACCAGTTTGGAAATACCAACGAGGACGCAATCCGCAAGCTCCCCACCTACCATATTATCATCCTGGTGAAAAATGACATCGGCCGTTATAACCTGTACCAGCTGATCTCCGCCTCCAACCTGAAATATTTTGCCCGTCGGCCCAGGATTCCGAAAAGCCTGCTGAACCAGCACAGGGAAGGGCTGATCATCGGAAGCGCCTGCGAGGCCGGAGAACTGTTTCAGGCGATCCTGAATCAAAAATCCCAGGAGACCATCGCGAAGCTGGCGGATTTTTATGATTATTATGAGATCCAGCCCCTGGGGAACAACCATTTCATGCTGGAGAGCGAAAAGCTGCCGGACATTCAGACCGAGGAGGATCTGAAAAATTTAAACCGTCAGATCCTGGAGCTGGGAGACCAGTTCAAAAAGCCGGTTGTGGCCACCTGCGACGTGCATTTCCTGGATCCGGAGGACGAGGTGTACCGCCGGATCATCATGGCCGGAAAGGGGTTCAGCGACGCGGACAACCAGGCACCGCTGTATCTGCGGACAACCGAGGAAATGCTGGGGGAATTTGAATATCTGGGTTCCGCGAAGGCCTATGAGGTGGTGGTGGAAAATTCCAACAAGATCGCGGCCATGGTGGAGAAGATCGCGCCGGTGAACCCCAACAAGTGCCCGCCGGTCATCCAGGATTCGGACCAGAAGCTGCGGGATATCTGCTACAAAAAGGCCCACGAGGTCTACGGGGACGATCTGCCGGTGCAGGTGTCCTCCCGGCTGGAAAGAGAATTGAATTCCATCATTTCCAACGGCTACGCGGTGATGTATATCATTGCCCAGAAGCTGGTGTGGAAATCCGTTGCGGACGGCTACCTGGTGGGCTCCCGGGGATCGGTAGGCTCCTCCTTTGTAGCCACCATGGCGGGAATCACGGAGGTAAATCCCTTAAGCCCTCACTATTATTGTAAAAAATGCCATTACAGCGAGTTTGAGTCGGAGGAAGTGAAGGCCTATTCCGGCTGCTGCGGATTTGATATGCCGGATAAGATCTGCCCGGACTGCGGGGAAAAGCTTGTCAAGGACGGATATGACATTCCGTTCGAGACGTTCCTGGGCTTCAAGGGGGATAAGGAGCCGGATATCGACCTGAATTTCTCCGGGGACTACCAGTCCAAGGCCCACAAGTACACAGAGGTGCTGTTCGGGGAAGGCTATACCTTCAAGGCCGGGACTATCGGCACGCTGGCGGACAAGACGGCCTACGGATATGTGCGCCGGTATTATGAGGAGAAGAACCAGCGGAAGCGGAAATGTGAGATTGAGCGGATCAGCCAGGGCTGCACCGGAGTGCGCAGAAGCACGGGCCAGCATCCGGGCGGGATCGTGGTGCTGCCCCACGGACATAATATCAATGAATTTACCCCGGTGCAGCATCCGGCAAATGATGTGACCACAGACATCGTGACCACACATTTTGACTACCATTCCATTGACCACAACCTGCTGAAGCTGGACATCCTGGGACACGATGATCCTACCATGATCAAGATGCTGGAGGAATACATCACCTCGGAATCCCTGGAAAATGAATACAATGAGGAGCACCCCTTTGTGGCCACCCAGATCCCTCTGGATGACCAGGAGGTCTTATCCCTGTTCCACGGCACCCAGGCCCTGGGGATCAAGCCGGAGGACATCGAAGGATGCAAGCTGGGGTGCTTAGGGATCCCGGAATTTGGAACCGATTTTGCCATGAGCATGGTCATCGAGGCCAATCCTCAGTCTCTGTCGGACCTGATCCGGCTGGCGGGATTGTCCCACGGAACCGACGTATGGCTGGGAAATGCCCAGGATCTGATCCGTTCCGGTACGGCCACCATTTCTACGGCTATCTGTACCCGTGACGATATCATGATCTACCTGATCAACCAGGGCGTGGACAGCGCGCTGTCCTTTACCATCATGGAAAGCGTCCGGAAGGGGAAGGGGCTCAAAGACGAATGGATCGCGGCCATGAAGGAAAAGGATGTGCCGGACTGGTATATCGGGTCCTGCAAAAAGATCAAGTACATGTTCCCGAAAGCCCATGCGGCCGCCTATGTGATGATGGCGTACCGGATCGCGTACTGCAAGATCAATTATCCGCTGGCCTATTACGGGGCGTATTTCAGCATCCGGGCGGATGCCTTTTCCTATGAGCTGATGTGCCAGGGGAAGGAGAAGCTGAACTACTACATCAAGGATTATAAAAAACGGTCGGATACGCTGACCAACAAGGAGCAGGATACCTTGAAGGACATGCGCCTTGTGCAGGAAATGTATGCCCGGGGGCTGGATTTTACGCCCATCGACCTGTACCGGGCCAGGGCGAAGCAGTTCCAGATCGTGGACGGGAAGCTGATGCCCTCCTTCGCCAGCATCGAAGGCATGGGGGAAAAAGCGGCGGAAGCGGTGGAGCTGGCGGCCAAGGACGGAGCATTTCTGTCTCTGGATGACTTCCGGGAGCGGACCAAGGTCAGCGTGACCGTGATCGACCTGATGTCGGATCTGGGGCTCTTCGGAGACCTGCCCCAGAGCAACCAGCTGTCGTTGTTTGACCTGGCATAAAAAAGCTCGAATCCGGATATTGCACAAAAAACTTAGGCTTGTAAACAGGATAGTAAAATGATATGATGTGAATGCTGCAACAATATTTTTTGGAATGCAGTGTATGTTTGCATATGGATTCTAATTCGAGAGATGTGGAGGAAACGAGAATGTACGATTTTGAAGAGATCAGGAAAACAGACGGTGAGATCGCGGATGCCATCCGGGCGGAGATGGACCGTCAGAATTCTCATATCGAGCTGATCGCGTCTGAGAACTGGGTGAGCCAGGCTGTGATGGCGGCGATGGGAAGCCCCCTGACCAACAAATATGCGGAAGGCTATCCGGGGAAGAGATATTACGGCGGATGCCAGTGCGTGGATGTGGTAGAGGATATCGCCAGGGAGCGGGCAAAGAAGCTGTTCGGCTGTGAATATGTCAACGTGCAGCCCCATTCCGGAGCCCAGGCGAATATGGCGGCCATGTTCGCCATGTTAGAACCGGGAGACAAGATCATGGGAATGAACCTGGATCACGGCGGACACCTGACCCACGGCTCTCCGGTGAACCTGTCCGGAAAATATTTTGACGTGACCTTTTACGGTGTAAATGATAACGGCGTGATCGACTACGACAACGTATTAAAGATCGCGAAGGAGTGCCGTCCGAAGCTGATCGTGGCGGGGGCCAGCGCATATGCCAGAACCATTGACTTCAAAAGGTTCCGCGAGATCGCGGATGAAGTGGGCGCTTACCTGATGGTGGATATTGCCCATATCGCCGGCCTGGTTGCCACAGGGCTGCATCCAAGCCCGATCCCCTATGCCCATGTGACCACCACCACGACCCACAAGACCCTTCGGGGGCCAAGGGGCGGCATGATCCTGAGCAGCGAGGAGATGAACAAAAAATTCAACTTCAATAAGGCCGTGTTCCCGGGAACACAGGGCGGTCCGCTGATGCATGTGATCGCGGCCAAGGCAGTCTGCTTCCAGGAGGCGCTGCAGCCGGAATACAAGGCCTATATGGAACAGGTGGTCAAAAACGCGAAGGCGCTCTGCCGCGGACTGCAGGCACGGGGCATCAAGATTGTATCCGGGGATACGGACAACCATCTGATGCTGGTGGACCTGACGGAAAAGGATCTCAGCGGAAAAGAACTGGAGAAGCGTCTGGATGATGCCCATGTAACGGCAAACAAGAATGCCATTCCCAACGATCCCCGTTCTCATTTCGTGACCAGCGGCGTGAGGCTGGGGACTCCGGCCGTGACGACCCGCGGCATGGTGGAAAAGGATATGGAAAAGATCGCGGAGATCATTTCCCTTGTGATCGAGAACGAGGAAAATGTGGAGAAGGCGAAAGCCATGGTGGCGGAGCTGACTGCAAAGTATCCGCTGTGTTAGAAAAGGTGATGTCTGTTTGAAACAGACCGCATAGTTGGAATTATTTTTGTGTTGTCAAGAGAAAAGACTTGACAACACATTTTTTTTCGGTTAAGATAGCAAAGGTGATAAGCAATGGATGAGATTTTACAACAGGCACTGCTGTATGATTTTTATGGAGAGCTTCTCAACGACCACCAGAAGGAGATTTATGAGCAGTTTATCCTGGAGGATCTTTCCTTAAGCGAGATCGCGGAAGCGGAAGGGATCAGCAGGCAGGGGGTTCATGACCTGGTGAAGCGGTGTCAGAAGGCTTTGGAAGGATATGAGGCCAGGCTGCATCTGGTCAGACGGTTCCTCTCCATCAAGGAGAAGGTCCGTGAGATGGAGACGCTTCTGGATACCGCCGAACTGACGATGGAGAATCAGGGAGAACTGCGGCGGCAGTTCCGGGAGCTTTCCGATTCGATCCTGGAAGTGCTGTAGGATTGCCGCATGCCTGTCTGGAAAAAGGATACTGCATGTACCGCGCGATCCGTACAATAACCTGGAAACCGCAGGAACACAGAAGATTTCAGTGACTGATCATGTATAGAAATGTTCATCCGACAGGATGACAGAGGAGTTGGACAATGGCATTTGACAGCTTAACGGAAAAACTTCAAAACGTATTTAAAAATCTCCGCAGCAAGGGACGGCTCACCGAGGAGGATGTAAAGGCGGCCTTAAAGGAAGTCAAGATGGCGCTTCTGGAGGCGGATGTCAACTTCAAGGTGGTCAAGGGATTCGTCAAGGATGTCCAGGAGAGGGCCATCGGACAGGACGTGATGAACGGGCTGAATCCGGGCCAGATGGTCATCAAGATTGTGAATGAAGAACTGGTGTCCCTGATGGGCTCGGAGACTACCGAGATTCGGCTGCAGCCGGGGAGTGCCGCGACCGTGATCATGATGGCAGGCCTCCAGGGTGCAGGTAAGACGACCACCACGGCAAAGCTCGCGGGCAAGTTCAAGCTGAAGGGCAAAAAGCCGCTTCTGGTGGCATGCGATGTATACAGGCCCGCCGCCATCAAGCAGCTGCAGATCAACGGAGAGAAGCAGGGCGTGGAAGTCTTTTCCATGGGCGACAAGGTAAAGCCTGCGGATATCGCGAAGGCGGCGCTGGAGCATGGAGCAAAGAACGGCAACAACATCATCATTCTGGATACGGCCGGACGGCTCCATATCGATGAAGACATGATGGCGGAGCTTCAGGAGATCAAGGAAGCAGTCACCGTACATCAGACCATCCTGGTGGTAGACGCCATGACCGGGCAGGATGCGGTCAACGTAGCAAAAAGCTTCCATGAAAAGATCGGGATTGACGGCGTGATCGTCACCAAGCTGGACGGCGATACTCGAGGGGGCGCCGCACTGTCCATCAAGGCCGTGACCGGCCGGCCGATCCTCTATGTGGGTATGGGCGAAAAGCTTTCCGACCTGGAGCAGTTTTATCCGGATCGGATGGCATCCCGGATCCTGGGCATGGGCGATGTCCTGACGCTGATCGAAAAGGCGGGGGCAGAGCTGGACGAGGAAAAGGCCCGGAAGATGACGGAAAAGATGAAGAAAGCCCAGTTTGATTATGAGGACTATTTGGAAAGCATGAACCAGATGAAGAAGATGGGCGGACTTTCCGGTGTCATGAGCATGATGCCGGGGCTGGGAGGAGCCATGGGCGGCAGGTCGAAAATGCCGGACCTGGATTCCGAGGAGAATGAGAAGCGGATGGCCCGGATGGAGGCCATGATCTATTCCATGACGCCGGAGGAACGGCGCAATCCGGATCTCATCAATCTTCCGAGAAAGCATCGGATTGCAAAGGGCGCCGGAGTGGATATCTCAGAGGTGAACCGCATGGTGAAGCAGTTCAACGAAACCCGGAAGATGATGAAGAAGCTTCCGGGACTTATGGGCGGTGGTAAAAAAGGCAGGTTTCGGCTTCCTTTTTAACACATAAATGATCCGGCAGTCAGATTGACCGGCGGATCGAAAAAGAATATGACAAACAAAAATAAAAACAAGAAAGAATGAGGTGCAAGACAATGGCAGTAAAGATCAGGTTAAAGAGAATGGGAAAGAAGAAGGCTCCTTTCTATAGAATCGTTGTAGCGGATTCCAGATCCCCGAGAGACGGCAAGTTCATCGAGGAGATCGGAACCTACGATCCGAACCAGGAGCCGAGCCTGTTCAAAGTAAATGAAGATGCGGCTAAGAAGTGGCTGAACAGCGGCGCGCAGCCGACAGAGGTTGTAGGCAAGCTGTTCAAGCTGGCAGGAATTGAAAAATAATCGAATCTGTACTGAACAGAGACAAAGAATCTGATCCGCGGAGGTACGCGTGCATGAAAGAATTAGTAGAAGTAATCATCAAAGCATTGGTGGACAACCCGGACGGCGTTACCGTTACGGAAAGACAGGACGGCAGGACAACTGTCCTGGAGGTCCGTGTTGCGGACGGTGACATGGGAAAGGTCATCGGCAAGCAGGGACGGATTGCCAAGGCGATCCGTTCCGTTGTCAAGGCGGCTGCGGCCAGGGATGACAAACGAGTGGTTGTGGACATTATCCAATAGGAGTGCAGTAAAACCCTGTCGTTTTGGCAGGGTTTTTACAAAACAGGAGTGTAGCATGGAGCAGTTTTTTCAAGTGGGGGTCATTACCTCCACACACGGGATCCGCGGTGAGGTCAAGGTATTTCCGACCACCAGCGATCCGCAGCGTTTCCGGAAGCTGAAAGAAGTGATACTGGCCTCGGAAAAGGAACAGGTTTCTCTGGAGATCCAGAGCGTCCGGTTTTCCAAGCAGTTTGTCATTGTAAGGTTCCGGGGGATCGATGATATTAACGAGGTGGAAAAATATAAGGGCCGGCAGCTTCTTGTAGCCCGGAAGGATGCCGTAAAGCTGGAGAAGGATGAGTACTATATTGCCGACCTGCTGGGCATGGATGTGGTGACGGACGACGGGGAGAAAGGAATCCTCAAGGATGTGATCGAGACCGGGGCCAATGAGGTCTATGTCGTGCAGTTTGAAACATCAGGGGAGGTACTCATCCCCGCGATCCGGGACTGTATCCTGGATGTAGATGTGGAAGCGGGCAGCATGCGGGTACATTTACTGGAAGGGCTGAAAGAATGAATTTTTATATACTGACATTATTTCCGGACATGGTATCTCAGGGGCTGAATACCAGCATCATCGGGCGGGCTGCCGGACGGGGGCTGTTATCCATCCGGACCGTCAACATCCGGGACTATGCGTTTAATAAGCATCAGAGCGTGGATGATTACCCTTACGGAGGCGGAGCCGGAATGCTGATGCAGGCGGAGCCGGTGTATCTGGCATACGAAGCAGCGGCGGCGGAGATCCGGACGCGGCGGCAGGAGTGCGGGGAGCAGGAGAAAAAACCACGAGTGGTGTACCTTTCTCCACAGGGAGCGGTTTTCAATCAGAATATGGCAGAGGAGCTGGCAAAGGAAAAGGACCTGATTTTTCTCTGCGGGCACTATGAAGGGATCGACGAGCGTGTGCTGGAAGAGATCGTGACCGACCAGGTGTCCATCGGGGATTATGTGCTGACCGGCGGGGAGCTCCCGGCCATGGTCATGGTAGATACGATCTCCCGTCTGGTGCCGGGAGTGCTCCACAACGATGTGTCTGCGGAATCGGAATCGTTCCAGGACAATCTGCTGGAGCATCCCCAGTATTCCCGGCCGGAGGTGTGGCATGGAAAGCGGGTGCCGGAGGTGCTTTTATCCGGACATCACGCCAATATCCTGAAATGGAAGCGGGAGCAGTCCATCCTCCGCACAAAGGAACGCAGGCCCGACCTGCTGGAGCGCTGTGCATTGACAGAACAGGAAAAAGCCTGGATTGAAGAAATGTAATACTGTGTTGCTATGAACGGTAGGACAGGCCATGAATCGTTACGATCATGTAAAAGCGATTGGAAAAATGTGACGGAAATGCTTGCAAGTTGCGAAAAAATGTGATAACATACAATAGTTGTGAAAAGAAGAGCGATGGTCCTCTGGCACAGGGAGATAGAGATCAAAAGAGAATTTTCCCAAAAGGAGTGTTAAGAACGTCAAATAAACAGGAGGTCACACAATGAACGATATTATCAAAAATATTGAAGCTGAGCAGTTAAAAGAGAATGCTCCCGAGTTTCACGTCGGCGATACGGTAAAGGTATACGCGAAGATCAAGGAAGGAAACCGCGAAAGGATCCAGGTATTCGAAGGAACCGTGCTCAAGAGACAGGGCGGCGGTGTTAGAGAGACATTTACAGTGAGAAAGAATTCCAACGGTGTCGGCGTAGAGAAGACCTGGCCGCTTCATTCTCCTCATGTTGAGAAGGTGGAAGTGATCCGCAGAGGTAAGGTAAGAAGAGCAAAGCTGAACTACCTGCGCGGCCGTGTCGGCAAGAGAGCAAAGGTAAAAGAGTTAGTAAAATAGTAAGGAAGAGTGAGGGACAATTACAGAGCTTGTAGTTTGTCCCTTTTCTATATATATGCAAGCCGGCTTTTCGGGACGGAAAAAAGGACGGAGGGCAGGATTGAATGAAGAAAAGAGAGATCCGGAAAAAAAGAAGGAGACAAAGGACAAAGCAGCAGGCACAGCAGAAGCCGAAGCTGCATTTCCCGAATGAAGGGATACACATCGATAAAGAACGCGTGAAAAAATCATTTCTTCTTCTGCTGGAGATCGGAGCTGCCTGCCTTCTGGCGTATTCGCTGGTGCTGTTCTACGGACAGCGGGTCAGCAACGCGGGAGATTCCATGAGTCCCGTCCTGAAAAACGGGGATGTGGTGCTGGTGGACCGTCTCATCTACAATGCGGTCAAGCCGAAGCGGGGGGATATCATTGTATTCAAGCCGGCCGGAAATGAAAACGCACACTATCTGATCAAGCGGGTGGCCGCCCTTCCCGGGGAGACGATCCAGATCAAAAACGGCAGCATTTACATTGACGGGGAGGAGCATACGGAAGGGATCTATGTTTCCGATCTGTCCTCCGCCGGACTTGCCGCGGAGCCTGTCGAGCTGGGGAGCAACGAGTACTTCGTGATCGGGGATAATCACGAGGGAAGCGACGACAGCCGGACGGCGGATGTGGGAAATGTAAAGCGCAGCGACATTTTCGGGAAAGCGTGGTTCGTGATCAGTCCGGGGGACAATTTCGGAAGGGTCAGGGATTGACGCTGGTTCCTGTTCAAGGTGCCTCGCATCTCGCGGCAGGACATCCGGCCGGTAAATGCGGCTTGAGGGCGGCACAGATTTAGGAGGAAAGAACATGCATTTTCAGTGGTATCCGGGTCATATGACCAAAGCGAAACGGATGATGCAGGAAAATATCAAGCTGATCGATCTGATTATCGAACTGGTGGATGCCAGGATTCCCTTAAGCAGCCGGAATCCGGACATCGATGAGCTGGGGAAGAATAAGGCAAGACTGATCCTGCTGAATAAGGCGGATCTGGCGGAAGAGAAGTGGAACACGGCCTGGATCGAATATTTTCAGGAAAAAGAATTTTCTGCGGTAAAGGTCAATTCGAAAAAGGGCGGCGGAATGAAGTCCATCCAGGAGGTGATCCAGGATGCCTGCCGGGAAAAGACGGAGCGCGACAGAAAGCGCGGTATCCTGAATCGGCCGGTGCGTGCCATGGTGGTCGGCATCCCCAATGTGGGCAAGTCCACATTCATCAATGCCCTGGCCGGAAAAGCATGCGCCAAGACCGGCAATAAGCCGGGGGTGACGAAGGGCAAGCAGTGGATCCGGCTGAATAAGAACGTAGAGCTGCTAGATACGCCGGGGATCCTGTGGCCCAGGTTTGAGGATCAGACCGTGGGGCTGCGTCTGGCATTTATCGGTTCCATCAAGGATGAGATCCTGCAGTCGGAGGAGCTTTCGGCGGAACTGATGCAGTTTTTGGTGAAAAACTATCCGGGGATCCTGGCGGAAAAATATGGGATCGAGGAATCCGAAGACGGATTTGAAGACCTGCGGGGCGTGGCAGAAAGCCGGCACTGCCTTCTGAAAGGGAATGAATTGGATCTGGAAAAGGCGTCTAAGCTTTTGCTGGATGATTTCCGGAACGGACGGCTTGGAAGGATCACGCTGGAATATCCGGAGGAATTTGCCTGAACCGCGGGAGGCGGTTCGGCTGCCGGAGGCGGATGGATCTGGCGCTCAG
Source organism: Lachnospiraceae bacterium (assembly GCA_910575475.1). GTDB lineage: Bacteria > Bacillota > Clostridia > Lachnospirales > Lachnospiraceae > Schaedlerella. The sequence continues at coordinate 101,679 of CAJTGD010000016.1, read as the reverse complement.
TATACGTTGAGGGCGGATCCGGAAGAGGCATGCAAAAGCCTGCCGGGGGTAAGAATACGAAAGTGAAAGGAATCGGAAAGAGGAGATTCAGGATATGAAAGAGGAAAGTAAGGAGAAAAGTATATTGCGGGAGCTGGGGAGCTGGCTTTTGTACCTGCTGTTCGTATTGGTGTTTTCCTATGTCATCATCACCTATGTGGGACAGCGTACCCGTGTAGACGGACAGTCCATGGAGACGACACTGTACAACAATGACAATCTGCTGGTAGATAAGCTTTCTTACCGGTTCCGGGATCCGAAGCGGTTTGAGATCGTTGTATTTCCATACCAGTACAGGGAAAATACCTACTATATCAAGCGGATCATCGGACTGCCGGGAGAGACCGTGCAGGTCATCGACGGCTATGTGTATATCGACGGGGAGCAGCTTGACGAGCATTATGGAAATGAACTGATGGAGAATCCGGGGATTGTCGCGGAGCCGCTGATGCTGGGAGAGGATCAATATTTTGTCCTTGGAGACAACCGGAACCACAGCTCCGACAGCCGGGATCCCAGCGTGGGAGTGATCCGGCGGGAGAATCTGCTGGGCAGGGCCTGGATTCGGATCTGGCCTTTTGAGCGTTTTGGAGCGATCAAGCATGAATAAGAAAATCGCAGAGATCAGAAAAGAACTGGAGCAGGCCCAAAAAGAGGAACGAAGTCAGCTTTTGGAGCAATATGCGTCTGACACCAGGGCCGGGGTAATAAGTCTTCTGGAAAAATACCGTAAGCAGGAGGAAAAGCTCTCTGCGGAACGGAAACGGCTGGAGGCAATGCGGGAATTTGAGCACAGGTATGCCCATTGTACATATATATGCGGGATCGATGAGGCGGGGAGAGGCCCGCTGGCAGGTCCGGTGGCAGCCGCGGCGGTGATCCTTCCAAAGGACTGCGAGATCCTGTATCTGAACGATTCCAAGAAGCTGTCCCCCAAACGCCGGGAAGAACTATATGATGAGATCCTGGAAAAGGCCGTTGCCGCAGGAATTGGGCTGGCGGAGGCGTCCCGGATCGATGAGATCAATATCCTGCAGGCGACGTATGAGGCCATGCGTCTGGCGGTCGGGAAGCTGGGGATCGTGCCGGAGGTATTGCTGAATGACGCGGTGACGATCCCGGGGCTGGATCTGGAGCAGGTGCCCATCATCAAGGGAGATGCCAGAAGTGTCTCCATCGCTGCAGCCAGCATCCTGGCAAAGGTGACCAGGGACCGGCTGATGGCAGAGTACGACAGTATGTATCCTCAGTATGGGTTTGCGGTACATAAGGGATACGGTACGGCTGCCCATATCGAAGCATTGAAAACATACGGCCCGTGCCCCATCCACCGGAACACATTTATCAAGGGAATCGTATGAAGAACATGCTATTGGGACGCACACTTTTCATAAAGCATTTGTATCGGGAACGGCATGGGCGCAGGAATGAGTTTCAGCTGTGCGGTTGGATGCTCCTTAGAGCATCCAACCGCACAACTCAGACAGGAGGACTATGACGCAAAATAAGCGGAAAACGGGAGCGGCCTATGAACAGGCGGCGGGATACTATCTGGAGCAGCAGGGGTATGTGATCCTCCAGTACAACTACAGGTGCCGTGTCGGGGAGATCGACCTGATCGCCCGGGACGGGGACTGCCTGGTGTTCTGCGAGGTCAAGTACCGCAGAAGCGGAAGCAGGGGGAATCCTCTGGAAGCCGTGGATGCAAGGAAGCAGTACCGGATCTCCCGGTGCGCCCGGTATTATATGATGGAAAAACGGCTGGGAGACATTCCCTGCAGGTATGATGTGATCGGAATCGAAGGCTCCCGGATCACGCTGATCAAAAATGCCTTTGAGGGCGGTTCATAAAAGAAAGGAAACCGGATGAGTTTAGGTATAAGATATCAGAATCAGAATAAAATATTCAGAGAAGTGGAGAAGGAAACCCCGTTTTTGGAATATCCGCTGCTGGCGGATACCGGTACCGTGAGGCATGGATTTTCCACCCGCCTTGGGGGAGTCAGCGAAGGCTGCTTTTCCTCCCTGAATCTGGGCTTCCACCGGGGCGACCGGGAAGAGGCGGTGCAGGAAAATTTCCGGCGGATCGCGGCCTCCATGGGGGTGCGGTGTGAGGACATGGTCCTCTCCCGGCAGACCCACACTACCAATGTTTGGGTGGTAACAGAGGAGGATCGGGGAATGGGGATGACCGGCCCCATGGAATACAGCAAACGGGCGTCCGAAAATCCGGGCCGCAGTGCATCCGGGGGCTTTCAGCTGGAGGCAGACGGGAAGCTGGAAGGGGTGGACGGCCTGGTGACGAATATCCCGGGAATCTGTCTGGTCACATTTTACGCCGACTGTGTGCCGCTGTTTTTTATAGATCCGGTCAAAAAGGCGATCGGGCTGAGCCATTCCGGATGGCGGGGCACCGTGGGAAAGATCGGCAGAGTGACGGTGGAGCTGATGCAGCAGCAGTACGGCTGTGACCCTTCCGATATCCTGGCTGCTGTGGGCCCTTCTGTCTGCAGGGACTGCTATGAGGTCAGCAAGGATGTGATCGAGCGGTTCCGGGAAAGCTTTGCGGAGAAGTACTGGAAAGACCTTTTCTATCAGAAGGAAAATGGAAAATACCAGCTGGATCTGTGGAAGGCGAATGCGATCATCTTCGCGGAGGCCGGGATCCTTCCGGAGCATACGGCAGTGACCAATGTATGTACGCACTGCAACAGTGAGGTATTGTATTCCCACCGGACGGCCGGAAATGAGCGGGGGAGCCTGGCGGCATTTTTGGCGCTGGCATAAGGAGGCAGGCTATGGATTCTACAGTTGTGGACTCTACGGTGGAGATCCTGCAGGAATCAGCCGAACAATCGGCAGAAAAGGTACAGACACAGATGAATGATTTTGTTGTTTTTATCCAGGAACACATTCCGGATTTTATCGAATTTGGGATCCGGCTGCTGATCGCGGCTGTGATCTTTTCCGTGGGACGGCTTTTGATCAAATGGATCCGCAAACGGATCCGGAATTCTCTGAATCGGTCAAGCGCGGATGCGGGATTGACCCAGTTTACGGATTCTTTTTTGAAAATATCCCTTTATATCGTCCTGCTTTTGATCGTCGCGGCCAATCTGGGGATTGAGATCTCGTCGATCTCCATGCTGTTTGCGTCGGCAGGCGTGGGAATCTCCCTGTCGCTGCAGCAGACCCTGTCCAACTTTGCGGGCGGCGTGCTGATCCTGCTGCTCAAGCCCTTTGTGGTGGGAGACTATATCATCGAAGACACCAACAAGGATGAGGGAACAGTCAAGGAGATCCAGACCTTTTATACAAAGCTGACCACGGTGGACAATAAGACCATCGTGATCCCCAACGGGATCCTGGCTAACAACAGCCTGACCAATGTGACGGCGAAGGCTGAGCGGCAGCTGGATCTGCGGATCGGAATCTCCTACGATTCCGACCTGAAAAAGGCAAAGCTGTTGCTGGAACAGATGCTCAAGGAGATCCCCAGCATTATGCAGGATGAGAACCTGTACGTGTTCGTGGATTCCCTTGGCGAGAGCTCGGTGGTGCTGGGCATCCGGGGATGGGTGAAGACAGACGAGTACTGGATCACCCGGTGGGATCTGCTGGAGCGGATCAAGCTGACCTTTGATGAGGAAGGCATCGTGATCCCATACAACCAGCTTACGGTCCATCTGGATGAAAAGGCCGAATCCGGTTCTCATGCCTGAGAAAAACGGCAGAGGAGCCGGGATGCTTTGAATACCATGGTATGCAGAAAGGCTGCCAGCGGCAGGCTTTCTGTATTTTCGATTTTTTCAGAATTTTTGAAAAAAGTAGTTGAAATTTGTATAAAAAGTAGTTATAATAATAAAGGTTCGTTTGTTGAGCCTTGCCGAAATAGCTCAGTTGGTAGAGCACTTCACTCGTAATGAAGGGGTCGTCGGTTCGAGTCCGATTTTCGGCTTTTTCCGGAGATATTTTTTTCGTGTTTCCGGAAAACTCCTTTGTATTATTTTGAATCAGTATTTTGAAAAGGCATTTCCCATATCAGGAAGTGCTTTTTTATTATTCTAATAAATAATACAGCTTTTACGAATCTGTAGAAATCAGCAGGCAGCTTCTTACAGGCTTTGCTTGACAAATCACTGGAAAAATGAAAAAAGTGCTTGACAACTACCAGATGTTAGATTATACTAACTGATGTAAGTGATCAGATTATTCCATTACAGAAAGAAGATGAGTGATGATGCCTTTATCAATGGTGAAGCAGGGGGTGCCGAACAGGATACACAGGATCGGCGGAAAGGAAGATACGAGACGTTTCATTGAGAACCTTGGGTTTGTAGCCGGAGCGGAGGTGACAGTCGTATCGGTAATAGACGGCAATATGATCGTGAATGTGAAGGATTCCCGCGTGGCAATCGGCAGAGATATGGCAAACAAGATCATGGTTGTATGAAGGCCGTGTAAAGGATTGTATGAAAAAAGAGATCAGGAGGAAAAGAGGTCATGACATTGAGAGAAGTTCCATGCGGCCAGACTGTAAAGGTCGCGAAGCTGACCGGAGAAGGGCCGGTCAAGAGACGGATCATGGACATGGGGATTACAAAGGGAGTTCAGGTTTTTGTGAGAAAGGTTGCCCCCTTGGGAGATCCGGTGGAGATTACAGTAAGGGGATATGAATTATCTGTCCGCAAGGCGGACGCGGAGATGATCGTTGTGGAGTAGTCTTATTTTTTGAACAGTGGTTAGTTAATACTAATTTCCAATAGATAAGACTGTACAAAGATAGCTGTCGCTAAATCATTTATTAGAGAATCAGTAGGAGGAAGGAAACAATGGCGATTAAAATTGCTTTGGCGGGAAATCCGAACAGCGGAAAGACCACATTATTTAATGCGTTGACCGGATCCAACCAGTTTGTCGGAAACTGGCCTGGGGTTACGGTCGAGAAGAAGGAAGGAAAACTGAAAGGGAAAAAAGATGTGATCATCATGGATCTTCCGGGAATCTACTCTTTATCTCCCTATACCCTGGAGGAAGTGGTCGCGAGAAATTATCTGATCAATGAAAAGCCGGATGCGATCCTGAATATCGTGGACGGGACCAATATCGAACGGAACCTGTATCTGAGCACGCAGCTGATGGAGCTGGGGATCCCGGTGGTGATGGCAGTCAACATGATGGATCTGGTGGAGAAGAACGGCGACAGGATCCATGTGGAAAAGCTGGCAAAGAAACTGGGCTGTGAGGTGGTGGAAATCTCCGCGCTGAAAGGCAGCGGAATCCAGGCCGCGGCAGACAGGGCGGTCCTCGTAGCATCCGCGAAGAAGCCGTCTGTGCCGGTACATACCTTTGCGCAAAATGTGGAGGCGGTGCTTTCTTCGGTAGAAAGCAAACTGGGAGCCGAAGTGCCGGATGCGCAAAAACGATTTTTTGCAGTGAAATTACTGGAAAAAGATGATAAAATAGTAGAGCAGATGCAAAGCGTACCGGATATTTCCGCTGAGATTGCGCAGATTGAAGAAGAGATGGATGATGATACGGAAAGCATTATCACCAATGAGCGGTATACGTATATTTCTTCCATTATCGGGGAATGCTGTACCAAGCATGCGGCGGGCGGCGAGCTGACGACTTCCGATAAGATTGACCGTATTGTGACCAACCGTTTTCTGGCGCTTCCGATCTTCGGCCTGATCATGTTTGCGGTATACTATGTGTCGGTTACAACCGTGGGAGCATTTGTGACAGACTGGACGAATGATGTGCTGTTCGGTGAGATCATCCCGCCTGCGATCGAAGGTGTGCTGACGGCTTTGAACTGCGCGGACTGGCTGCAGGGGCTGATCCTGGACGGGATCGTGGCCGGTGTAGGCGGCGTCATTGGATTCGTTCCCCAGATGCTGGTATTGTTTTTATTTCTGGCATTTTTGGAAAGCTGCGGGTACATGGCAAGGGTTGCCTTTATCATGGACCGGATTTTCCGCAAATTCGGCCTTTCCGGAAAATCCTTCATCCCTATGCTGATCGGATCGGGCTGCGGGGTTCCGGGAATCATGGCTTCCCGTACCATTGAAAATGACCGGGACCGGAAGATGACGGTCATTACCACCACATTTATTCCCTGCGGGGCAAAGATGCCGATCATTGCCCTGATCGCCGGGGCGTTGTTCGGCGGGGCAGCCTGGGTAGCGCCGAGCGCGTACTTTCTCGGGGTTGCGGCTGTAATCTGCTCCGGAATCATTTTGAAAAAGACAAGGATGTTCGCGGGAGATCCGGCACCCTTCGTGATGGAACTTCCGGCCTATCATATGCCCACCCCGGGCAATGTGCTGCGGAGCATGTGGGAGCGTGGCTGGTCCTTCATTAAAAAGGCCGGAACCATCATCCTGCTTTCTGCGATCGCAGTATGGTTTGCATCATACTTTGGATGGGTAGACGGGCAGTTTAGGATGCTGGACGGCATGGAACTGGATCACAGCATTCTGGCTTCTATCGGAAACCTGTTCGCGTGGATCTTCGTACCTCTGGGATGGGGAGACTGGAGAGCGGCAGTGGCAGCCATCACAGGGCTGGTAGCCAAGGAAAATGTAGTCGGAACATTCGGGATCCTCTATGGACTGGAAGAGGTGGCGGAAGACGGCGCAGAGATTTGGGGCACCCTTGCGGGAAGCATGTCCGCCCTTGCAGGATATTCCTTCCTGGTGTTCAATCTGCTCTGCGCTCCCTGCTTTGCGGCAATGGGAGCCATCAAGCGGGAAATGAACAACGCAAAATGGTTCTGGTTCGCAATCGGTTACCAGTGCCTGCTGGCTTATGCTGTGGCGCTCTGCGTATACCAGATCGGTATGCTCGTGACAGGCGGAGGCTTCGGAATCTTTACGATCATCGCATTTGTCCTGACGGCAGGTTTTGTCTATCTGCTTTTTAGACCGTACCGGGAAAGCGTTTCGCTGCATGTGAATCTGCGGAAGGCAGCGGGAGCAAGATAGAAACACAAGGACGAAATACAGAAAGCCTGCCACTGGCAGCCTTTCTGCATACGATGGTATCAAAGGAGGGGATGCATATGGGAACTGTTTTGGTCAGCCTGATCCTGGCAGGGATCGTGGCAGGGATCATCCGGAGTATGATCCGCGATAAGAAAAATGGGAAATCCATCCACTGCGGCGGAAATTGTAAATACTGCGGCGGCCATTGCGGACACCATGAGACAGAGCATCAGGAGCGGTAGGACCATAGCGGATACAGGTTCCTGGCGTGGCTGATCCATGGAAAAGCTGGGATGGCTTATGCATGGATCGTATGAAAAAAGTCCTTATGGAGCAGAAGAGACTGCTTCGTAAGGACTTTTTCTAAGGACTTTTTTCACGCGATCGTCCGTTTTTTTGCAGCTGCTGTCTGTTGCAGGGACATCATACTGTCTTTGACGGATCAAACAGATCGCCGCTATATTACATCTTCAGGTTTTTGAACAGATCTCCAAGGCTGGTTCCGATATTCTCGGACTTTGGAATCTCGACCTTTTCCGAAACATCCTCCGCGGCGGTCTCCAGGGCCTTCATGCTCAGGCTGATCTTGCCTTCCTTGATCCCGATGACCTTGACCTTGACCTCGTCGCCCACCTTCAGTACATCGGACGGAGTCTTTACCCGCTTTTGGGAAATCTGGGATACATGTACCAAGCCGGAAAGATTGTTCTCCAGCTTGATGAACGCGCCGTAATTCTGCAGCGTCTCTACAACACCGTCCATGACCGTGCCTACCTTGACGCTGGCGATCTGATCCTGGCGCGCTTTCTTTTCTTTTGCCCTTAAAATATCACGGGCGGAGAGTACAAGGCGGTTGTTCGCCTGATCCGCGTCGATGACATGGACCTCGATCTCCTTGAGCAGGTAGTCCTCCAGATCCTCCACATAGGACAGGGACAGCTTGGAAGCGGGGACGAATCCGCGCAGGCCTTCCACCATGGCGATGACGCCGCCGTTCACAACACCTTCTATCTTTACCGGGAGGACGGTCTTCTCTTCCATATACTTCTTGACCAGATTCCAGGGATTGGCATCATCCAGATGTTCCTCATAGTCTGCCATGCTCTCGGCAGGTGCTTCTGCGGCCTGAGCTGCCTCTTCGGCAGCACCGCCGTTCACGGCTTCCTCGGCCTGTACATTTTCAGGGGTCATTTCTTCGGTTTTTAATTCTTCATTCATGGTTACACCTCAACGTATCTTTCTATAATTTGTAATATCTATGGCACAAGTATAACATATGTTTGACTAAAAAAACAACTAATCTTGCAAATTCAAGTGACGAAATTCAAAAATAATGTTACACTGTTAGATAAAGGCTGTGAAAAGTAATAGAAAGGCTTGGTACAATTTATGGAAAAAGGTGTAATCAACAACAAGATCTATGTGGTAGGGCACAAGAACCCGGATACGGACTCCGTCTGTTCTGCCATCGCCTATGCCCAGCTTCGGACGGAGCTGACAGGAGAGCGGCATAACGCGAGGCGGGCAGGGCAGTTGAATGAAGAGACCCAGTATGTGCTGGATTATTTCAACGTGAAGGCCCCCGCGCTGCTGACAGACCTGCGGGTGCAGGTGAAGGATGTGGCCATGCGCGAGGTGGAAGGGATGCGCGGTTCGGTCTCCATCAAGTCCGCATGGGCCAGGATGAAGGAGGAGAATCTGAAAACCCTTCCGGTGACGAGGGACGGCAAGCTGGAGGGGTTGATCACCATCGGAGATATCGCAACCTCCTACATGGATGTGTATGACAGCACGATCCTTGCAACCTCCCGGACCCAGTACCGCAACATCGCCACCTGCATTGAGGGGGAGATCGTCACGGGAAATCCGCACAGCTATATGTCCAACGGTAAGGTGGGGATCGTGGCCTCCAGCCGGAAGCTGATGGCGGAGTTTGTGGAGCCGGAAGACCTGGTGATCCTGGGCAACCGGAAGGAGGTACAGCAGATGGCCATTGACATGGGGGTCAGCTGTATGATCGTTTCCACCGGAGCGGAGCTGGACGAAGGTATCCTGGAGCAGGCCAAAGAGAAGGAGATCGTGATCATCACCACGGAACAGGACACATTTACCGTGGCGAGGCTGATCAACCAGAGCATTCCGATCCGGCATTTTATGAGCGGCAAGGACGGGCTGGTCTCCTTTAAGATGCGGGATTATGTGGATGATGTCAAGGAAGTCATGATGAGGAACCGTTTCCGCGATTTCCCGGTGCTGGACAATAAGGGCAAATTCCTTGGATTCATTTCCAGACGGAGACTTTTAAACTGCCGGAAGAAGCAGGTGATCCTGGTGGACCACAATGAAAAGAGCCAGGCAGTCAACGGGATCGAGCAGGCGGATGTGCTGGAGATCATTGACCACCACAGACTGAGCAGCATTGAGACCATGGGGCCGGTCTTTTTCCGTAACCAGCCGGTAGGATGTACCGCGACCATCGTGTACCAGATGTACCAGGAGAATGGCGTGAAGGTATCCGCTACCATTGCCGGGCTTCTGTGTGCGGCCATCATTTCGGATACCTTGATGTTTCGGTCTCCCACCTGCACTCCGCCGGATGAGCAGTCCGCAAGGCAGCTTGCGGAGCTGGCAGAGGTAGATATCGAGATGCTGGCCCAGGCCATGTTCCGCGCAGGCAGTAACCTGAAAGGAAAGACGGCGGAGGAGATCTGCTTTTTGGATTTCAAGCAGTTTACGGTCAACGACATGGTATTCGGTGTGGGGCAGGTGAACTCCATGAGCGAAGAGGAGCTCTCGGAGATCAAGGAAAAGGTCATGCCGCATCTGGAAAAGGCAAGGACCAACCACAGTCTGAATATGATCTTTTTCATGCTGACCAACATTATCACGGAATCCTCCGAGCTGCTCTGCGCCGGGCCGGAAGCCAGGGAGAAGCTGATCAACGCCTTCGACCTGCGGGCGGAGATGGAGGAACTGCATTTAAAGGGAGTCGTATCCAGGAAAAAGCAGCTGGTACCCGCTCTGGTGGAAGCGCTGCAGCAGTAGTGATACATAACAGAACGTTACTGTTCATACAGTACCCTGGGCATCCGCCAGGGGGTGTATTCTATATTATAGAAGGAATGGATTTATGGGCAAGCAAATATGGAAGCCGGGGAATATGCTGTATCCCCTTCCGGCTGTGATGGTGAGCACAGGGGATACAAAAGGGAACACCAATATACTGACCATCGCCTGGACCGGGACTATCTGCACCAATCCTGCCATGGCATATATCTCCGTGCGTCCGGAGCGCTATTCTTACGGAATGCTGCGGGAAACCGGGGAATTTGTCATCAACCTGACCACGGAGAAACTGGCATGGGCCGCGGATTACTGCGGCGTCCGGTCGGGCCGGGACGTGGACAAGTGGAAGGAGACAGGGCTCCACAGGGGGAAGGCAGAGGCGCTTGACTTTGCGCCCCTGATCCGGGAATCCCCGGTGAATCTGGAATGCCGGGTAACGGAGGTGAAGGAGCTGGGCAGCCACCATATGTTTCTGGCGGAAGTGAAGGCGGTCCATGCAGACGAAGCTTATCTGGACAAAAGCGGACGCCTGGAGCTGAACCGTGCCGGACTGCTGGCGTATTCCCACGGGGAATATCTGGCGGCCGGGAAAAAGCTGGGCACCTTCGGCTACAGCGTGAAAAAGAAGGCGCCGGAGCAGAAGCGGGCCGTCCAAAGGAAAAAAGCGACAGCGCATAGGAAGAGAACGGAACATAAGAAAACATCCAATCGGAAAGCAACATAATTGCATATTTTTGCACGGATTTTATATGGATTTCAACAGTAGGGACATCTATAATAAAATCTGAGGAAACAAACCAGAAAGTGAGGACTTTGATGATCATGAAAGAAAAATTGCTGAAAAAATTTGCGGAACTCTTTGGAAATGCGGACGGAGCCGGCTTTTATTTTTCTCCGGGGCGTGTCAATCTGATCGGAGAGCATACGGATTATAACGGAGGACATGTATTTCCATGTGCGCTGACGATTGGTACATACGGCATTGCGCGGAAGCGTACGGACCGCAAAATCCATTTTTACTCGATGAATCTGGATCGTTTCGGGGTTGTAGAAGCTTCTCTAGATGAATTGATCAATCAAGATGCTTACGGCTGGGCAAATTATCCTCTCGGCGTAGTGTGGGCATTTCAGGAAAAGGGCCATACGCTGGATACCGGCTTTGATATGGTGATCTGGGGCAACATTCCCAACGGAAGCGGACTTTCGTCCTCCGCGTCCCTGGAGGTGCTGACCGGCGTGATCCTTTGCAGCCTGTATCACATCACCGATCTGAGCATGGTAGATATCGCGCTGATCGGCCAGTATTCGGAAAATCATTTCAACGGCTGCAACTGCGGGATCATGGATCAGTTTGCGGTGGCCATGGGAAAGAAGGACAATGCCATCTTCCTGGATACCAGCACCCTGCATTATGAGTATGCGCCTGTCAAGCTAAAAGATGCGCGGATCGTCATTGTGAACAGCAAGGTGAAGCACAGCCTGGTGGATTCTGCGTACAACGACCGCCGTCAGGAATGTACGGACGCGCTTGCCGCATTGAAGACGGTTGCGGACATCGAGACGCTGGGCGACCTGACCGTAGAGGAATTTGAGAAATATAAGCATGTTCTGACCGATCCGATCCTGGAAAAGAGGGCAAGGCATGCGGTTGCGGAGAACCAGCGCACCATCGAGGCGGTTGCCGCATTGAAGGCGGACAACATCGCGCGGTTCGGAGAGCTGATGAACCAGTCTCATGTATCCCTGCGGGATGACTATGAGGTTTCCTGTGAGGAGATCGATATTCTGGTAGATCTGGCCTGGAAGATTCCCGGCGTGATCGGATCCAGAATTACCGGAGGCGGCTTCGGCGGCTGCACCGTGAGCATTGTGGAAAATGACGCGGTAGATGATTTCATCCGTTCCATCGGAGCTTCCTACAAGGAAAAGGTGGGACACGAGGCGGAATTTTATACCGTAGATATCGGGGAAGGCGCAGGCGAACTGAAATAACTTACAGATTGGAGAACGGTATGTTGAAATTATATGAAAATATCAAAAAGCTGGTTCAATACGGAATCAACACCGGGCTGACCCCGGAATGTGAACGGATCTATACAACGAATCTTCTTCTGGATCTCTTTCAGGAGAATGATTATGAGGACAGCACCTGCGATCTGTCCAAGATCGTTCTGGAGGATGTTTTAAAGGAACTCCTGGACGAAGCATGCAGCCGCGGGATCATTGAGGACAGCGTGGTACACCGGGATCTTTTTGACACAAAGCTGATGAACTGCCTGATGCCCCGCCCGGCCCAGGTACAGAAAAGCTTCTGGGAGGACTATGCCGTTTCCCCGGAGCATGCGACGGAAAAGTATTACAAGTTCAGCCAGGACAGCGATTATATCCGCCGCTACCGTATCAAAAAGGATCGGAAGTGGACGGTGGATACGGACTACGGCACACTGGACATCACCATCAATCTGTCCAAGCCGGAAAAGGACCCGAAGGCAATAGCCGCTGCCAGGAACGCAAAGAATTCCGCCTATCCGAAATGCCAGCTCTGTATGGAAAATGAAGGCTACGCGGGACGCGCCAACCACCCGGCCAGGGAGAATCACCGGATCATCCCGATCACCATCAACGAGTCCGCCTGGGGCTTCCAGTATTCGCCTTATGTATATTACAACGAGCACTGCATCGTATTCAACGGGGAGCATACTCCCATGAAGATCGACCGTGCCGCGTTTATTAAATTATTTGATTTTGTAAAGCAGTTCCCCCATTATTTCCTGGGATCCAACGCGGACCTTCCCATTGTGGGAGGCTCCATCCTGAGCCATGACCATTTCCAGGGCGGGCATTATACCTTTGCCATGGCAAAGGCTCCTGTGGTGGAAAGCTTCACGGTAAAGGGATATGAGGACGTGACGGCAGGCATTGTAAAATGGCCCCTTTCCGTGATCCGTCTGCAGTGCGCCGACGAGACCCGGATCATTGATCTGGCGGAGTACATCCTGAAGGCATGGAGAGACTATACGGACGAGGCGGCGTTTATCTTCGCGGAGACGGAAGGACAGCCCCACAACACGATTACGCCGATCGCGCGGAAGCGGGGAGAACTGTATGAATTGGATTTGACGCTGCGCAACAACATCACTACGGAGGAGCATCCCCTGGGAGTCTATCATCCCCATGGGAAGCTGCACCATATCAAGAAGGAGAATATCGGCCTGATCGAGGTCATGGGCCTTGCCGTGCTTCCGGCGCGGCTGAAGGGAGAACTGGAGCTTTTAAAGGAATATATCCTGGAAGGAAAAGACATCCGCTCGGAGGAATGCATTGAGAAGCATGCGGACTGGGTGGAGGAATTTCTGCCCCAGTATCCGGACGTGAACGCGGAAAATATCGAGGAGATCCTTCAGAAAGAGGTGGGAAAGGTATTCTGCCAGGTATTGGAGGATGCCGGTGTATACAAGTATACGCCGAAAGGGCTGGAAGCATTCCGCAGATTTATCGGAACGCTTTAAAGATATCGAATGCTTGCAGAAGCGGTTTGTGCCGAAAAACGTTTCGCTCCGTATGGAATCACTGCGATCATGCCGATATATAAATGTGGTTTGATTCATATGGTGCATGGAATGAATGGCAAGTCTAAGAGGATTCGTATGAGTTATCGTAACCTGGAAGCAGAACAGTTAGTTCCGCTGCGAGATGCATTGAAGGAGCTGATGTTATTCCTGGATAAACGGCAGGATTGCGGTGTTCCGCACTTTTACCGCTATCTGGATTTTATGAAGAATAACATTGAGACCTGCATCTGTACACGGGAGGATCAGGGAGAGGGCTTGATCTATCTCAGGACGCTCCTGCAGCGGGACTGGGATAAGGCGAATGATGAATATGTGGGAATTCCGTCCTGCGTGTTGTTCCAGGAAGGCCAGAGGGAACTGTTTCAGCAGTATCTTGGTCTGTTGGATGAGGTGGGAAGTTATTTTGTTTTGGACAGAGATTTAAAATAGAATGAATGAAAACCAGGAGTTCAGAAAAACTCTAAAAGGGCCGGCCCGTTTTCAGCCGCTTTCAGCGGAGGGCCGGCCTTTTTCTGCGGTGCTTTTCATGAATCGCAGTGAAAACCCTGCTTTCAGCCTTGCCGTTGTATACAAATTATGGTAAGATAGTGGGCAGAGATTTCGAGAGTATCTATAGAGAAAGACTGAGGAGGAAACCATGGAAAACGAAGTTGTATCGAAGAATTTTATAGAGCAGGAGATTGATAAGGATCTTGCGGAGGGCGTGTATGACAAGGTGTGCACCCGGTTCCCGCCGGAACCCAACGGATATCTGCATATCGGACATGCCAAGTCCATACTGTTGAATTATGGGCTGGCGCAGAAGTATCACGGAACCTTCAATATGCGTTTTGACGACACCAACCCTACCAAGGAGAAGGTGGAGTTCGTGGATTCTATCATGGAGGATATCCGCTGGCTGGGAGCGGACTGGGAGGACCGGCTGTACTTCGCGTCGGATTATTTTGATCAGATGTATGACTGTGCCATCCGGCTGATCGAAAAAGGAAAAGCCTATGTCTGCGACCTGTCCGCGGAGGAGATCCGCGCATATCGGGGTACGCTGACAGAAGCCGGAAAGGACAGTCCTTACCGGGACCGTACGGTGGAAGAGAACCTGCGGCTCTTTGAAGAGATGCGCTCCGGGGCTTATCAGGACGGGGAGAAGGTGCTCCGGGCGAAGATCGACATGGCGTCTCCTAATATCAACATGCGCGACCCTGTGATCTACCGTGTAGCGCGCATGTCCCATCACAGGACCGGAGACAAGTGGCGCATCTATCCCATGTATGATTTTGCGCACCCGATCGAGGACGCCATTGAGGGGATCACCCACTCCATCTGTACGCTGGAGTTTGAGGATCACCGCCCGCTGTATGACTGGGTGGTAAGGGAATGTGAATTTAAAAATCCGCCCCGCCAGATTGAGTTTGCCAAGCTCTATCTTACCAATGTGGTGACGGGGAAGCGGTATATCAAGAAGCTGGTGGAGGACGGCATCGTGGACGGATGGGATGACCCCCGTCTGGTGTCCATCGCGGCGCTGCGCAGGCGCGGCTTTACCCCGGAGTCCATCAAGATGTTCATCGACATGTGCGGAGTGTCCAAGGCGCAGAGCTCTGTGGATTATGCCATGCTGGAATACTGCATCCGGGAAGACTTAAAGATGAAGAAGGCCCGTATGATGGCGGTGCTGGATCCCATCAAACTGATCATAGACAACTATCCGGAGGGCGAGACGGAATATCTGGATGTTCCCAACAACCTGGAGAATGAAGCGCTGGGTACAAGGAAGGTTCCTTTCTGCAGGGAGCTGTATATAGAGCGCGAGGACTTTATGGAGGAGCCTCCGAAGAAGTATTTCCGACTCTTCCCGGGAAATGAAGTGCGCCTCATGTCCGCGTATTTTGTAAAATGCGAAAGCTTTGTGAAGGATGAAAATGGAAATGTGACCGAGGTTCATTGTACCTATGATCCGGAGACCAAAAGCGGCAGCGGATTTAGCGGGAGAAAGGTCAAGGGGACCATCCACTGGGTGGCGGCTCCTTACGCAAAGAAAGCGGAGATCCGCCTGTATGAGAATCTGGTGGACGAGGAGAAGGGCGTTTATAATAAGGAGGACGGATCTCTGAATCTGAATCCGGATTCCCTCACGGTTTTGAAGGACTGTTTCGTAGAACCGGGATTTTCGGAGGCAAAGGCTTATGACAGCTTCCAGTTTGTAAGAACCGGGTATTTCTGCATTGACGCAAAGGATTCCGCTCCGGACGCACTGGTATTTAACCGGATCGTATCCCTGAAGAGTTCGTTTAAGCTGCCGAAGTAAGATTAGGAGTTGTAGAAAAAGATGAATGATCTGGCGATCAGTCTGGACGGAACGTCGAAGACCCCGCTGTATGAGCAGATCTACCGCTATATCAAGCATGAGATCCAGACCGGAGGGATCAAAAGCGGGGATAAGCTGCCCTCCACCCGTGCATTGTGCCGGTATCTGGATGTCAGCAGGAGTACGGTGGAGCTTGCCTATGAGCAGCTCATATCCGAGGGCTATGTGGAATCGGAAGCCTGCCGGGGCTTCTTTGCCGCAGATGTGGAGGGCTTATATCAGCTGGAGCGCCCCAGCCCCGTGCATCCGGAGATTGACGGACAAAAAAAGAATTCTTATCCCTATGATTTTACGCCCAACGGCGTGGATCTGAACAGCTTTCCCTACAATGCCTGGAGGAAGCTTTCCAAGGAAAGCCTGCTGGACGACCAGGCGGAGCTGTTCCGGCTGGGAAGCCCCCAGGGGGAATACGGGCTGCGCAGCGCCATCTGCAGTTATCTCCATCAGGCCAGAGGAGTCAACTGCGGACCGGAGCAGCTCATCATCGGGGCCGGCAATGACTATCTTTTGATGCTGCTTGCGACAGTGATTGGGCAGGATCATAAGGTGGCCTTCGAAAATCCCACATACCGGCAGGCTTACCGTTTGTTTGAAAACCTGTCCTTCCGGATCTGTACGGTGGATATGGATGAAAAAGGGATGAACGCGCAGAAGCTGGAAGAGTCCGGCGCGGATATTGCGTTTGTGATGCCCTCCCACCAGTATCCTCTGGGGATCGTGATGCCGATCCGGCGCCGCATGGAGCTGCTGCGCTGGGCAGGGAAGCAGGAAGGGCGATACATCATTGAGGATGACTACGACAGCGAGTTCCGGTATAAGGGAAAGCCGGTGCCCGCTCTCCAGGGGTATGACAGTCGGGAAAAGGTGATCTATATCGGAACCTTTTCCAAGGCCATCGCGCCTGCCATCCGTATGAGCTACCTGGTTCTGCCCAGGCCTCTTTTGAAACGCTATCAGGAGAAAAGCGGATTTTTAAACTCCACGGTATCCAAGGTGGATCAGCTGATCCTGAAAAAATTCATTGAAGAGGGGTATTTTGAGC
This sequence comes from Lachnospiraceae bacterium, assembly GCA_910575475.1. Taxonomy (GTDB): domain Bacteria; phylum Bacillota; class Clostridia; order Lachnospirales; family Lachnospiraceae; genus Schaedlerella. The sequence goes on along the minus strand of CAJTGD010000016.1, from coordinate 84,606 downwards.
GGCACCTGAATAAGACCCGGGCACTGTATAAGAGCAGGCATGATACGCTCCTTTCCTGCCTAAAGAGCAGACTTTGCCGGACCGGAGGGGATATGCGGCAGGGGATTCGTCCGAGAAATGCCTGCAAAAACGAAGGCCCGTTGTTTCGGATTTCTGGGGAGCATGCAGGAGTCCATCTTCTGCTCCATGTTCTGAACGGCATGACGGAGGAGGAACTGATCGGGCGGGCGGAAAAAAGGGGGGTACGGGTGTACGGACTTTCCGAGTATGATGTCGAGCCGCGGCCGGACGCGCCTGCAACGATCCTGCTGGGCTATGCGAACATGAGCGAGGAAAAGATCGTAGAAGCTGTGCGGATCCTGGAAGAAGAATGGATATGACAGCTTGCGTGCCGAATTGTTTTCCGCGGTATGAAATGCGGCTCAAAAAAAGATTGTGATGAAAAAAGATTGTAATTATGATTAAAAAGTATTAGAATAGTAAATGATTTAGTCACGGTAGGGAAGAAAGGAGAGCTCTGTTTTGAAAAAGAATTTTAAATGGCTGACAGCCCTTGCTGTTGCGGGTACCGTAATCGGACTGATAATTGCTTATTTTATGCGGAAAAACGATGAGATATCTGATTTTGATGAGGACGATTTTGACGAGGACGATGATTTTGACCTGGACGGAGACTTAAAGCCTGTTTCCGAAAGGGAATATGTTCCGCTGAACAAAGCGGCCGACATTGCGGCGCGTAAAGCGGAGACCGAAGCAGAAGAGAACGGTGATAAGGCCCGCAGGGACGCTTCCGGCGAGAAGGAGACGCCTGCGGCAGAAGAGTCCAGAGACCAGGAAGAAGCGGCCGAAGAGGATGCTTCTGAGAAGGTACAGATCTGACATGATTGATGAGATCCCTGAGAGCCTTTGCTCCAAGGGATTTTATCTGTTTTTGCGCAGAGTTGGAATTTCTTGTGGTACGCAATGAAAGGATGTTTTATGGAGTACAATATTGCCGTAAAGGCAGGGAAAAAAGCAAAAAAGGGCGTGCTGCGCGTGATATTCAGCCGGACCGCGCTGATCCTGCTGCTGATCCTTCTGCAGCTGGCAACCTTTGCCGGACTGCTCACGATCCTGAAGGATTATATGGTCTATATTTATGGCGTGATTCTGGTAGTGCAGGCAGGTGTGATCATCTACATTATGAATGAGCAGACCTGTCCTGAATTCACCCGGACATGGATCCTTCTGATCCTGATCTTTCCAGTGTTCGGATGTGCCTTTTATGTCTACGCGAAGCTGGAGCTGGGCACCCATTTTGTGGGAGAGCAGCTGAAAAAGCGGCAGATGGAGACGTGGCCGTATCTCAATCAAAAAAAGAGTATCCTGGAGGATCTGCGTTCCAGCAAGCCGGCCAACGCCAATCTGGCCCATTATATGAACCGGTCGCTTCATTTCCCGGTATACCGCAATACAAAGGCGACTTATTTCAGCTGCGGGGAGGAAAAATTTCCGGCTCTGCTCGAACAGCTGAAGCAGGCGAAGAGATTTATCTTTCTCGAATATTTTATTGTGGCCGAGGGATATATGTGGGGCTCGATCCTGAAGGTTCTCAAGGAGAAGGCGGCACAGGGACTGGATGTGCGTTTTATGTACGACGGCATGTGCAGCATCTCGCTCCTTCCCTATAATTATCCGAAGATGATCGAAAAATACGGAATCCGCTGCAAGATGTTCAGTCCCATCCGCCCGGTGCTCACCACCGCGCAGAATAACCGGGATCACCGGAAGATCTGTGTCATAGACGGAAAAGTCGGGTTTACCGGGGGGATCAACCTGGGGGACGAGTACATCAACCGGCAGGAGAGGTTCGGTTACTGGAAGGATACCGCAGTTATGCTGGAGGGAGACGCGGTGCAGAGCCTGACTATGCTGTTTCTGCAGATGTGGAACGTGACGGAGCGTAAGCCGGAGCATTATGGACGGTATCTCACGAAGCCGGCGGGGAAGCTTCGCCGGGAGCTGGGCTTTGTGATGCCTTACGGGGACAGTCCCTTTGACCACGAGGATGTGGGAGAGGAGGTGTACTGCCATATTCTGAACCATGCGAAAAAATATGTACATATCATGACCCCGTATCTGATCCTGGACAGCCAGATGATGGATGCACTCTGCCGGGCGGCAAAGAGCGGGATCGATGTGAAGATCATCATGCCGGGGATTCCGGATAAGAAGTATGCGTTTGCTCTGGCAAAGACCTACTATAAAGAGCTGATCAAGGCAGGGGTAAAGATCTATGAATTTACACCCGGATTTGTGCACGCCAAGATTTTTGTGTCCGACAACGATACGGCCACCATCGGGACGATCAACCTGGATTACCGGAGCCTGTACCTGCATTTTGAGTGCGGTGTCTTTCTCTACAATAATCCGGTGGTGTGGGATGTGGAGCAGGATTTCCAGAATACATTGAAGCAGTGCCGCAGGATCTGTGTGGCAGATTTAAAAAAGATCAGTCTCGGAATGAGCATCATGGGCAGGAGCCTGCGGATGATCGCGCCGCTGATGTAGGGAGGTTACTGTTCACACCCTTTGGGTGCTCCAGTAACAGTATCCAGCCTATTTTAAGTCGCCTTCGGCGAGAGGCTGGATATTATGGCAAATGTTACTTTATTGACCGGACGCCGCGCAGCAGGGTGCACGACGCCGTGTGAACAGTAATGTAGGGAGGGCTCTGTCCTGAATTTTTACAAAAAATATTTTACAGATCGGGGAAATTATAGTATAATGCTTACGGCGCTTTGGAGAAGGAGCGCTAAAAGGAGGATCTGAAATGGTTAAAGCAGTAGTTGGAGCAAACTGGGGCGATGAAGGCAAGGGCAAGATTACCGATATGCTGGGGAAAGAATCGGATATCATTGTCCGGTTTCAGGGAGGTGCCAATGCAGGGCATACGATCGTGAATGATTATGGCAAGTTTGCATTGCATACTCTGCCGTCAGGTGTGTTTTACAGCCATACAACGAGTGTGATCGGAAACGGGGTCGCACTGGATATTCCCAGGCTGTGCGGGGAGATACAGTCTGTTGTGGACCGGGGAGTGCCGTCTCCGAAGATCTTGGTGTCCGACCGGGCGCAGATCGTGATGTCTTATCATAAGCTGTTTGACGCGTATGAGGAAGAACGTCTCGGCGGAAAGTCATTTGGCTCGACCAAGTCCGGGATCGCGCCCTTCTATTCCGATAAATTTGCGAAGATTGGCTTCCAGGTCAGCGAGCTTTATGACGAAGCGTTGCTCAGGGAAAAGTCCGTCCGTGTGGCGGAACAGAAAAATGTGTTCCTGGAGCATCTGTATCACAAACCTCTGATCGATCCGGACGCGTTATATCAGGAATTGATGGAATATAAAGAGATGATTGATCCGTATGTAGGCAATGTATCCCTGTTTTTGCACAATGCCTTAAAGGAGGGGAAGAATATCCTGCTGGAAGGACAGCTGGGTTCTTTAAAGGATCCGGACCATGGGATCTATCCGATGGTCACATCCTCGTCCACGCTGGCAGCATACGGCGCCATCGGCGCGGGGATCCCGCCCTATGAGATCAAACAAGTCATCACGGTGTGCAAGGCATACTCCAGCGCGGTAGGGGCCGGCGCATTTGTCAGTGAATTGTTCGGTGACGAGGCGGAAGAACTCAGAAGACGGGGCGGAGACGGCGGAGAGTACGGCGCAACCACAGGGCGCCCCAGAAGAGTGGGCTGGTTTGACTGTGTGGCCTCCAAATACGGATGCAGGATGCAGGGCACGACAGACGTGGCATTTACAGTGCTGGATGTGCTGGGGTATCTGGATGAGATCCCGGTCTGCGTGGGCTATGAGATCAACGGTGAGGTGACGACGGACTTCCCGGTGACATACCTGCTGGATCAGGCAAAGCCGGTGCTGAAAAAGCTGCCGGGATGGAAATGCGATATCCGGGGCATCAAAACCTATGGGGAGCTTCCGGAAAACTGCAGAAAATATATTGAATTTGTAGAGGAACAGATCGGATATCCGATCCGGATGATCAGCAATGGTCCGGGAAGAGAGGATATCATATACAGATAAGGAATCGAAAAGAGGCTTCCTGCGCTTCGGCAGTCAAAAAGACTGCGGACGGAGGCAGGTGTCTTTCAGGCTGGACGGATATTCCCCTGTAAAGAGGAATGTTGTCCGGCCTTTTTTGCTTAACAGGAAGCTTTAATCTCCGCATCGGTTGAAAATAATACAGATGTTTTGTTAAGAATTGTTAGAAAAATTTAAGAATTGAGTCACTTGCTTGTCACATTTGACTGCTAAGATGATACAGAAATGAATAAAGAGGAATATTTCCGGGGGGAGGGCATATAATAGTAAAGCTGGGGTTTATGCGCACAGGAGGTAATTTATGCAGCAGAAAATGAATAGAAAATCGGAGGATACCATGATATCGATGGAAGAGTATTTGAGAAAACGGAATGTGATTAAAGGAAGAGAACCGGAAGAGCAGGAGCGCGGAAAGGATCTACATAGCAGAGGCAGGAAGGAGCCAAAAGGGGAGGAAGCCGGCAAAGGGAATAACGGACAGTGGTATTCCATGCTGGCGCTGGCAGAACTGATGCTGATCTGATCAGTCATCATCATCCCGGTGGTTGAGCCGGGCAACGAGAATACAGGCATACAGCAGCACAGGCAGTAAGATCGTGGCTGCTACTGAGATCTTTAGCAGATCGTAGGACAGCGGGCTGTCTGACAGGGCAAAGATCAGAGTGCAAAGATACAAGGCGGCCAACAGGACGGCGCCGAGCAGGGCAAGAACTTGTTTGATATGTTTCATATGGGGAATTCTCCTTTACTGGTATTCGAGCAGCGAAAAGGCTGACAGTGATCGTGTGACGATATAGTTTGAATTATATCTGAATTTGCTGGAAACTTCAATCAGAAAATGAAAAGGGCATGGACAGCATGAAGAGCTTCCGGTGCCATTTATTATGCATATAGATTAAAATAAGAGTTTACGTAAGAATAAAATTAGTATATAATGATTAAGCGATTTATTTTATGATGAAGGAGTTAAGTACGATGAGTGATAAGAGTTTATTGGAACAATGGCGGGAGATGGCTTATGACCAGAAAAAGACGAGAGAGCAGTTAAAAAGCCTGTGGGATGCGTATTTTCAGGTGGAAAAGGGCGTTTATGAAAAGCTTTTGTCCGATCCGGACACGGAAGTAAAGGGGACGGTCAGGGAACTGGCTGAAAAATATAACATGGATGTTATGACCATGGTCGGTTTTCTGGACGGCATCAATGACAGCCTGAAGGAGGCGAATCCGATCGAGACCATGGAGGAGGATACAGAGGTCAGCCTGGCCTTCGACAAGGAGAAGCTGTATAAGAATATGGTGGACGCAAGGGCGGACTGGCTCTATGAGCTGCCCCAGTGGAATGACATCTATGATGAAGAGACGAGAAAGCGTCTGTTCCTGGAGCAGAGAAAGTCCGGAACCATCCGCAAGGAAAAGAAGATCGGCCGGAATGACCCGTGTCCCTGCGGAAGCGGTAAAAAATACAAAAAGTGCTGCGGAAGAAATGTTTAAAAACAGCCGAATGATCATGATATACAAAGAATAGAACACAGAAAAACGGGCATAATGATACTGACTTTTATAATAAAGGAGGAATCATAATGCCGGAATTAAAATGTACCGTACAGACATGCAGGCACAATAAGAATTTCCTGTGTGACCTGGATCGGATCCAGGTCGGCGGGAGCGATGCCAAGCAGGCCAGGGAGACTTGCTGCGACAGCTTCCAGGAAAGATCGGGAGATACGTATTCCAATGTGACAGGAGAAGCTTCTGCTTCCACGAATATCCACTGCGAGGCGAAGGATTGTATGTACAATGAAAAATGCGAATGCCATGCCGGGAAGATCAGCGTGGAGGGAAGCAATGCCTGCCGCTGCGAATCCACGGAATGCGCGACTTTTGACTGTAAAGGCTGAACGTAGTGACCGGAAGCGTTTTTGGGCTGTGAAGAACAGCGCTGCGGGAAAATCCAGGAGAAACTCCGGATTTTCCCGTATTTTTTCCGGCTGTATAAAAGGGATAGGAAGTTACAATATGAATCAGGATATGGATCAAAAAAATGAAAACGGCGAGGCAGCGGAGCAAAAAAGCGGATATTACATAAACCGCCCCAGCTTCGGCAGCAAGGAAAAGTCCAAGCTGCGGCAGCATCTTACGCGGGAGAAGTCATTGTTTATCGTGATCGTGCTGGTGATCATCTTTTATTTTACAATGCTGCGGCTGGATGATATTTCAAAGCTTTTGTGGATGGTCGTCCGTACGATCAAGCCCATCATCTACGGACTAGCCATCGCTTATCTGCTGAATCCCATCATGAAATTTGTGGAGCAGCATTTGAGTCAGTTTCTCAAAAAAAGATTTCCCAAATTTGAAAAGGTGCACCAGGTCAGCAGAAGCGTGGGGATCCTGGCGGCAGTCATGTTTCTGATCGCTGTGATCGTAGCACTGTGCAACATGATGATTCCGGAGCTGTACCGGAGTATCCGGGATATGGCCGTGACGGTGCCGGGGCAGCTCAATGATGCCTTGGACTTCATTACGAAAACGCTGGCCGGGGATTCCACCCTGGAGCAGATCTTTACCCGGACGCTGCGGGAGGTGACGGATCTGCTGCAGAACTGGATGAAGACGGACATGCTGACCCAGGCCAATGTGGTCATGACAAATCTGACAGAGGGCGTTATCAATGTGGTCAGCGAGCTGTTCAATGCGATCATCGGAATTATCGTTTCGATTTATGTATTGTTCAGCAAGGAGACTTTTTCCATGCAGACAAAAAAGATCATCTATGCATTATTCCGTCCGTCCCAGGCGAACATGATCCTGCATCTGACGATCAAAAGCAACGAGATCTTCGGCGGCTTTATCATTGGAAAGATCATTGATTCCGCAATTATCGGGGTTTTGTGCTTTGTCAGTCTGTCCATACTGAAGATGCCGTATACGCTTTTGGTGAGCGTGATCGTCGGCGTGACCAATGTGATCCCTTTTTTCGGGCCTTATATCGGCGCCATACCGAGCGCCATACTGATCATGCTGTCCGACCCGAAGATGGGCATCTATTTTGCGATATTTATCCTGATCCTGCAGCAGCTGGACGGGAATATCATTGGACCCAAGATCCTGGGCAATTCCACTGGGTTATCCGCGTTCTGGGTGGTATTTTCCATCCTGCTGGGCGGCGGACTGTTCGGTTTTGTGGGGATGATCCTGGGAGTACCTACCTTTGCCGTGATCTATTATATTGTACGGATGCTGATCAACCACAGACTGGAGGAGAAGGCTCTCCCCATGGATACAAACTGCTATGATGAGTACAGCTACGTGGATTCGGACGGAACCTACGTACACTCCAATGAAAATGAACTGAGGAAAGACGAGGAAAAGAAAAATGCCGATCAGAGTGCAAAATGACCTGCCGATCAAAGAAGTCCTGGAACAGGAAAATATTTTTGTCATGGATGAATACCGGGCGGCCCATCAGGAGATCCGTCCCATCAGCATCGGGCTTTTGAACCTGATGCCTTTAAAAGAAGATACGGAGCTGCAGATCCTGCGCTCCCTGTCCAATACGCCCCTGCAGACGGATGTGACATTTGTGCGGGTGTCCAGCCATGTGTCCAAGAACACGTCCACCAGCCATATTTACAAGTTTTATGAGCCCTTTGAGGCAATCAAAAAACAAAGGTTTGACGGATTCATCATCACCGGGGCTCCGGTGGAGCAGATGCCTTTTGAGGAAGTGGATTACTGGGAGGAGTTAAAGGAGATCATGGATTGGACCGTGACCAATGTAACCTCCACCCTGCATCTGTGCTGGGGAGCTCAGGCGGGGATTTACTATCACTATGGGATCGACAAGGCTCCCCTGGCGGAAAAAAAATTCGGGATCTTCCCGCATCATGTGCGGAACCGCAAGATCCCTCTGGTGAGAGGCTTTGACGATGTGTTCTACGCGCCCCATTCCAGGCATACGGAGGTGCCCCAGGCGTTGCTGGAACAGGATGAGCGCATGATGATCCTGGCGGATTCCGAGGAGGCAGGGGTCTTTTTGTGCATGGCAAAGGAGGGCCGGCAGATCTTTGTTATGGGGCATCCGGAGTATGACCGGATGACACTGGACAGCGAGTATAAACGGGATCTGGGGAAAGGGCTGGAAATTCAGATGCCGGTTAATTATTATCCGGGAAATGACCCGAACAACAAGCCGAACCTGATCTGGCGGTCGCATGCCAATAACCTGTATTCCAACTGGCTGAACTATTATGTATATCAGGTGACTCCGTATGACCTGTACGGAACGCCGGATTTCAGCTGACTTTGCACCGTATGAATTGTTTAGATACGGAGGAAAGGAGGAGAATAAAAATAGAGGTATTAAAGTTTATGACAGCATAAGAGGTTCTGAATTTAATTGACTGGTTAAGAGCGCAGGGGTTCGACAATGATAAAATTGTGGATTGTATTGAGGCAGTAGAAGGCAAAAGAAAAGAGCCGGAACAAAAAAAGTCGGAACAGCAGTAAGGCTCAAAAATTTTCACTGATTTTTTGTGAAATTTGGAGGTTGACGGAAATACGGATAGATGATACACTGTTAAATACCGACCACTTTATCTAGCGGAAGATTGGTGAAACGAGCACTAAATATAGGGATTTATAGGATTTGACAGGAGGCGCAGGGCATGATCAGTGTAGTGAAGAAGGACGGCACAAAAGAAGATTTTAATGTGCAGAAGGTTGTTGTGGCGGTGAATAAATCTGCTTACAGGGCTTTGGTCACATTTACGGACGAGGAACTGGATTTTATCTGCAGGTTTGTGGAGGACCGGGTGAAGAAGATGAATGTATCGGAGATCCGGATCGCACAGATGCACAATGTGGTGGAGAGTGCCCTGGAGGCCGTCAATCCGGCAGTGGCGAAGAGCTATAAGGATTATCGGAATTACAAGCAGGATTTCGTACAGATGCTGGATGAGGTTTATAAAAAGAGCCAGTCTATCATGTATATCGGAGACAAGGAAAACAGCAATACGGACAGCGCGCTTGTATCCACCAAGCGCAGCCTGATCTTTAACGAACTGAATAAGGAATTATATAAAAAGTTCTTCCTGACGGTGGAGGAGATCCAGGCCATCCGGGACGGCTACATCTATATCCATGACATGTCCGCCCGGAGAGATACCATGAACTGCTGCCTGTTCGATGTGCAGAATGTCTTGAGCGGGGGCTTTGAGATGGGGAATCTCTGGTACAACGAGCCTAAGACACTGGATACGGCCTTCGACGTGATCGGAGATATCGTCTTGAGCGCGGCGAGCCAGCAGTACGGCGGCTTTACGGTGCCCAGCGTGGACGAGATCCTGGAGCCTTATGCAGAGAAGTCTCACAAGAAGCTGATCCAGAAGTACCGGGATCTGGGACTGGCAGAGGAGAAGGTCCAGGAGGTGGCATGGAAGGATCTGGAGAAGGAGATGGAGCAGGGCTTCCAGGGATGGGAGTACAAGTTCAATTCGGTTTCTTCCAGCCGGGGCGATTACCCCTTTATCACCGTGACGGCAGGCACCCGGACCAGCGAATACGGCAAGCTGGTGACTAAGACCATGCTGGAGGTGCGCAAAAAGGGACAGGGCAAGGCAGGTCATAAGAAGCCGGTGCTGTTCCCGAAGATCGTGTTCCTCTATGATGAGAAGCTGCACGGGCCGGGAGGTCCACTGGAGGACGTGTTTGAGGCCGGGATCGAATGCTCCAGCAAGACCATGTATCCCGACTGGCTGAGCCTCACCGGTGAAGGCTATGTGCCCAGCATGTACAAAAAGTACGGGAAGATCATCAGCCCCATGGGCTGCCGGGCATTTTTGTCCCCCTGGTACGAGCGGGGAGGCATGGAGCCGGCAGATGAAGAGGATACGCCGATCTTTGTGGGAAGGTTCAATATCGGCGCCATCAGCCTCCATCTCCCGATGATCCTGGCAAAGGCCAGACAGGAGAGCCGGGACTTCTTTGAGGAGCTGGACTATTATCTGAACCTGATCCGCAAGCTCCATCAGAGGACCTATGATTATCTGGGAGAGATGAAGGCCTCCACGAATCCGCTGGCTTACTGCGAAGGCGGTTTTTACGGAGGGCATCTGGGATTGTATGACAAGATCAAGCCGCTGCTGAGATCAGCCACCGCATCCTTCGGGATCACGGCCTTGAATGAGCTGCAGCAGCTTTACAATAAAAAATCCATTGCGGAGGACGGAGCCTTTGCGCTGGAAACCCTGCAGTATATCAATGACCGGGTGACGGAGTTCAAGAAGGAGGACGGGCATCTCTATGCCATCTACGGAACTCCGGCAGAGAATCTGTGCGGCGTGCAGGTACACCAGTTCCGGAAGAAATACGGGATCATTGAAAATGTATCGGATCGGGAGTATGTGAGCAACAGCTTCCACTGCCATGTCAGCGAGGATCTGACCCCCATCGAGAAGCAGAATCTGGAGGGGCGCTTCTGGAATTTAAGCAACGGCGGCAAGATCCAGTATGTGAAGTATCCGGTCAGCTACAATAAAGAGGCCATCCGCGCCCTGGTCCGCAGAGCCATGAAGAAGGGCTATTACGAAGGCGTGAACCTGTCGCTGGCTTACTGCGATGAGTGCGGCCATGAGGAGCTGGATATGGATGTCTGTCCGGTATGCGGCAGCAAAAACCTGACGAAGATCGATCGGATGAACGGCTATCTGTCCTATTCCAGGGTCAAAGGCGACACCCGCCTGAATGAGGCGAAGATGGCAGAGATCGCGGAAAGGAAAAGTATGTAACCATGCAGTACCATAATATTACAAAAGATGATATGCTGAACGGGGAAGGACTTCGGGTCGTATTGTGGGTGGCCGGATGTTCCCATGCCTGTCCGGGCTGCCATAACCCGGTGACATGGGACGCCAAAGGCGGCCTGGAATTTGACGAGGCTGCCCGGCAGGAGCTTTTTGCCCAGCTGGATCACAGCTATATCAACGGGATCACCTACAGCGGAGGAGATCCGCTGTATGCGGGAAACCGGGAGGCGATCGCAGGCCTGGCAAGGGAGATCCGCGCAAAATATCCGGACAAGACCCAGTGGCTCTATACCGGGTACCAGTGGGAGGAGATCAAGGGGGAACGGGCAGTCCCGTTTCTGGATGTGGTCGTGGACGGCAGATATATAGAAGCCCAGAAGGATTCCCTTCTGCCCTGGCGCGGAAGCAGAAACCAGAAGGTGATCGACGTACAAAAGAGTCTGAAGGCAGGAGAAACGATATGCAGAGAATAGCGAAATTTCATAAAGTCAGTGAGGAACAGTTTTTGAAGGACTGGGCGGATACCTTTCCGGAAAGCAGCAGTGAGGACGCTCTTGCGGTCTATCAGGCCGTGAAGCTTCCGAGACGGGCAACGGCAGGCTCCGCAGGGTATGATTTTTATGCCCCGGTTCAGATTGACCTGGCGCCCGGTAAGACCGTGAAGATCCCTACCGGGATCCGGGCGGAGATGGAGGCCGGCTGGGTGCTGAAATGCTACCCCAGGAGCGGACTGGGCTTCAAGTACCGGCTGCAGCTCAACAACACGGTGGGCATCATTGACAGCGATTATTTTTATTCCGATAATGAAGGGCATATTTTTGCAAAGCTGACCAATGATTCCAAAGAGGGGAAGACTGTGGAGATTGCCCCGGGGGAAGGATTCATGCAGGGGATCTTTGTGGAATACGGAATCACAACCGATGATGATGTGACCGACGTGCGCAACGGAGGCTTTGGAAGCACGACAAAGTAGAAAGAGGCCGGATTCCGCTCACAAAGGCAGACGGATCTGAGCGGAATCCGGCCTCTTTTATGCCTTGAAAAAAAGATGCGAAAAAAATCGAAAAAAGTGTTGACAAGTTGGTTCTCTTAATAGTATAATAGCAAAGCGGGTTCGGGAAAGAGGAACCCACAGAGAGTTATGGGGTCTTAGCTCAGCTGGGAGAGCATCTGCCTTACAAGCAGAGGGTCATAGGTTCGAGCCCTATAGGCCCCAGGATTTTCTCAAAAGTATATATGGCGGAATAGCTCAGTTGGCTAGAGCACACGGTTCATACCCGTGGTGTCGCTGGTTCAAATCCAGTTTCCGCTACTGTAAAAGAAGAGTTTCGTGGAAACTCTTCTTTTTCCTTTTCGGGAACTATTTTTCATGTTATAATGGTATAGCGATTTGTGGAAACATTGTACGGAGGATAAATTGTTGGGTCGAAGAATTGGTTTTGTTTTGAAGCTGCTGGCGGGAGCCTATCTTATATTTGTCGGAGTGACGCTGCTGAACACCATCCTGGAGATCCGCCCGGGGAATCAGGAAGTCATGTGCGGGATCGCAGCCGTATTTATCCTGGTCGGGGCAGTGTACCTGATCATCCTTGTGGGCGGTGTCATAAAAAGAGCGCTGGAGGAGCGGGCGGCGGAGTATCCGCTGGAGATGGATCCGCCTTATTCCGCAATGCCTGTCCGGGATCAGTCCATGTTCCGGACGGCTCCGATGGTCCTGTTGAATGAAGGACACCAGGCAGAAGGGGCAGAGGGATCTTCCCTGCCGGAACAGAAGCCGCGCGGGCAGACAGCGGCCAGCTCTGCAACGGTGCAGCTGCAGACAGTCGGACCGGACACGACGGTATGGAAAAAATGATTTAACTGTTTGGAATTGCGTATAAATATGTATGTAAGCTGCCATTCTGAACAGTAATAAAATACGTCCTTTCTGCGGGCGGATCAAAAAAGGAGACAGAATATGCGTGTAGGAATGGGTTATGACGTCCATCGATTGACGGAAGGAAGGGATCTGATACTCGGAGGAGTGAAGATTCCCTATGAAAAAGGGCTTTTGGGGCATTCGGATGCGGATGTGCTGGCCCATGCGGTGATGGATGCGCTTCTTGGGGCTGCGGCCCTGGGAGACATCGGAATGCATTTTCCGGATACGGACCCGAAGTACAAGGGAATCTCCAGTATCCGGCTTCTGGAACAGGTGGCAGCGCTTTTGGACGAGCAGAAGTATCTGATAGAAAATATTGATGCGACGATCATTGCGCAGAAGCCGAAGATGCTGCCCCATATCGAAACGATGAGAAAGAATATTGCGGAAGCGCTGAAGATATCCGTTGATCAGGTCAATATCAAAGCGACTACGGAGGAAGGGCTTGGATTTACCGGTACGGGAGAGGGAATCTCTGCCCAGGCGGTGTGCCTTCTGGAGAAGTTCATGAACTACAGCAGTGTGGACGTGACACCCGGAAGCGGGGCCTGTGAATCCTGTTCCGGCTGTCAGCGGCTTTCTGCGGATAGGGAGTGACAGAGTGTCGGCCAGAAAAGGAAACAAAAACAGGATGGAGCTTCGGAAGCTGGAACCAGGTGAACACCGGAACACAAGAGAGCTGTGGGAAACTGTGTTTTCAGAGGATTCCAAAGAATTCTTGGATTATTATTATTATTTTAAGACAAAGGATAATGAGATTTTTGTGATTGAGGAGGACGGCGGGATCCGCTCCATGCTTCAGCTCAATCCCTATACCCTGTGGATCGAGGAGGATTCCCGGCCCTGTCATTATATTGTCGGAGTCGCCACGGAATGCGCCTACCGGAAGCGGGGCTATATGGGAGCGCTTTTGCGCCGTGCCATGGAGGAGATGTACGGCAGGAAGGAGCCCTTTACGTTCCTGATGCCGGCCGCGGAAAGGATCTATACACCCTATGATTTCCGGTTTGTATATGACCAGAGCCAGACGGAGGAGGGCGGGGCGGATCCAGGCTGCTTTGAGCAGCAGGATATGCTGTCTTTCGGACATCTCTCCTGCAAGACGGTGACTTTTGAGGATGCGTCGATGGGGGACGCAGGGGAGATCTGTGCATTTGTGGAAGCGCATTTCACAGAAAAATGGCAGGTCTATGCGGAACGAAATGAGGAATATTATCATACACTGATTTTTGAACAGCAGAGTGAACACGGCGGGATCCGGCTGATCCGGGCGGAGGGAAGGCTTGCGGGCTTTTTTCTCTACGCAGACGAAGACGGGCTGGAGATCCGGGAACCGCTGTATCTTCCGGAATATGAGGCGGCGTTTGCGCAGGCCGTGCTCGCGTTGACGGAGGGCAGAGGAGACCGTGTGAAGCTCTATGCATGGGAAAAAGGGACAAAAAGGGTCCCCATGATCATGGCCCGGATCCTTCATCTGGAGAGCATGCTTTCCTGCATGAAAGTCCGGGAAGGCCAGGAGATGGACTGCTCCTTTGCGGTGCTGGATCCTTTTCTGCCGCAGAACAGTCGGGTCTGGCGGATTCAGGGCGGAGAGACCGACGGCGGTAAGGTCCGGGTGCGGGAGACAGAGGATTCGGAAGGCGTACTGACCATCGGCGCTCTGACGAGCCTGTTGTTTGGTTACCGGACGATCGAAGAGGCGGCACAGGAAGAGGACGTGATCATGACAGAGCATTTGAAGGCGGAGATGAAAAAGCTGAAGGTGCTCAAAAATGTCTGGCTGAATGAGATCGTATAGAGGAAGCAAGCGGCCGCGCGCTGTCATCAGAGCTTTTGCCTGACGACAGGGGCCGCGGACGCGGGGAGGTTGTAAATGGGAATCATATCTTATATCAAAGAGGAAATCCAGGTGATCCGGGAGCGGGATCCGGCGATCAAGTCCAATATGGAGGTACTTCTGTATCCCAGCTTTAAGGTGATCTTAAGCTACCGTGTGGCTCATAAGCTGTATCGGAGGAAGCACTATTTCCTGGCCCGGTGGATTTCCCAGAGGGCGACAAGGAAGACTGGGATTGAGATCCACCCGGGAGCGCGGATCGGAAAGGGGCTGTTCATTGACCACGGAAGCGGCGTGATCATTGGAGAGACCACCATTATCGGCGACAATGTGACGCTCTACCAGGGTGTGACGCTGGGAGGGACCGGGAAGGAAAAGGGAAAACGGCATCCGACTTTGAAGGACAATGTTATGGTCAGCGCCGGAGCCAAGATCCTGGGTTCCTTTACCATCGGGGAAAATTCCAAGATCGGGGCGGGCTCCGTGGTGCTCGAGGAGGTACCTCCCAACTGTACCGTAGTGGGCGTTCCGGGGCGTGTGGTCCGGATGGGCAACCAGAAGGTGCCCCGCACGGAGATGGATCATGTGCATCTGCCGGATCCGGTGCTGAATGATATCCGGGCGCTGCAGCAGGAGAATCAGCAGTTGAAAAAGCAGATGTCAGAGATGGAGAAGCGGATGAGTTCCTGGCAGCATAAGCATTGATGCCGCAGAAACGGCGCAGAATAGCCGCGGCTGGAAAAAACAGACGGGAGCTGTCTGGCGGCAAACGGCATGAGGCCGGCAGTTCTCTTACGAAACAGATCAGGAAGAGAGGAAGAGCGTGATGAAATTATATAATACGATGTCAAAGAAAAAAGAGGAGTTCGTGCCTTTAGAGCAGGATAAGGTCAAGATGTATGTCTGCGGTCCCACAGTCTACAATTTTATCCACATCGGAAATGCAAGGCCGATGATCGTGTTTGATACGGTCCGCAGATATTTTGAATACAAGGGATATGAGGTGAATTTTGTGTCCAATTTTACAGATGTGGACGACAAGATCATCAAAAAGGCGATCGAGGAAGGCGTTACGGCAGATGAGATTTCCAAACGCTATATTGCGGAATGCAAGAAGGACATGGAGGGTATGAATGTAAAGCCGGCCACCACGCATCCCCTTGCGACGGAGGAGATCGGCGGCATGATCGAGTTGATACGGACGCTGATCGACAAGGGCTTTGCCTATGAGAAAAACGGTACCGTATATTACCGTACCAGAAAATTTGCGGATTATGGGAAACTGTCCCATAAGAATCTGGATGACCTGCGTTCCGGAAACCGTTCCCTTCTTGTGACCGGGGAGGACGAAAAAGAGGATCCCCTGGATTTTGTGCTCTGGAAGCCGAAAAAGGAAGGGGAGCCCGCATGGGAGTCGCCCTGGAGCGAGGGACGGCCTGGCTGGCATATCGAGTGCTCGGAGATGTCGAAAAAATATCTGGGAGAGCAGATTGATATCCATGCAGGCGGAGAGGACCTGATCTTCCCGCACCATGAGAACGAGATTGCCCAGAGTGAGGCGGCAAACGGAAAGGAATTTGCAAAATACTGGCTCCACAATGGATTTTTGAATATCGACAATCGGAAAATGTCCAAATCTCTCGGAAATTTCTTTACGGTTCGTGAGATCAGTGAGAAATATGACCTCCAGATCCTGCGGTTCTTTATGCTCAGCGCTCATTACCGCAGCCCGCTGAATTTCAGCGCAGAGCTGATGGAGTCAGCGAAAAACGGACTGGAGCGGATCGTGACGGCGGCGGAGAACCTGAGATTTTTGATGAAAAACGCACAGGCGGAGGCCATGAACGAATCCGAGAAGGAAGCATTTGCGAAGACCCGGGAGTATGTGGAGGGCTTCGAGAAAGCGATGGACGATGATTTTAATACGGCGGACGCGGTGGCGGCTGTATTTGAGCTGGTGAAGTATGCCAATACGACGGCGGACGGGGACAGCTCGAAAGAATACCTGCAGGGAATCCTGGATGTGCTCGGGAAGCTGACGGATGTGCTGGGGATCATCGTGGAGAAAAAGGAAGAGCTGCTGGACGCGGATATTGAGGCATTGATCGAGGAACGGCAGGCGGCAAGGAAGGAAAAGAATTTTGCAAGGGCTGACGAGATCCGGGATGAGCTGCTTGCGAGAGGGATCATTTTGAAGGACACACGAGAAGGAGTGCAATGGAAAAGGGCATAACATTTGAGTTTTATGATCAGATCCGGGAGGTGCTGGGGCTTCCGGAGACGGATGTGGACAGCTATTCGCCCCTTGTCCTGGCCTATATGGGGGACTGCGTCTATGACCTGATCATCAAGAGCATGGTGGTCAGCAGGGGAAATAAGCAGGTTCACAGGCTGCATGAAGAGACCAGCAGCTATGTGCAGGCTTCCGCCCAGTCACGGATGATGCGTGCCATGCAGCCTCATCTGACGGAGGAGGAGCATGCCATTTACCGCAGGGGACGCAATACCAGGTCCGTATCCGCGGCAAAAAACCAGACTATCACGGATTACCGCAGGGCCACCGGATTTGAGGCGCTGGTGGGATACCTGTTTCTGAAAAAAAGGTATGCCCGTCTGATGCAGCTGGTCAAGATCGGGCTGGATAGCCTGGAAGAGAAGGAATGAAAACAGGAGTATATCATATATGGATAAGACAGAAAACAGGACGGGGAGCCGGGCTTTTGGGAACGAAAAGGAGCAGCAGGAGCAGTCTCTGGTGATCGAAGGACGAAATGCCGTTCTGGAAGCGTTTCGCTCAGGAAAACCGGTAGACAAGCTGTTTGTACTGGACGGATGCCAGGACGGTCCGATCCGTACCATCGTCCGGGAGGCAAAGAAGCACGATGTGATCCTGAATTTTGTGGGAAAGGAACGGCTGAACCAGATTTCCGCGACCGGAAAGCATCAGGGGGTCATTGCCTACGGAGCGGCCTATGAATATGCCCGGGTGGAGGACATGCTGGAGCTGGCAGAGAAAAAGGGGGAGGATCCTTTTTTGATCCTGCTGGACAATATTGAAGATCCCCATAACCTTGGGGCAATCATCCGGACAGCCAATGTGATGGGGGCCCACGGGGTGATCATTCCGAAGCGCCGGGCCTCGGGCCTGACCTCTACGGTGGCCAAGACATCCGCCGGGGCGCTGAATTATACCCCGGTGGCCAAGGTCACCAATCTGGCAAAGACCATCGAAGAGCTGAAGGAAAAGGGGCTCTGGTTCGTCTGCGCGGACATGGACGGAAAGGTTCCCTGTGAGATGAATCTGACAGGACCCATCGGCCTGGTCATCGGCAATGAAGGGGAAGGCGTGGGGCGGCTGGTCAGAGAACGGTGTGATTTTCTGGCAGGAATCCCGATGAAGGGGGAGATCAATTCCCTCAATGCATCGGTGGCAGCCGGGATGCTGTCCTATGAGATCGCGCGGCAGCGGATGCTTAAGAACGTCTGACGGCCTGAGTTACAGCGCGCGCCTGGTGAGGGTGTGGCCTGTAACGCTTCGCATGAGTCAAAAAGTAAGGGCTTTCGGGTCTGGAGGAAAAAACTTGGGAATATATGATACGATGACAGATGAAGAGCTTCTGTCCCGGCTTCGGGCAGGGGAGCGGGATATCATGGATTATCTGATGGTGAAATATAAATCCATGGTGCGCCGTAAGGCAAGGGAGATGTTCCTGATCGGCGGGGAGAATGACGATCTGATCCAGGAGGGGATGATCGGACTGATGAAAGCCGTGCAGAATTTTGATCCGGAGCAGGGGAACAGCTTCCAGAGCTTTGCAGAATTGTGCGTATCCCGCCAGATGTACAGCGCCATCGAAGCTTCCAGGCGGAAAAAGCATTTGCCGCTGAATTCCTATGTGTCTCTGTATGAGGTGGAAGCTGATGACGACGAGAGCAAGGAGATCCCGCTGATCGACAAGATCCGGTCTGAGGTAGACAACAATCCGGAGGTGCTGTATTTCGGAAAAGAGTATGTGGAAGTTTTTGTGGAGAATCTGAAAGGGGCTTTGAGCGCGCTGGAAAACCATGTGCTCTACCTGCATCTGATGGGAACCGATTACCGGACCATTGCGGAAATTCTGAATAAAAGCCCCAAGACGATCGACAATGCGCTACAGCGGATCAAGACGAAGGCAGGGAAGCTTTTGGAAAGGACAGGAGTACAATTATGAGATTTGTAATACAGAGGGTCACGCAGTCCAGCGTATCCGTGGACGGAACTGTAATCGGAAAGATTGGGAAGGGACTCCTGGTATTGATCGGGGTTGCCGAGGAGGATACCGAGGAAACCGCGGACAAGCTGGTAAGGAAGCTGACCGGGCTTCGCGTCTTTGAGGATGAAAACGGAAAGACGAATCTGTCCCTGGCGGATGTGAAAGGGGAGCTGCTCCTGATCTCCCAGTTTACGCTGTACGCCAATTGTAAAAAGGGAAACCGCCCCAGCTTTACGGAGGCAGGTTCTCCCCAAAAGGCGAATGCGCTTTATGAGTATATCATCGCAAAATGCCGTGAAAACGTACCGATTGTGGAGACTGGCAGCTTCGGAGCGGAAATGAAGGTCAGCCTGGTCAATGACGGGCCGTTTACGGTTCTACTCGATTCTGAAAAAATATGACAAATTCCGAAAAAAATATTGACAAATCGGAGTGTTTTATTGTATACTTATAGCGTTGTGTGACATGATGCTTCGACTTGAGCGGAAGATTCAGACATGTTGCAGGCTGCCTTGGCGCAGCAGGTAGCGCGCATCCTTGGTAAGGATGAGGTCGGCGGTTCAAATCCGCTAGGCAGCTTTATACGGAATGAAGATGGAGACCTTTCGAGATTGATTTTCTTGAGAGGTTTCTTTTTTTATATTATTTTGCAGGGATCACTATGTGATGAATAATGGCGCAATGCTGTATTGGATTCAGAGAAAAAAGACTGTATTGCTGCATGAGATTGCTGTGAGGTATCACGGATCACGCAAACTTATGCAGCATACAGCCTTTTTATTCAAGAGGATTGTCCAAGGACTCGATTTTCAGAACCCGGATCCTTTTAAACAGCAGGGTGGAGAGAACCACGGAGACAATCTCTGCAAGGGGAATCGACCACCATACCATGGACAGACCGGACAGTACGGCGAAAAGGTATGCCGCCGGAAGGATCACCAGGAGCTGTCTCGCCGCCGATACGACCAGGCTGTAGACACCATTTCCCAAAGCCTGAAAAACAGAGCCTACAATGATACAGTACCCGGCAAAGATAAAGCTCAGGCTGATGATACGCAGCGCGGGCACCCCGATCTCCAGCATATGCTCGGAAGCGTCGAAAAAGCCCAGAAGCTGTTTTGGAAATATCTGGAACACGGCCAGCCCAACGAACATGATGCCCACTGCCAGGCCGATGCTCAGCTTCATGGTGGCTTCGATCCGTTTTCTATTTCTGGCGCCGTAATTGTAGGCGATAATCGGGATCATGCCATTGTTAAGCCCGAATATCGGCATGAAGATAAAGCTCTGCAGCTTAAAATAAACGCCGAACACCGCAGCGGCGGTGGAAGAGAACATAAGCAGGATCTTGTTCATTCCAAATACCATGACGGAACCGATGGACTGCATGATGATCGACGGCACGCCAACCTGATAGATGGTAGCAATAATTTTTTTATCCGGGCGGAATCCTTTCATATTCAGATTCAGTTCTTTGTTTTTGGTACAGTTAAAGTAGACCGAAAGGGTAACGGCAACGATCTGCCCGGTCACTGTGGCGATGGCGGCTCCGGCTACCTCCAGCCTGGGAAATCCGAACAGGCCGAAGATCAGGATGGGATCCATGATAATATTGATGATCGCCCCGATCCCCTGCGTGATCATGGTATAGACGGTCTTTCCGGTGGACTGCAGGAGACGTTCCAGGGTCATCTGCATAAAGATTCCGATGGAGAGGATGCAGATGATCGTCAGATATTGAGTACCATAGGTGACGATCTGTTCATCCCGGGTCTGCAGCCGGAAAAAGCTGTGGGAGCAGGTGAGGCCGATGAGGGCCATGAGCGCGAAGCTGACAAGGGCGAGAAAGATTCCGTTTTTGGCGGCCCGGTTCGCGTCCTCGAATTTTTTCTCCCCCAGATTGCGGGAGAGCAGGGCATTGATCCCCACGCCGGTTCCTGCGGAAATGGCAATCATCAGGCTTTGAATCGGAAACGCGAGCGACACGGCGGTCAGTGCATTTTCATTGATCTGGGCCACGAAAATACTGTCCACAATATTGTACAGCGCCTGTACCAGCATGGATAGCATCATAGGCAGGGACATGGTGATCAACAGCCTGGGAACCGGCATGACCCCCATTTTGTTTTCTTTTGTCTGTGTATTCTGCATTTCAGAAATAAACCTCCTTTATTTTGCGCATCAGCGCATTACATTATAGCATCAATAAATTAAAAGTACAATGCATATATTGAAAAGAATAAAGGGAACCGGAAGGCAAATCATGAAAAGATGGATGCAGGGAATCGGATTGATCTATATCCTGCTGCTGTTGGGAATCTGCGTCCCCGGGGCGGCAGGCGGAAACGCGCAGAATGACACAGGGGAAACACTGTATCTGATCCGTTCGGAAAGAACGAAAAAAGAAACGGACAAAAAAATGGAAAAGCCGAAGATCGCCCTGACCTTTGACGATGGTCCGAACGCGCAGTTTACGCCTTTTTTGCTGGACGGATTGAAGGAACGCGGCGTAAAGGCTACATTTTTTCTGATCGGGAAAAATATCGAGGCGGGAAATAATGCGGACATCGTGAAGAGAGAGTGGGAGGAAGGACACCTGGTGGGCAATCACACATACAACCATGTGGAGATCACGCGGGTGAGCAATGACACGGCCTACCAGGAGATCAAGGCCACCAATGACCTGATCTCGGAGATCACCGGCGCGCCGGTGGAATATATGCGGCCCCCCTTCGGCCTGTGGCAGAAGAAGCTGGAGCAGAGGATCCATGTGCTTCCTGTCATGTGGACGGTGGACCCTTTGGACTGGGCCACGGAAAATGAGGATGAAATTGTAAATAAAGTAGTGACGGAAGTGGAAGAAAATGATATTATCTTGTTACATGACTGTTATAAAAGCTCTGTGAGGGCGGCCCTGCGGATTGTAGATCTTTTGGAAGCCGAGGGCTATCAATTCGTTACGGTTGACGAACTGCTCTTAGAGTGACGGTCCGGATCTGTAGAAATATCCTGTGCAGTCTGTATCGCTTATTTTTCTACAGCTCCTTAAAAAATACAGGAGAAAACAGAAACGATGATACATGAATTTTCCAGAACGGAGCTTCTGATCGGCCCGGAGGCGATGGAGCGTTTGAAAAAGGCCGAGGTGGCGGTATTCGGCGTAGGCGGCGTAGGCTCCCACTGCATTGACGCCCTCGCGCGCAGCGGAGTGGGCAGCCTGATCCTGATCGACAATGACAAGGTTTCTCTGACCAATATCAACCGCCAGTGCGTGGCATACCACCATACGGTCGGACGGTACAAGACGAAGGTCATGGAGGAGCAGATCCGGGCCGTCTGCCCAAAGATCCGGGTTCAGACTTACGAACGCTTTATCCTGAAAGAAGACCTGTCCGAGCTGTTTGAAACAAAGCCGGATTACATTGTGGACGCGGTAGACACCGTGACAGCGAAGCTGACCATTGCGGAATGGGCGCAGCGTGAGGGAATTCCTTTGATCAGCAGTATGGGAACGGGAAATAAGCTGCACCCGGAGCTGTTTGAGATCGCGGATCTGTCAGAGACCAGTGTCTGCCCGCTCTGCAAGGTGATGCGCAGGGAGATGAAGGCCAGAGGGATCCCCCATTTAAAGGTACTGTATTCCAGAGAACAGCCGGCAGATGTCTCCGGACGGATGCCGGAGGAAGCGCAGGAAGGACGCCGGGCCGTACCGGGAAGCATCTCCTTCGTTCCGCCGGCGGCGGGGCTTTTGATCGCAGGGGAAGTGATCCGCACTTTGGCCGGCATTGATACTTGAAAAAAGAAGAGGGATTGAATATGGATTTATTTGATTATATGAGAGAAACACAGCAGGAAAAGGAGTCTCCTCTGGCATCCAGGATGCGGCCCGCAACCCTGGATGAGGTGGCGGGACAGAGGCATATCATCGGGAAGGACAAGCTTTTGTACCGGGCCATCCGGGCGGACAAGCTGGGCTCCATCATTTTTTACGGGCCTCCGGGAACCGGGAAGACGACCCTGGCAAAGGTGATCGCCAATACCACCCGCTCGGAATTCAAGCAGATCAATGCCACATCCGCGGGCAAGAAGGACATGGAGCAGGTCATTCAAGAGGCAAAAGAACTGCTGGGGATGTATCAGAAGAAGACCATCCTGTTTATCGATGAGATCCACCGTTTCAACAAAGGACAGCAGGATTATCTGCTTCCGTTTGTGGAGGACGGCACCATCACGCTGATCGGGGCGACTACGGAAAACCCGTATTTTGAGGTCAATGGAGCGCTGCTGTCCAGATCCAGCATCTTTGAGCTCCATGCGCTGGATCAGGAGGATATCAAGACGATCCTGCGCAGGGCGGTGTATGACAAGGAAAAGGGGATGGGCTCCTTCCATGCGGAGATTGACGAGGATGCCCTGGATTTCCTGGCGGATATTTCCGGAGGGGATGCCAGAAACGCGCTCAATGCGGTGGAACTGGGGATCCTGACTACAGACCGCAGCGAGGACGGCCTGATCCACATCACCCTGGAGGTGGCTTCGGAATGCATCCAGAAGCGTGTGGTGCACTACGACAAGACGGGAGACAACCACTATGACACGATCTCGGCATTTATCAAGAGCATGCGGGGATCGGATCCGGATGCGGCGGTGTATTATCTGGCAAAAATGCTGTACGCGGGGGAGGATATCAAGTTCATCGCGCGCCGGATCATGATCTGCGCGTCCGAGGATGTGGGAAATGCGGATCCCCAGGCGCTGACAGTGGCAGTATCGGCAGCCCAGGCAGTGGAGCGCATCGGAATGCCCGAGGCGGAGATCATCCTCTCCCAGGCCGTCCTGTATGTGGCGTCCGCGCCCAAAAGCAATTCCGCGGTCATGGCCATCGCGGCGGCCGGGGAAAGCGTGCGCCAAACCCGGACATCGGTTCCCGTCCATCTCCAGGATGCCCATTATAAAGGGGCAAAGAACCTGGGAAGGGGAACCGGCTACAAGTATGTGCACAACTACCCCGGACATTATGTGGAGCAGCAGTATCTGCCGGATGAAGTGCAGGGAGCCAGGTTCTACGAGCCCAGTGATTCCGGCTATGAGAAACAGATCAGGGAATACCTGGAAGGCCTGCGGGGGAGGAAGTGATTGCGGACTGCTGTTTTTAATCCTTATAATAGCTTCGTGAGAAGCTCCCCGTAGATATCCTGGCTGGACAGATTCCAGTTTTTGACAATGGATTCCGCCTCGGCCTTGGTGGGGACGGTCAGCTTCAGATCCAGAAGGCTGTACTTCCCCTCCAGGATCTGGCAGCGCGCCTCATATTCGTGATTGGTATTCAGATAATAGGAAGCCTTCACGGACATGGCTTCCCGTAAGTCGTATTCATTTTCTTCCACAAAGGCATCGATATCCCGCCGGATCTCATGGTTGATATTTCCCTGGAGAAGACGGATCGTTCTGGCGCCGTCGCCGGTGAGGTGGTAGAGCGTGCGCCGGTATGTATTTTCCGCTTCGATCATGCCGGCTTCCCGGAGCTCGGACAGGGCTTCCTGGAGCCGGAAATAGTTGGTATACTCCATTCCCAGCATCAAGTCGGAGATCTGCGTGGTAGCCAGAGGAAACTTTACTTTTTTGAGCAGATATAAGATCATCAGTTTATATAAGGTAAATGTCTCATTCATGATATTCCTTTCCCTGCCAGATATCCTGTTCTTTCAGATATTGATGCAGTGTGTTCAGTACGGTGCGCTTATTGCCTGTCCAGAGCGGCGCGATCAGAAGCTCCTTCGGCCCGTCGCCGGTCAGGCGGTGGATGGTGAGATCCGGCCGCAGCCGGGAAATGCATTCTCCCAGCAGGGCGATATATTCTGCCATATCCGGGACCGGGAAGGGATGTGCCTCATATTCGGCGGCAAGGTCCGTATTCCGCAGGATGTGAAGAAGCTGCAGCTTGATCCCCTGGATATCCCTCCGGTTCAGATAGTCCAGCGTCTCGAACATCTGCTGCCGGGTCTCTCCCGGAAGGCAGAGGATGGTATGGACGATCACGGAAATGCCGCGGCAGCGCAGATTTTGGACGGCCTGCTCAAAGACAGGAAGCGCGTAGCCCCGCCGGATATATGCGGCAGTGGCCGGGTGGATGGTCTGCAGTCCCAGCTCGATCCAGACAGGCTTGATCCGGGCAAGCCGTTCTAAGAGATCCAGTACAGGCTCTCCAAGGCAGTCCGGGCGGGTCGCGATGGAGAGGATTTTGACCTCCGGATCCCGGAGCGCTTCCGTAAAGATCCGTTCCAGATGGCTGAGGGGGGCATAGGTATTGGTGAACGCCTGAAAATAGGCGATATAGGAATGCACAGGGCGTTTCAGTGCCAGGTCCGCCTTTCCCTGCCGGAGCTGTTCCGTAATCGAGAGCAGACGGGAGCCGGCAAAATCTCCGGAGCCTGAGGCACTGCAGAAGATGCAGCCGCCGCGCCCCACGGTGCCGTCCCGGTTGGGGCAGGTCATACCTCCGTTCAATGTGATCTTATAGACCTTTTCCCCGTAGGTCTGCTTTAAATCATAATCCATCGAGTGGTAACGCTTTTCTCCCCAGCGGACCTGCTTCTGATGAGAATCTGTCATAAATCCAACCATTCCTTTCCGGTCCTGACCGAAGCTTTTTTATTAATTAAGGTCATCCTATGTTACAGAACGCCGGTTTGCCAGCGGCCTGTAACTAATCATATCATGCTTAAAGTGACTGCGCAAGACGAATCCGGAAATACAAAAAATTACGTTTACCAAACATTTTATATTTTATTTACCAGTTTTTTGAAAAAAAGGTTTGCTTTTTCTGAGAGTTCGTGTATAATACAAACAGGTTTTAGTTCATTTGAGTCAATTCAGACTAAGATTCTTGAGGAGATAGAAGGAGCTGCCCGTACCGTCATTTTACTTCTTGATTTTTACCCGAACAGATATGACCGTATCCAACAGCAGTTCCGCCATCTGACCCATAAAAAAATCCATAGACACCAACCGAATAATGAAGCAGTATAGAAAGGAAAGGTAATTTTATGACGAGAGAGAAGTATGAATCACTGCCTCTTGCTACGTTGAAGGAGCTTGCGAAAGCAAGGAGTATGAAAGGGGTCTCCACCATGAAGAAGAGCGACCTGATCGACGCGATGCTCGCGCAGGACGAGAAGGAGAATCAGGAAGCGGCCCAGGAGGAAGCAAAAGAAGAAGTAAGGGAAGAGATGAAGGAAAAGAAGGAGTCTACGGATATCGAGCAGCTTGACAGCGGCAAGACTGCCAGCGGGATCCTGGAAGTGCTGCCGGACGGCTTCGGCTTTATCCGGAGCGACAACTACCTTCCCGGTGAAAATGACGTATATGTTTCCCCGTCCCAGATCAGGCGGTTCGGCCTCAAGACGGGAGATATCCTGATGGGAAATACCCGGATCAAGACCCAGGGTGAGAAGTTCAGCGCCCTGCTCTATGTATCGGCGATCAACGGCATGCGTCCGGCCGATGCGCAGAAGCGCCGCAACTTTGAAGATCTGACGCCCATCTTTCCGAACCAGCGTCTGCGGATGGAGACGCCAGGCTGCACCATGGCCATGCGTATTGTAGACCTGCTGTCCCCCATTGGAAAAGGGCAGCGCGGTATGATCGTATCCCCGCCGAAAGCAGGTAAGACAACCCTGTTAAAGGAGATCGCGCTTTCTGTGAAGAAGTCGGATCCCAATATCCATCTTCTGATCCTTCTGATCGATGAACGTCCGGAGGAAGTGACGGATATCCGGGAGGCCATCGCAGGTCCCAATGTGGAAGTGGTGTATTCCACATTTGACGAGCTTCCGGAGCATCATAAGCGGGTATCTGAGATGGTCATCGAGCGGGCGAAGCGTCTGGTGGAGCACGGCAAGGACGTCATGATCCTTCTGGACAGCATCACTCGTCTGGCCCGTGCCTACAATGTGATCGTGCCCCCGTCCGGAAGAACCTTATCCGGAGGTCTTGACCCCACGGCCCTGCACATGCCCAAGCGGATCTTCGGCGCGGCCAGAAATATGCGGGAGGGCGGAAGCCTGACGATCCTCGCGACAGCCCTTGTGGATACCGGAAGCAAGATGGATGATGTGGTGTACGAGGAATTCAAGGGCACCGGCAATATGGAGCTGGTTCTGGACCGGAAGCTGCAGGAGCGGAGAGTATTCCCGGCCATTGATATTCCAAAATCCGGTACGAGAAGGGAAGACCTGCTTCTGAACAAGGAAGAGCAGGACGCGGTCTACATCATCCGGAAGGCTTTGAACAGCATGAAGTCCGATGAGGCGGTGGACAACCTTCTGAACATGTTCTCACGGACAAAGAGCAATGACGAGCTGACCAGAATGGTCATCCGGCAGAAATTTATCTGAGGATTTTGACGCAGCTCCGGATCGGAGCGCAATTTTGAAAAACATTTGAAAAAACATTTCGAAAAACACGTGAGAATCGTGGAAAATCTCTTGCAAAAGTTTGTACGGTATGATACAATATCAACGTTGTTTTGGAGAGTATAATGAATATTTTGAAAATAGAGAGGTGAAAGACATGAGAGAAGGAATCCATCCGGAGTACCATCAGGCAACCGTGACTTGCAACTGTGGGAACACATTCGTAACAGGCTCCACCAACAAGAGCATCCATGTGGAAATCTGTTCCAAATGCCATCCGTTCTACACAGGCCAGCAGAAGGCGGCACAGGCTCGTGGACGTGTTGATAAGTTCAATAAGAAATATGGTATCAAATAAATGGAACAAAGCAGAAGGCTGGGGTAATATATCTCAGCCTCTTCTTATTCAGAAATATAGGAGCTGATAAGTATGAAATCTTCAAATATAGGCGGACAGGCCGTGCTCGAAGGCATTATGATGAAGAACGGCGACCGTTATGCGGTAGGCGTCCGCAGGCCGGATCAGGAGATCGAGGTCCGCGTGCAGGAGCATAAAAGCTTTGTGCCCGGGGCGGTGCGCAAGATCCCGTTTATCCGGGGGATATTTAATTTTATAGATTCTCTGGTGCTGGGAATGAAGGCGCTGATGTTTTCGGCGGACTTCATCGAGGATGAAGAAGGAGAGGCGCGGGAGCTGACAGCGGACGAAGCGGCAAAGGAAGAGAAAAAGGAATCCCTGGTCATGTCTCTTGTCCTGGTTCTGTCCATCGTTCTTGCCATCGGAATCTTTATGGTTCTGCCGTATTTTCTGAGCGGGCTGCTAAAAAAGGTGATCACGTCCAGAGGGGTATTGACCGTACTGGAGGGTCTGATCCGGGTGATGATCTTTCTGGGCTATATTACCCTGGTATCTCGCATGAAGGACATCCAGAGGACCTTTATGTATCACGGCGCGGAGCACAAGTGCATCAACTGCATCGAGCATGGGCTGGATCTGAATGTGGAAAATGTCCGGATCAGCTCCAGGCAGCATAAGCGGTGCGGTACAAGCTTTTTGTTCTTTGTCATGATCGTCAGCATTATCTTCTGCTTCTTTATCACGGCGGAATCTCAGGTCATGCGCGTGGTGCTGCGTATCGCGCTGATGCCCCTGATCGCGGGCGTCTCCTACGAGATCATCCGTCTGGCGGGTAACACCGACAATCCGGTGGTGAACCTGTTGAGCCAGCCGGGGCTGTGGGTACAGAACATGACCACCAAGGAGCCCGACGACAGCATGATCGAGGTGGCGATCCAGGCAGTGGAGGCCGTATTTGACTGGAAGGAATATCAGGCGGAAAACTTTGGCGCCGGCAGCCCTGTGACAGAAAAGCAGGCGCAGGGAATATGAGGACCATCCGGGAAGCATGTATCAGGGGAACAGAAATCCTGCGTCAGAATGGGATTCCCGAAGCGGAGCTGGATGCCTGGTATCTGCTGGAGCATGTGACAGGCATCAGCCGGGCGCTTTATTTTTCGGACGGCTGCAGAGAGCTGGAAGCGGAACAGGAAGTCAGATATTTTGATCTGATCGAAAAAAGAGGGCAGCGGATCCCGCTGCAGCATCTGACCGGAGTTCAGGAGTTCATGGGATTTCCGTTTCTGGTCAATGAGCATGTGCTGATCCCGCGGCAGGATACGGAAATTCTCGTGGAGGAAGCGCTGTCGGTTCTGAAGAAGGAAAAGGGGACGGTCACGCTGCTGGACATGTGTACCGGTTCGGGCTGTATTCTGCTGAGCATCCTGAAGCTGATGCAGCGGGAATGCGGCTATGACTTCATATATGGGACAGGCGCGGATCTGTCGGAGCAGGCGTTGGAGGCTGCCGGAAAAAATGCGGAAATTCTGGGAACAGAAGCGGTATTTTGCCAAAGCGACCTGTTTGAAAGGATAGACGGCAGGTTTTCGATGATCGTGTCCAACCCGCCTTATATCCGAACGGCCGAGATTGAGACTCTTCAGGAAGAGGTGAGGGCGCACGATCCGCTCATGGCCCTGGACGGCGGAGCGGACGGGCTGGATTTTTACCGGAGGATCATCCGGGATGGCAGAGCGCATCTGCTGCCGGGAGGATATCTGCTGCTTGAGATCGGCTGTGATCAGGCGCGGGAAGTCGCAGGATTGATGCGGAAGGCCGGATTTCAGAGGATTTCCGTAAAAAAAGATCTGGCAGGACTTGACCGGGTGGTATCCGGTGTGTATGATGGATAGTGGAGATTTGGAGTTACAGGGCACGCCTGGTCAAAATGCGGCCTGTAACCGCAGGGCAGAGAGAGGATAGATGAGATGATGTTTGACAGATTAGAGGATTTACTGATTCGCTATGAGGAGGTCATGGGAGAACTGCAGGAGCCGGACGTGGCCAATGACACAGAGCGTTTCCGGAAGCTGATGAAGGAGCAGAGCGACCTGGCTCCCATCGTAGAAGCATTTAAGGAATATAAGCAGTGCCGGCAGAATGTGGAGGACAGCCTGGCGATGCTGGAGGAAGAGTCGGATGAAGAGATGCGGGAGCTGGCCAAGGAAGAGCTGAACGAAGCCAAGGCACGGATCGAGGAGCTGGAACGGGAATTGAAGATCCTGCTTTTGCCCAAGGACCCCAATGATGATAAAAACGTCATCGTGGAGATCCGGGCAGGAGCCGGCGGGGACGAAGCCGCTTTGTTCGCGGCGGAGATCTACCGCATGTACGTACATTATGCTGAGTCCCGGCGCTGGCGTCCGGAGATGATCTCTTTGAATGAAAACGGGATCGGCGGCTTTAAGGAATGCGTCTTTATGCTGACCGGACAGGGGGCATTTTCCCGATTAAAATATGAAAGCGGCGTCCACCGCGTGCAGCGTGTTCCGGAGACGGAGAGCGGAGGGCGGATCCATACCTCCACGATCACGGTTGCCATCATGCCGGAGGCAGAAGAGGTGGATGTGGAGCTGGATATGAATGACTGCAAATTCGACGTGTTCCGCGCGTCCGGAAACGGCGGGCAGTGTGTCAATACAACGGATTCCGCCGTGCGGCTGACCCACATTCCCACGGGAATCGTGATCTCCTGCCAGGATGAGAAGTCCCAGCTTAAGAATAAGGACAAGGCATTGAAGGTGCTCCGGGCCAGACTCTACGAGCTGGAGCTGGCGAAGCAGCACGACGCGGAGGCGGAAGCCAGGAAGAGCCAGGTGGGGACCGGGGACCGTTCCGAGAAGATCCGCACCTATAATTTTCCCCAGGGCCGGGTGACAGACCACCGGATCAAGCTGACTCTGCACAAGCTGGATACCATTCTGGGCGGGGATCTGGACGAGATCATCGACAGCCTGATCGCCGCGGACCAGAGCGCAAAGCTGGCGAAGATGAATGGGCAGTGAAGTGACTGTGAATCATAACAAGTAGAGTAATACCATACAGAAAGCCTGCTACTGGCAGCTTTTCTGCATACGATGGTATAAAAAGACAGACCGGCGGGAACCGTGTTTTCCCGCATGATCTGTCTTTTTGTGATTCTTACGGCCTGAAAAGTATCAGGCCGGCCGCAGCTGCAAAGCGGCATAGTTCCATACAGCTCCTTATTTTATCTCCGCGATATCAACCAGCGTGAGCTTCTTGATATCTGTATTCTCCAGGCTGGTGATCAGCGCCCGCGCCGTATCCATTGCGGTGAGGACATTGACCCCGGTCTCAATGGCATTTCTCCGGATTACGAAGCCGTCTTTTGCGTGCTCCGCGCCCTGTGCAGGAGTATCAATGACTAGATCGATCTCATGGCCTAAGATCAGATCCAGCAGGTTGGGGGATTCCTGTTCGATCTTGCGGACCGCGATGGCCTTCACCCCTCCGGCCTTTAATGCGGCGGCGGTGCCTGCGGTGGCAAAAATCCGATAGCCGATCTTCGCGAACCTGCGGCCGATCTCTACCGCTTCCTCCTTGTCCTCATCCCGCACCGTGAGGATCATATTCTTGAATCGGGGCAGCTTAATCCCCGCGCCCAGGAATGCCTTGTACAGGGCTTCATCGAATGTAGACGCGATGCCTAAGCATTCCCCGGTGGATTTCATCTCCGGTCCCAGGCTGATATCCGCGCCGCGGATCTTTTCAAAGGAGAATACCGGCATCTTGACCGCAAAGTATTCGGCTTCCCTCTGCAGGCCCGGCGTATATCCCAGCTCCCGGATCTTACTGCCTGTGATCACACGGGAGGCCAGAGGCACGATGGGGATGCCGGTGACCTTGCTGATATAGGGCACGGTCCGGCTGGAACGGGGGTTGACCTCGATCACATACACATCCGCCTCCCCGCAGACAATGAACTGGATGTTGATCAGTCCGATGACATGGAGGGATTTTGCCAGCCTCCGGGTGTATTCCGCGATCTTCTCCTTGGCAGCCTTGCTCAGGCTCTGGGCCGGATACACGGAGATGCTGTCCCCGGAGTGAATGCCCGCCCGCTCGATGTGCTCCATGATCCCCGGGATCAGGATCTCCTCGCCGTCGCAGACCGCGTCCACCTCGATCTCCTTTCCGTTGAGATACTTATCCACCAGGATCGGATGGTCCTGTGCGATCCGGTTGATGATGCCGATAAATTTGTCAATATCATGATCGCTGATGGCAATCTGCATGCCCTGGCCGCCTAACACGTAGGATGGCCTTACCAGGACCGGATAGCCCAGACGGTTCGCCACCTCCTTGGCCTCCTCGGCGGTGAATACGGTTCCGCCGGAGGGACGGGGGATCTCACATTCCTCCAGGATCTGGTCGAAGAGCTCACGGTCCTCCGCCTTGTCCACATTCTCCGCGGAGGTTCCCAGGATCGGAACTCCCATCTTCATCAGACTTTCCGTCAGCTTGATGGCGGTCTGTCCGCCGAACTGCACCACCGCGCCGTCGGGCTTTTCCAGGTCCACGATGCTTTCCACATCCTCGGGAGTCAGGGGTTCAAAATACAGCTTGTCCGCAATGTCAAAGTCCGTGCTGACCGTTTCCGGATTGTTGTTTACGATGATCGTCTCATAGCCTTCCCGGGAAAATGCCCAGGTACAGTGCACGGAGCAGAAGTCAAACTCGATGCCCTGGCCGATCCGGATGGGGCCGGAGCCCAGAACCAGGACTTTCTTCCGGTCATTGGTTTTTTCCGCCTCGTTTTCACTGCCGAATACGGAGTAGTAGTAGGGGGTCTCGGCGGCAAATTCCGCGGCGCAGGTGTCTACCATCTTATAGGCCGCTACAATGCCGTTTGCATGGCGCATATCGTGGATCTCCCGTTCAGGTCTCCCGGTGAGCCTGCCGATCACGGCATCCGGAAATTCCATCCGCTTCGCCTCTTTTAAAAGCTCCGGCGTGAGAGCCTGGCTTTGGAGGGACTGCTCCATCTCCACCAAGATGGCAAGCTTGTCGATAAACCAGGGATCGATCCTGGTCCGGTCGTGGATGACCTCATAATCAAACCCTCTGCGGAGGGCTTCCGCAATCCTCCAGATCCGCATGTCGTCCACGATGGAAAGCTGTTCCGTCAATGCGTCCTCGTCCAGATGGGAGAAATCATAGGAGAGCAGGCAGTCCACATGCTGCTCCAGGGAACGGATGGCCTTCATCAGGGCGCCCTCGAAATTATCACAGATGCTCATGACCTCTCCGGTGGCCTTCATCTGGGTGGTCAGTGTCCGCTTGGCGCTGATGAACTTGTCAAAGGGCAGCCTTGGGATCTTGACCACACAGTAATCCAGCATGGGCTCAAAGCTGGCATAGGTCTTGTTGGTGATGGCGTTCTTGATCTCATCCAGCGTATAGCCTAGGGCGATCTTGGCCGCAACCTTGGCAATGGGATATCCGGTCGCCTTGGAGGCTAGGGCGGAAGAGCGGCTGACACGGGGATTGACCTCGATGACACAGTATTCAAAGGATTCCGGATGAAGGGCGTACTGCACGTTGCAGCCTCCGGTGATCTTCAGCTCGTCGATGATGTTCAGCGCGGAGGTCCGAAGCATCTGGTATTCCTTATCTCCCAAAGTCTGGGACGGGGCCACCACGATGCTGTCTCCGGTGTGCACGCCCACGGGATCGATATTTTCCATGTTACATACGGTGATGCAGTTCCCGCGGCCATCCCGCATCACTTCATATTCGATCTCCTTCCAGCCGGCGATGCAGCGCTCCACCAGAACCTGTCCCACACGGGAGAGACGCAGGCCGTTTTCCAGGATCTCCACGAGCTGTCCGGAATTGCGGGCGATCCCGCCGCCGCTGCCACCCAGGGTATAAGCCGGGCGCAAGACCACCGGATAGCCGATCTCATTTGCAAAGGCCAGGCCGTCCTCCACGGATTCCACCACAAGGGAAGCGGCCACGGGTTCGCCGATGCGCTCCATGGCTGCCTTAAATTCCAGACGGTCCTCCGCCTTCTTGATTGTCTCGGAGGTGGTGCCGATGAGGCGTACCTGATGATCTTTCAAAAAGCCGGATTCCTCCAGCTCCATGGCCAGGTTTAAGCCCGCCTGTCCCCCCAGGGTGGGAAGGACGCTGTCCGGCTGCTCCTTTAAGATCAATTGTTCCACCACTTCGGGCGTCAGAGGTTCTATATAGACCTTGTCCGCAATGTCCTTGTCGGTCATGATCGTGGCAGGATTGGAGTTTAAGAGAACCACCTCCAGGCCTTCTTCCTTTAAGGAACGGCATGCCTGGGTTCCTGCATAGTCAAATTCCGCAGCCTGGCCGATGACGATCGGGCCGGAGCCGATGACCAGTACTTTTTGGATGCTCATATCTCTAGGCATTGTTTTATCCCTCCATCATTTTCATGAATCTGTCAAACAGGTACCTGGAATCCTGGGGGCCAGGACACGCCTCGGGATGGAACTGGACCGTAAAAACAGGTTTGTCCGTATACTCCAGTCCTTCGTTGGTGCCGTCATTTACATTGAGAAAGGCCGGAACCGCGATCTTCGGATCCAGATCGGCAGTATCCACCACATACCCGTGATTTTGGGACGAAATGTAGACCCGTCCGGTTTTCAGATCTTTGACCGGGTGATTTCCGCCCCGGTGCCCGTATTTCAGCTTGTGGGTCCGGGCGCCTGCTGCAAGGGCCATGAGCTGATGTCCGAGACAGATCGCAAAAATGGGAATATTCGTCTGATATAATTTTTTGATTTCTTCGATAATAGAAACACAGTCCGCCGGGTCTCCAGGCCCGTTGGAAAGCATGATACCGTCCGGATTTGTGGAAATGATTTCCTCCGCGGGTGTGTGTGCCGGATAGATCGTCACCTCGCAGCCGCGTTCATGTAAAGATCTGGCAATGTTCATTTTTGCCCCGAGATCAAGAAGTGCTACCTTTTTGCCGTCCCCGGAAAGAACCTGCTTCTCCTGACAAGTCACTTTGGAAACAACGTCTCCGATATGGTAAGCCTTTAACAGGGGGATGATCTCCTCACGGTTGTAATTCTTGTTGGTGGTGATCATACCGTTCATGGTCCCCTTTTCCCGCAGGATCCTGGTCAGCGCGCGGGTGTCGATGCCTGCGATCCCCGGGATATCCTGCTCCTTTAAAAAGTCCTGGATCGTACCCTGGCAGCGGAAATTGCTGGGTCTGCGGGAGAGCTCCCGTACAATATAGCCGTCCGGCCATGCCTTCCGGGATTCCATATCCGGTGTAATTCCGTAATTACCAATTAAAGGATAGGTCATTACAACGGCCTGTCCCGCATAAGAAGGGTCTGTCAACACCTCTAAATATCCTGTCATAGACGTATTGAATACGATTTCACTGATCATATCTCTTGTAGAACCAATGCTTGTGCCTGTAAACACGGTCCCGTCCTCTAAAATGAGAAATGCTTTCATCCATTCACCTTTCCCTTCGTGTGTATTCCTCTTCGTAGTGCAACAGTTCCTGAACTGCCGGGACTCCCGGCGGGAGAGAGCAGCAGGGTTCGGGAAATGTGGATATCCATATTCCCAAATTGTAAAGATTATACTACAACTCCCTTGATAATTCAACTTGTTTTTTTGCGGGATTATTTTCGGGTTTAGAAAAGTTTAGCGGCGGTTTACTTTTGAGACGCGGCCCCGCGGCAGCGGGAAAAGCCGGCCATTCACAGGTAAACCTGCATAGACCGGCTTTTTTTGTCATTGCAGTTGGGGGACTGCCAATGGATGCAAAAAGGCAGTCAGCGACAGGTGTTAATATTCCTTCGTCTTCATAACGTGCAGGGAGACCAGAAACGAGATCCCCAGGATTCCTGCCACAGCAAGGCAAAGGAGCAGTGTCAGGGCTGTCGTGCCTGCCCGGGAGACCAGACTTCTGAATAACGCGGGAACATCAATATGGAAATGCAAGATCAATGCTCTGCCTCCGAAAATCACCGCATACACCAATCCAATGATCACCATAAACACGACCCGGCCTTTTTCAGCCTCAAATTTCAGCTGAAGGGGAATGAGCAGCGCATGGGTTAAAACGGACAACAGGGCGCTTGACAGGAGGACCTTCAGCAGCAGATCCCCGTCAAAGGGGATGCGTTGGATACAAACACCGGCCAGCAGGATCGTGAAAGATATAGCCAGTGATCCGGCCATTACAAAGAGCATCAGGAGATATTTCTCCCACGCATAGCTGCTTCTGCTGACAGGAAGTGTCAGCAGAAAGCCCATCCCGTTCGAGTGCTGGTCGTAGACGATCGTAGTCGTGGACATAAAAGAAAACAGGATGGTGATGTAGCAGACAATAAACTGGATGCTGCTGGTTCCGTAAAACAGGAATATGACTGAGAGAAACGCCGCAAATGCAAGCACAATTTTCTGCTTTTTTAATAATTGCAAATCCTTAATCAATAATCCTTTCATGATAAGCTTCCTTTCTTTCTACTATTTTATTCAGATACCTTCCCGCAGATCATCATCAGGATCACCTCGTCAATGGTGCCCTTTTCCACGGTGATCTCCGGGTGGTTTTCCAGATAGAACTGCTTCTGATCGGTCAGGCAGCTGTATCCGAAGTTTTCCTTTTTATATCGGAGGATATAGGATCGATCCAATGCATTGTATTGTTCCTCCGTCATCTTGAGCAGGGCATAGTCACTGAGCAGCACATCCGTGTCCTCATGGAGGATGATCCGGCCCTCGTCGATCATATACAGGTCGTCGCAGAAGCCCTCCAGGTCCGCGGAAATGTGGGAGCTGATTAGGATGGAACGGTCCCCGGGCTCCATATATTCCCGGAGCAGGTCCAAAAGCCGGTCTCTCGCGACCACATCCAGTCCGGCGGTAGGCTCATCCAGGATCAGCAGGCGGGCATTGTGGGAAATGGCGGCCAGAACCTGCAGCTTTTGCCTCATTCCGGTTGAAAACTCCAATATCTTTTTTTCCATGGGGATGGCAAATTTCTCGCATTTCCTCAGAAACTCCTTCTTCTGAAACTCCGGATACAAGGCGCTGAGTACAGGAATCAGCTCCTTTACCGTGAGATATCCGCTGAATCCGGAATCCGACAGGACCGTGCCGATCTGTTCCTTATCCCGGAGGTCCAGTGCTTTGGCTGATTTTCCGAAGACCCGGATGGAGCCGCCCTCCGGGTTGATCAGCCCCAGGACCGCTTTAAAGGTGGTGCTTTTTCCGGCCCCGTTCTTTCCGATCAGACCGGTGATGCAGCCCGGACGGACCTCCATGGAGCAGTCCAGGTCGAATCCTTTATAGTGTTTGGTTACGTGTTCTAATCTCAACATCTTACTGATCCTCCAATATAATCTGAAATAACTCTGTAATCTCCCGGCAGCTCATACCGCAGCTTTTGCCCTTCCGGATCGCCATCTCCAGATCGGCCTCCACTTCCTTTTTCTTCTCCTCCAGCATCAGCTCCTGGCCTACCAGCGTGACAAAGCTGCCTTTTCCATGTACGGTAACGACGAAGCCTTCCGCGTCCAGGGCGTCGTAAGCCTTCTTCACGGTCAGCGCACTGACCTTGAGCTCCTTTGCCAGAGTACGTACCGAGGGGAGCATGGCCCCCTCCTGCAATTCCCCCTGCATGATGGACTTTTTGATCTGTGAGACGATCTGCTCATAGATGGGCTGCATGGAAGAATTGTTGATGATCAATTTCACTGTCATCCCTCCTTCTGTACAAACAGTATATAACAGCAAGTAACTGTTGTCAACTGTTTTATGCTGTTTATTTTAAAAAGTATTTGTTTCCCTTCGAAAATTTTTATGCTATAATGGGAATTGTGCTGATGTGCCAGGCAGGTCATCAATTTTCTTGCGAAAATTGGTGATAAATTATAATAAAACAATTGGTTATCATTTCCAACAAACAGTTGACAAAACCTGGATGCGGTATTACATTCATATGAGGACAGGCAAGGATTTTGTTTACAACGCTAT
The DNA here is from genome assembly GCA_910575475.1 of Lachnospiraceae bacterium. GTDB lineage: Bacteria > Bacillota > Clostridia > Lachnospirales > Lachnospiraceae > Schaedlerella. The sequence goes on along the minus strand of CAJTGD010000016.1, from coordinate 46,865 downwards.
GATTCTATAGAAAAAGACAGGAAAAGGAGTTGGAGGACGTGTTACAGGCAGAGCATTTATCATATGATGTGCAGGACGAGGCCGGGCAGCCGGAGATCCTTTCGGATGTCAGCTTTTCCGTCGGGGACGGAGAGATGCTGGTGATCACCGGGCCCAACGGCGGAGGAAAGTCTACCCTTGCCAAGGTGCTGATGGGGATCCATAAAGCGACGGCAGGGCGGATCCTGTTAAACGGGCAGGATATCACCGGGATGTCCATTGATGAACGGGCGCGCTCAGGGATCGGCTTCGCGTTCCAGCAGCCGCCCCGTTTTAAGGGGATGACGGTGCGCCGTCTTCTGAATCTTGCGGCAGGCCGGACGATCTCCGAGGAGGAATGCTGCGGGCTGCTCAGCAGTGTAGGACTTTGCGCCATGGAATATATTGACCGGGAGGCGGACGCCACGCTGTCCGGCGGGGAGATGAAGCGGATCGAGATCGCCACGGTGCTGGCAGGGCACCATGATCTCTGCATCTTTGACGAACCTGAGGCAGGGATCGACCTGTGGAGCTTTTCCATGCTGATCAAGCGGTTTGAGAAGCTTCATAAGGAAAAAAAGGAAAGCCTGATCCTGATCTCCCACCAGGAGCGGATCATCCGGATGGCCGACCGGATCCTGGTGCTGACCGACGGCAGGGTAAGCGACATCGGAGCGGCGGAGGAGATCGTGCCCCGGCTGTTCGGGGAAGAGACAGAAGCCTGCACCTGCAGGATGCAGAAGGGAGGAGAGCTCTGTGAAGCTGAATGAGGTAACGGAACAGGTCTTAAATGTGATCGATCCCAGTGGATTTAAGCAGGAGGGCGCGTACAACCTGCGTCTCAACGGAATGGCCGTATGCCATGGGGACAGCCGGCATATCCGGATCGTGAAGAAGGAAGACAAGCCGGGGATCGACATCCATATCAGCGGAGAGGCGAAGGCGGAGCAGGTACACATTCCTGTGGTCATGTCGGAGCCGGGAGTGGATGTGGTATACAATGATTTTTATATAGAAGACGGGGCGGATGTCACCATCGTGGCCGGCTGCGGGATCCACGGCGAAGGCTGCAGCGAGACCCGGCATGACGGGATCCACGCCTTTCATGTGGGAAAAAATGCAAACGTCACCTATGTGGAGAACCACTACGCAGAGGGCAATGGAACCGGCAGCAAGGTGCTCAATCCTGTCACGAAGATCTATGTGGGGGAACATTCCGTCTTTACGCTGGAGACCACACAGATCAAGGGGGTGGACGCCACCCGGAGGGAGAGCTTCGTTGAGCTGGCCGCGAATGCGAAGCTTTACGTGACGGAAAAGCTGATGACCCATGAGGATCAGTCCGCAGTCTCCAACATGGATGTGGAATTAAAGGGAGAGAACAGCTCTGCCAGGATCATTTCCCGGTCGGTAGCGAAGGGAACCTCCAGGCAGGTATTCCATCCCCGCGCCATCGGGAGCAGCCTGTGCCATGCGCATGTACAGTGCGATTCCATCATTATGGATGAGGCACAGATCAGTTCCATCCCGGAGATCAACGCAAAGCATGTGGACGCGCAGATCGTCCATGAGGCGGCCATCGGAAGGATCAATGACGAGCAGCTTATGAAGCTTCGGACCTTCGGGATGAGCGAGGAAGAAGCCGAGGCAGTGATCATCGAGAACTTCCTCCGGTAAACCCGGAACGTGAGGTCAGATTATGCCATTGAATGGGGAAAGACTGCCGGCAGCAGGTTTTCTGCATGGACAATGATAAGGAGTCAATATGATTAAGGGTGCGATATTTGACGTGGATGGAACACTTCTGAATTCCATGCCCGTATGGGAAAATCTGGGGGAACTGTATCTGCGGTCCATCGGGATCGAAGCGGAAAAAGGACTGGGCGAGGAGCTGTCCGCCATGAGCCTGCCCCAGGGGGCGGATTATCTGATCCAGCATTACCATCTGGGGAAGACACGGAACAAGGTCCTGGACGGCATCAACCAGCAGATCCGGGAGTTTTACGCGGAGAAGGTCCCATTAAAGCCGGGGGTCCGGGAGTTTCTGGAGGGCTTACGGGAATACAGGATCCCGATGGTGATCGTTACCACCAGTGACCGGAGCAATGTGGAGGCTGCGCTGAAGCGTCTGGGCGTTCTGAATTTTTTTGACGGGATGCTGACATGCACGGAGCTGGGAACGGACAAGAACCGGCCGGATATCTATCTGGCGGCCTCTCTGCAGCTGGATACGGAACCCTGGGAGACCCTGGTATTTGAAGACGCGTACCATGCGGTCCTGACCGCGAAAAAAGCGGACTTCCGGACGGTGGCGGTTTACGATGAGGCCAACGACGGGAAGCTGGGAAAGATCTGGAATACGGCGGACATCTATCTGTCCGAATATGCGGACTTTGATATGTTCTGGAGGAGAGTGTCAAAACTGTGAAAGAAAAAAAGAAATCGCTGGCAGTGATCTATATCCTGCTTTCCGCATTTTTCTTTGCCCTTATGAATATGTTCGTGAGATTATCCGGGAACCTGCCTTCGGTGCAGAAGAGCTTTTTCCGCAATCTGGTGTCGCTTGTATTTGCGGCTGCGATCCTGAAAAAGGAGGGCGTGTGGTTTTCGGGAAAACGGGAAAATATCCGGTATCTGCTGCTGCGGGCGTCGGCGGGAACGGTGGGGATTCTGTGCAATTTTTACGCGGTGGACCATCTGGCGCTGGCAGACGCTTCCATGCTGAATAAGATGTCGCCCTTTTTTGCGATCCTGTTCAGCTATCTGATCCTGAAGGAAAAAATCCGGCTTCCCCAGGCGCTGATTGTAGCGGGCGCCTTTGCAGGAAGCCTTTTGATCATAAAGCCGACGGATGCGCTGCTTCGCTCCCCGGCGGCCCTAATCGGCCTGCTGGGCGGACTTGGAGCCGGGATCGCATATACGTATGTCCGTGTGCTGGGGACGAAAGGGGAAAAAGGGCCTTTCGTCGTATTTGTTTTTTCCGCCTTTTCCTGTGCGGTCACGCTGCCGTACCTGCTGTTTGGCTTTTGTCCCATGTCTGCGGCGCAGCTGTTGTGCCTGCTGCTTGCAGGGCTTTCGGCAGCCGGAGGGCAGTTTGCAATCACTGCGGCCTATTTTCATGCCCCGGCAAAGGAGATCTCCGTATATGATTATTCCCAGATCCTTTTTTCGGCTGTCCTGGGTTTTTTCGTGTTCGGACAGATTCCGGATGTACTGAGCTGGACCGGGTATGTGATCATCTGTTCCATGGCCGCGGCCATGTTTTTCTATAACCGGAAGCAGCCTTGAGCCGGCCTTGCGGGCGTATCTGCGAGGGCGTCGGGCAGATACAGAAATCCAATGAAAGTAGAAGGAAATGTCCATGAGTAATGAAAATAAGAGTAACGATATTGCTGTAAAGAGGGCCGCCGCCGAGATGCTCCGGAAGGCGGATGCCGTCTATATGATCCTGTCCCTCTGCACCAGAATGCCATATGTGGTATGTGACGAGCGGACCTATGACGATGAGATCCTCCTGTACTTTGACGAAGCGTCCGCAAAGGTGGCGGTAAACAGGCTGCTGGAAAAGAAGGAGCCCGTACAGGCGGTGAAGATCGGGAAAAAGGATCTGCTGGCATTTTACGTCAGCCTGATGCCTCTGGGGGTAAACTGCATTCTCGTGAACCAGGATACACCGGTGGAGATCCCGATCCAGCTGGATGAGATCATCCGCAGGAAGGAACCGGAAGAAGAGGGAAAGGTGCTGATCGAGAATCCGCAGCTTCATCTGACCGCGCTTTATTTTATGCAGGCGGTGCGCAAGACGCAGAAAGTGGAGCTGACCGGGGAATTAAAAGAGCTCCATGAGGAAATGATGGTACATTATCAGCGGGGAACCTATATCATCCCGGTCAGGGAGCATGCGGGAACGCTGGTCATGAAGCAGAAAAACGGACAGGTATTTCAGCCTGTATTTACGGATATCCAGGAGTATAAGAAGTTTTTGAGCATGCAGAAGGAGGGGGAGATCCAGTCGGCGGTACTGCCGGCGGAGAAGATCCCGGCTCTTCTTGCGCCGGAAACCGCGGGAGTGGTGGTCAATCCCTTCGGCGTGAACCTGCAGCTTCAGATCCGGCGGGGAAAACCGGCGGGAAGCAAAGAGGCCTGAAAACGCTGCTCAATCGTCCGGATGCACTGCAGCAAGGCGTAAAGTTCCTGCTCCCGGCATATACTTATACTGACGGCAGTGCAGTTCCTTACACTATCTGTATAAAAAGGAGCATGATATGGAACAACATGAAACCATGACAATGGAACAGATCGCGATGCGAGTATCAAAAACCAGTATCCTTGTAAATACGCTTCTGTCCCTGGCGAAGCTGGCTGCGGGGATCCTGGCCTCCTCGGAAGCAATGATCTCGGATGCGGTCCATTCCGCATCCGATGTGTTCAGTACCTTTGTGGTCATCATCGGAATCAAAATGGCCGGAAAAAAAGCGGATAAAGAGCATCCTTACGGGCATGAGCGCATGGAGTGCGTGGCGGCCATTCTTCTGGCAGCGGTGCTGGCAGTCACAGGGGCAGGGATCGGATTTTCCGGCCTGCGCAAAATCGTGGGAGGATCCTTCGAGCAGCTTGCGGTTCCGGGAGTCCTGGCCATCGCGGCGGCGGTCCTGTCCATTGTGGTAAAGGAGTGGATGTTCTGGTATACCCGGGCAAACGCGAAAAAAGTCAATTCCGGGGCGCTGATGGCGGACGCGTGGCACCACCGTTCGGATTCCCTGTCCTCCATCGGGGCGTTGGCCGGCATCATCGGGGCCAGGCTGGGCTTTCCGGTGATGGACCCGCTGGCGAGCGTGATCATCTGCCTGTTTATCTTCCAGGCAGCGTATGAGATCTTCAAGGACGCAGTGGATAAGATGGTGGATAAGGCCTGCGACGAGGAGACCGTAGAGAAGATCCGCGCCCTGGTCAAAAGACAGCACGGCGTGATGCGGGTGGACTCCCTGCAGACAAGGGAATTTGGAAATAAGATCTATGTGGATCTGGAGATCGCGGCAGACGGACATCTGTCATTGAATGAATCCCACGAGATTGCGGAGGATGTGCATGACGAGATCGAGAAGTCATTTCCCCAGATCAAGCATATCATGATCCACGTCAATCCTTACATCAACCGCAAGATGGTGTACGCGCTTCTCGGGGAAGTGGAGAACACGGAGCTGGAAGAGGTATATCAGTTACTAAAGGACTATCTGGAGAAGCGGAAACCGGAACAGGAGGAAGCATATGGAAAGCCGGAAGCAGCCCATCGGGTTTCTTGTGAAGCAGATCAATAATGTATTTGAAAAAGAGCTGAACGGGAGGCTTCGCACCATCGGCGTGACCTCCTCCCAGTGCGCGGTCCTGGATTACCTGTTCCATACCAATCAGGAAGCGGTCAGCCAGCGGGATGTGGAGCGGAATCTGAATCTGAAAAATCCCACGGTCACCGGGATCTTAAAGCGTCTGGATGAGAAGGGCTATATCCTCTGCGTGCCCAATGAGGAGGATAAGCGGAAGAAAAATATCTATCTGACGGAAAAGGCCTATGATATCCAGCGGAGGATGGAAGCAGACCGGAAGAAATTGGATAAGAGCCTGACCCGGGGAATGACGAAGAAGGAAGTCGCGGCGGTGACCCGGGCCTTGGAGAAGATGCTGTACAATATTGCAGACCCGTGAAAGGGCGGAAGAACAAAGCGCTTCGTCCGCGAAATGCGCGCCGGATGAGACGGAACAACAGGAGGAAATAATCATGAGCTATGCGGATCACGTATTTATAGACATGTGCCGGGATATCATTGACAACGGCACCAGCACACAAGGGGAGAAGGTTCGTCCGGTGTGGGAGGACGGGACGCCTGCGTATACGGTCAAACGGTTCGGGGTGGTGAACCGGTATGACCTGTCGAAGGAATTTCCGGCATTGACGCTCCGGCGGACGGGAATCAAGAGCTGTACCGACGAAATGCTTTGGATCTGGCAGAAAAAATCCAACAATATCCATGATCTGAACAGCCATATCTGGGACAGCTGGGCGGATGCGGACGGCTCCATCGGGAAAGCCTACGGATATCAGATGCAGGTGAAGCATCAGTATCGGGAAGGCATGATGGACCAGGTGGACCGGGTGATCTACGATCTGAAAACGAACCCTTACAGCCGTAGGATCATGACGAATCTCTATGTGCATCAGGATCTTCATGAGATGAACCTGTATCCCTGCGCCTACAGTATGACCTTTAACGTGACAAAGAACAGGGACAGCGAAGGGCTGACCTTAAACGGGATCTTGAACCAGCGCTCCCAGGATGTGCTGACGGCCAACAACTGGAATGTATGCCAGTACGCGGTGTTGCTGCACATGCTGGCGCAGGTCTGCGGCATGCAGGCAGGAGAGCTGGTTCATGTGATCGCGGATGCCCACATCTATGACCGGCACATTCCGCTGGTGGAGGAACTGATCTCACGCGAGCCTCTGCCGGCTCCGGTATTCTGGCTGAATCCGGAAGTCAGGGATTTTTACCGTTTCACACCGGAGGATGTACGCCTGGACTGCTACGAGACGCACCCGCAGATCAAAAATATCCCGGTGGCGGTATAAAAACTAAGAGAGGAAATGGATCATGAATATCATTGTTGCAGTAGATAAAAACTGGGCAATTGGGAAGAATAATAAGATGATGTGGAGTATTCCGGCGGATATGCGGTTCTTCCGGGAGAAAACAACCGGACATGTGGTCGTGATGGGCCGGAAGACGCTGGAAAGCTTTCCGAACGGACTGCCCCTGAAGCAGAGGACGAATCTCATCCTGAGCAGAGACCGGAGCTATAAGGTAAAGGGGGCGCTGGTGCTGCATACCATGGAGGAGCTTTTGGAGCACCTGAAGGAATATGACAGTTCGGACATCTTCATCATCGGCGGCGAAAGCATTTACCGGCAGTTTTTACCCTATTGCGATACGGCATATGTCACAAGGATCGACCATGCCTATGACGCGGATACGTATTTTCCCAATTTGGATGAGCTGCTGGAATGGACGATGACAGAGGTCAGCGAGGAGCAGACCAGCTTTGATCTGGAATTTGTATTTACAAAATATGAGAAGTGACACGGACAAGGGATGGGTGATATGAGAGATCGGGCAGCGGATAGAAAACGGAAGATCGTGCATATGCTTTTCCGGCTCATACTGCCGGCCGCGGTATCGGCCTGCGTGCTGTCCGGGTGTTCTGCAGTAGGCGGTTCTGGCGGCCTGCCTTCGGATTCCCGGAATGCAGCTTCCCGGAAAGACGGGGACGGCTCCGGACTGCGGATCGTTACGACCATATTTCCCCAGTATGATTTTGTACGGCAGATTGCGGGGGACCGGGTGTCTCTGCAGATGCTCTTAAAGCCCGGAGAAGAGACCCATTCCTACGAGCCCACGCCCCGGGATATCATTGCGATCCAGAATGCGGATCTCTTTATTTATGTGGGCGGGGAAAATGACGAATGGGTGGAGGATATCCTGGATGCTCCGGAGATGGAACAGGTGAAACGGCTCCGGCTGGTGGACTGCGTGGAGACTTTAAAGGAGGAGCATGTGGAAGGGATGCGCCACAACGGGCGGATCTGCACAGCGGCAGAGGAAGAGGAGGAAATGGACGAGCATGTCTGGACCTCCCCGAAAAATGCCATGCGGATCACGGAGCGGATCGGGGAAGAGCTCTGTGCCCTGGATCCGGCCCACAGGGAAGAATTTCAGACCAATCTGGATGCCTACACGGAGCTGCTCACAGAACTGGACCTGCAGTTTCGGGAGATGGCAGAAGAAGCTGCCCGCCAGGGGCATGACCTGCTGCTGTTCGGGGATCGGTTTCCTTTCCGGTATCTGGCGCAGGAATACGGCCTCCAATATTATGCGGCATTTCCCGGGTGCGCGGCGGACACAGAGCCCAGCGCGGCGATGATGGCATTCCTGATCCGAAAGGCGAGAGAGGAACACATTCCCGTAGTCCTGAAAATGGAACTCAGCAGCGACCAGATCGCCCGGGCAGTGGCCGAGGCGTCCGGCGCAGAGGTCCGGGTGCTGTACAGCTGCCACAACCTGACCGCAGAGCAGTTTGAGGCCGGGGAAACGTATCTTGGTATGATGCAGGAAAATGTGGAGACATTGAAGGCGGCGCTGATGGATTGAAACGGGGATTTTGGATACCATCGTATGCAGAAAGGCGGTATTGATCATGGCACTGGTACAGTGTGAAAATCTATCAATCGCATATGAGGGACAGATCGTAGTTCGGGATCTGTCGTTTCAGATCCGGCAGGGGGACTATCTCTGTATCGTGGGTGAAAATGGTTCCGGCAAGAGTACGCTGGTGAAAAGTCTTCTCGGCTTAAAATCCCCTATGAAGGGGCGGATCGTTCTGGGGGACGGGCTGGCGCAGAAGGAGATCGGTTATCTCCCGCAGCAGACAGAGGTGCAGAAGGACTTTCCGGCCAGTGTCCGGGAGGTGGTCCTTTCCGGCCGTCTGAACAGCCGGGGGATCCATCCGTTTTATACCTCCGGGGACAGGGAGCAGGCAGCGGCCATGATGCGGCTTTTGGGCATCGAAGGGCTGGAAAAGAGCTGCTTTCGGGATCTGTCCGGAGGGCAGAAGCAGCGGGTCCTCCTAGCCCGGGCGCTCTGCGCGACGAAAAAGATGCTCCTTCTGGACGAGCCGGTGACCGGTCTGGATCCGATCGTGACGGCAGAATTTTATCAGCTGATCAAAGAAGTGAACACAAGCTTTGGGATCGCGGTGGTGATGGTCTCCCATGACATTGAGAGCGCTGTGCGCGACGCCACCCATATCCTGCATCTGCAGGAGACGGCGCTGTTCTATGGAAGGGCGGAAGATTACACACGCAGTCCGGTGGGACGGAGGTTTCTGGGAGGTAGAGAATTTGATTGATACATTTATTGAAATGCTTTCCTATCCATTCATGGTACGGGCCTTTGCGGTGGGGATCCTGGTGTCTTTGTGCAGTGCCCTGCTGGGCGTCAGCCTGGTGCTCAAACGGTATTCCATGATCGGGGACGGGCTTTCCCATGTAGGCTTCGGCGCCCTGGCCGCAGCGGCCGCGCTGAATGCGGCGCCGCTGGCAGTGGCGGTTCCTGTGGTGGTGGTATCTGCCATTTTGCTTCTGCGGGTCAGCGGAAGCAGCAAGATCAAAGGGGACGCGGCCATTGCCCTGATCTCCACCAGCGCGCTGGCGGTTGGGATCCTGGTCATCTCCATGACCACCGGGATGAATACGGATGTGTATAATTATATGTTTGGAAGCATCCTGGCCATGAGCAGCCAGGATGTGGGGATGAGCGTACTGCTCTCAGCGGCGGTTCTCCTGTTGTATGTCTTCTTTTATCACAAAATATTTGCCATTACCTTTGACGAGACCTTTGCCCAGGCGACAGGAGTTTGTACAGGGCTTTATAATTCGCTGATCGCGGTGCTGACCGCGGTTACGATCGTGCTGGGAATGCGGATGATGGGAACCCTTCTGATCTCCAGCCTGATCATTTTCCCGGCTCTGACCTCCATGCGGGTCTGCCGGACCTTCCGCTCCGTGACGATCAGCTCCGCAGTGGTATCGGTGGTCTGCTTCTGCATCGGGATCACGGTATCCTATGTCTTCGCCACGCCGGCAGGCGCCAGCGTGGTGATCGTCAACCTGCTGATGCTGGGGATCTTTGCCGTTGCCGGGGTCCTGCGCAGATTATGAGGGATCCTCTTTTTGGGGATCTTCTTTTTTTGCTTTGATTTCCGTTGCACTGGGCTGTATTTCGGGTTCTTCCGAAACGTTTCTGCGGAAGCGTTTTCTTCCCTTTTTCCAGAGGAATACTGCAAGGAGGATCACCGCCGCGAGCAGTACCAGCACCGGAAGATTCGACACCAGAAAGACGAAGGTGTTCACGAAGAAATTCCGGACCGCGAACAGACTGCCGCGGAATCCGCTGCTGATCCGGCTGCCCACCGTATCCGACATTTCTTTTTCATATTCCACCTCGGAAATATTGATATTCACGGTACTGTAATCAATCTGGTTATCGTAGGTACGCAGCTGGGATTCGTAGCTGTTGATCTCGTAGCGCAGCTCGGAGAGCTTGGATTCGAGCGCCAGGATCTGATCCAGGTTTTTTGCCTGCGCCAGAAGCTCCATGACCCGCTCATATTCGGTCTGCAGGGATTCCTTATAGGCGGTCTTATCTACATAGTCCAGGGTCACGTCCCGGACATTTTCCGATTTGTTGGTGATGGTGCCGAGCTCCCCGGCCTTGTTTACGAAGGCATCCAGCTCCTTGGAAGGGATGCGCACGCAGAGATAATAATAGCGGCAGTTCTGCCCACCCGGAGCGTCGTAGCTGGAATTTTCAATATAGCCGCCGCAGGAAGCAATGGATTCCTCCAACTGCTGTTTCAGTGTGTCGAAGGTTCGGGTCTGCATGGTCAGGGATACGGTCTTGATCAGCTTCCTGGACGACAGGTCCTGTTCGGAAAGCTTTTGGGCAGACGGACCGTCTTCGCCGGAGTCCTCCTCCGTGGCGGCGGCTTCTGTATCCATGGCGACAGCTTCTTTGGCCTCCTCATAGCCGTTTTCGGAGCCGCTGTAGCCGGAAGTCTCATCGACAATCTGAGCCGCCTCGGTCTCGCCGGAGGAAGTGTCAAAGCCTTTTCCGCGGCCGCAGCCGGTCAGGAGCAGGACGATGGTCAGCAGTATCATCAGAAGGGTATCAAATTTTTTCTTCATAAACAGTGTCCTCCTTTTTGGAATGTTTACCTTTTCATAAGATTAGAGTATGAAACAGGATATATTGTTGCAGGAAGATGAAGAAAAATCGGAAATATTTTCCAGGAGCAGTCACAATTTACAAAAGTTTGTTTTATTTTGTAGAAAATTATAACATATTGTGATAAGATGTACTACAGAATGACTTGAATTAAGAAATGGAGGTAAAGTAATGCCTGAAAAGAAACAGACGGTTCCGTTCTCAGGAACAAAGGAACAGGAAGAAGCTTTGTTAAAAGTGATCGCCGGGCTGAAAGGTGAACCGGGGGCATTGATGCCGATCCTGCAGAAAGCACAGGACATCTATGGTTATCTTCCCATGGAAGTACAGAAGATGATCTCGGACGAGACAGGGATCCCGCTGGAGAAGATTTATGGAGTGGTGACATTCTATTCGCAGTTCAGCCTGAATCCGAAAGGAAAATATCGGATCTCGGTCTGTCTGGGAACAGCCTGTTATGTAAAAGGTTCAGGAGACATTTACAATGCTCTGATGGAAAAGCTGGGGATCGTGGGCGGAGAGTGTACGCCGGACGGCAAGTTTTCTCTGGATGCCTGCCGCTGCGTGGGCGCCTGCGGACTGGCACCGGTCATGATGGTGAACGATGAGGTATATGGACGTCTCACGGTAGATGATATTGACGATATCCTTGCGAAGTATGAGTGATGATCAAAAAGGGCAGATCCGCGGCGGCCCGCGGGTTTGGATCATGAAGCATACAACAGAATTTGAGAAAATGGAGGACCTATATGAAATCTCTTGAAGAATTACGTGTGATCAGGGAAAACGCGAAGAAGCATGTCTGCCGTTACCGTGTCCATGTGTGCGGAGGTACAGGCTGTACTTCTTCGGGGAGCCTTCGGATCATTGAAAAGCTGGAACAGGAAATCAAGGCCAACGGCCTGGAAGACGATGTGGAGATCGTAAAGACCGGATGCTTCGGGCTGTGTGCCTTGGGGCCGATCATGATCGTGCATCCGGAAGGCTCGTTTTACTCGATGGTAAAAGAGGAGGATATCCCGGAGATCGTATCCGAGCATCTGAAAAACGGCAATGTGGTGAAGCGTCTGTTATATGAGGAGACTACCAAGACCGAGCATATCCTGCCCCTGGAGGAGACCAACTTCTATAAGAAGCAGCACCGGGTAGCGCTACGCAACTGCGGGGAGATCAGCCCGGAGCATATTGAAGAATACATAGGCGTAGGCGGATACGAGGCATTAGGCAAGGTGCTTACCGAGATGACGCCGGAGCAGGTGATCAAGGTGATCACAGACAGCGGTCTGCGGGGAAGAGGCGGCGCCGGATTCCCCACCGGATTGAAGTGGAAATTCGCGGCAGCCAACCAGGCGGACCAGAAGTATGTCTGCTGCAACGCGGACGAAGGCGACCCGGGAGCGTTCATGGACCGTTCCGTTCTGGAAGGCGACCCCCATGCGGTTCTGGAGGCCATGACCATTGCGGGTTATGCCATCGGCGCGACCCAGGGGTATATCTATGTGCGTGCGGAGTACCCCATCGCGGTACAGCGTCTGGAGATCGCCATCAACCAGTCCAGGGAACTGGGACTGCTGGGCGAAGATATCTTCGGGACCGGATTCAAGTTCGATATCGGGCTGCGTCTGGGGGCCGGAGCATTTGTGTGCGGGGAAGAGACGGCACTGATGACGTCCATCGAAGGAAACCGCGGAGAGCCCCGTCCCCGTCCGCCGTTCCCGGCGCTCAAGGGATTGTTCCAGAAGCCCACGATCCTGAACAATGTGGAGACCTATGCGAATATTCCTCAGATCATCCTCAACGGACCGGAATGGTTTGCTTCCATGGGAACCGAAAAGTCCAAGGGAACCAAGGTGTTTGCCCTGGGCGGCAAGATCAACAACACCGGGCTGGTGGAGATCCCCATGGGGACTACCCTGCGGGAGATCGTGGAGGAGATCGGAGGCGGCGTGCCCAATGGCAAGAAGTTCAAGGCAGCCCAGACCGGAGGACCCTCCGGCGGATGTATCCCTGTGGAACATCTGGATGTGCCCATCGACTATGACAATCTGCTGGCCATCGGTTCCATGATGGGCTCCGGCGGTCTCATTGTCATGGATGAGGACAACTGTATGGTGGATATCGCCAAGTTCTTCCTGGAATTTACGGTGGATGAGTCCTGCGGAAAATGTACCCCGTGCCGGATCGGAACGCGGAGGATGCTGGAGATCCTGGAGAAGATCACCAAGGGTCAGGCCACCATGGAGGATCTGGATAAGCTGGAAGAGCTGTGCTACCATTTGAAATCCAACTCCCTGTGCGCGCTGGGACAGACCGCGCCCAATCCGGTCATCTCCACGCTGCGGTATTTCCGGGATGAATACATTGCCCATATCGTGGATAAAAAATGTCCGGCAGGCGTCTGCAAAGACCTGCTGCAGTACAAGATTGACGCAGATAAATGTAAAGGCTGTACGCTTTGTTCCAGAGTCTGTCCGGCAGGGGCGATCGTGGGCAGCGTAAAGGAGCCGCATATGATCAATTCCGAGAAGTGCTTGAAGTGCGGCGCTTGTATGGAAAAATGCCGCTTCGGCGCGATCTATAAAGAGTAAGGGAGGAGTGAGAGAATGGAAAATGTGAATTTAAAGATCAATGGCCTTGATGTAAGCGCACCGGCAGGTTCCACGATTCTTGAGGCCGCGCATATTGCCGGGATCCGGATTCCTACCCTTTGTTTTTTGAAGGAGATCAACGAGATCGGCGCGTGCCGTATGTGTATTGTAGAAGTCAAGGGCGCAAGGAACCTGGTTGCTGCCTGTGTACATCCGATCAATGAAGGGATGGAGGTCCGCACCAACACACCGGAGCTGATTGCTGCAAGGAAGCGTACTCTGGAGCTGATCCTGTCCGACCATGATAAGAAGTGCCTTTCCTGCGTGAGAAGCGGGAACTGCGAGCTGCAGGCGCTCTGCCAGGAGCTGGGCGTTGCGGATGAAAATTATTTTTCAGGGGAAGTCAATCACTACGAGCTGGATACCAGCGCGGCCCATATGGTGCGTGACAATAATAAATGTATCCTGTGCCGGAGATGCTCCGCAGTCTGTGAAAAGTCCCAGGCAGTGGGCGTGATCGGACCGAACCAGCGGGGATTTGCCACCTTTATCGGCTCTCCGTTCGAGATGGGGCTGGGAGAGACCAGCTGCGTGTCCTGCGGACAGTGTATCGCGGCCTGTCCTACCGGAGCCTTGTATGAGAAGGACTTTGTGGACGACGTTCTGGCAGCCATCGAGGATCCGAAGAAGCATGTAGTGGTTCAGCCCGCTCCTTCTGTCCGTGCGGCATTGGGCGAGGAATTCGGTTATCCCATGGGAACGGACGTGGAAGGAAAGATGGCGGCAGCCCTCAGAAGGATCGGATTTGACAAGGTATTTGATACCGATTTCAGCGCGGATCTGACCATCATGGAGGAAGCCCATGAATTTATCGAGAGAGTGAAAAACGGCGGCGTGCTGCCGATGATGACCTCCTGTTCTCCGGGATGGGTGAAGTACTGCGAGCACTATTTCCCGGACCTTCTGGACAACCTGTCCAGCTGCAAGTCGCCTCAGCAGATGTTCGGGGCGGTGACCAAGACCTATTACGCGGAAAAAGCCGGCATTGACCCGAAGGATATCGTCTGTGTCAGCATCATGCCGTGTACGGCGAAGAAGTTTGAGATCGGCAGGGATGACCAGGCTGCGGCGGGAGTGCCGGATGTGGACATCTCCCTGACTACCCGGGAGCTGGCAAGGCTGATCCGCAAGGTGGGCATTGATTTCCGAAGCCTGCCTGACGAAGGCTTTGACGATCCGCTGGGAGAATCCACCGGTGCAGGCGTGATCTTCGGCGCTACCGGAGGCGTGATGGAAGCGGCCCTTCGCACGGCAGTGGAGACACTGACCGGGGAAGAACTCTTGGACGTGGAATTTACAGAAGTCCGCGGAACGGACGGAATCAAGGAAGCGACCTACCATGTGGCGGATATGGACGTGAAGGTTGCGGTGGCATCCGGGCTGTCCAACGCGAAGCAGATCCTGGAGAAGGTCCGCGCGGGAGAGGCGGATTATCACTTTATCGAGATCATGTGCTGTCCGGGCGGATGCGTGAATGGCGGCGGCCAGCCCCAGGTACATGCGGATGTGCGCAATTTTGAGGATGTTCGGGCCATCCGGGCGAAGGTATTGTATGACAATGACGCGGCGAAGACGCTTCGGAAGTCCCATGACAATCCTTCCATCAAGAAGCTGTATGAGGAATATCTGGGCACGCCGGGAAGCGAGAAGGCACACCATATTTTGCATACCAGTTATGTGAAGAGGACGATCAATTAATATTGGGATCCAGGTGTGGTCCGTTTAGATGACGTATAAAAAGAAGCAGCCTCCACAGGACAGCGGCAGCGGTCCTGCGGGGGTTGCTTTTTTCATGCAAAATCTTTTCGTTTTCAATGACTTTTATTCTGTTTTATAGTATACTTACCTGTAAAGACTTATAGAAACGGAGGATACGGATTTGCTGACATGTACCTATATTGTGGAACGGATTGACGGAGATTACGCGCTGCTGAGGCGGACGGAGGAGGCGGATCCACATGCGGAGCCTAAAACGGTGGCGCGGGCACTGCTTCCTCCGGAGATCATGGAAGGAACAAAGCTGTTATATGAATATCTTCAATATACGATTGCGGAGTGAAAAAAATGATTCGGAAAATAAATAAGGACTTCTGCAGAAAATGGCTTCTGCGGATCTCGGCTGTATCCGGCGGCCTGGTCATATTGGGACTGGCCTGCCTGGGTACGATGAATTTTTATGTAAAGCATTCTGCCGGGAAAAAGATCACAACCATAGAAACCTTGCTGGAAGCTCAGGAGGCAAACACAGCAGCTCAAGCGGACGCGATCCTGGTTCTTGGAGCGAAGGTGAAGGCGAACGGGGAGATGAGCCCCATGCTGAAAGAGCGGGTGGACGCAGGGATCGAGATCTACCAGAAGGGACTGGCCAAAAAGATCATTATGAGCGGCGACCACGGCCGGGAGGACTACGATGAGGTCAACACCATGAAAAGCTATGCAGTGGAGCGGGGTGTTCCGTCGGAGGATATTTTCATGGACCATGCCGGATTTTCCACCTATGAGAGCATGTACAGGGCAAAGGAGATCTTTCAGACAGAGTCCGTGATCGTAGTGACACAGAAGTATCATCTCTACCGGGCCGTCTATGACGCGCAGGCATTTTCCATGAAGGCGGCAGGCGTTGCGTGCGACCAGGCTGTCTACCGCGGGGACAGATACCGCAAGCTGAGGGAGATGCTTGCCCGGGTGAAGGATTTCGGCTATACGATTTTAAAGCCTGAGCCCACATTTCTTGGGGACGTGATACCGGTCAGCGGAAATGGAAATCTCACAAATGATATCTAATACAAAACAAGTAGGAGGAAGAGTACATGAAGGTAATTGATTTTAAGGACGCAAAATGCCGCCACTGCTACAAGTGCGTGCGTCACTGCCAGGTGAAGGCGATCACGGTCCAGCAGGAGCAGGCCAGGATCCTGACGGACCACTGCATCAACTGCGGGCGCTGCATGGAGATCTGCCCCCAGAATGCCAAGACCTTTGCCAGCGACATGGACCGGGTGAAGGGCTTTCTGCGGCAGGGGTTCAAAACCGTCATTTCCATTGCCCCGTCCTATATCGGCGTGCTGGATTTTGAACGTCCGGGCCAGGTGGTGGACGCGCTGCTGAAGTTAGGATTTGCGGAGGTCCGGGAGACCGCGGAGGGGGCTGCCATGGTGACCCGGGAATACCAGCGCCTGATCCATGAAAATCAGATGCCTAACATCATCACCACCTGCTGTCCCAGCGTCAATGACCTGATCGAAAAGTATTATCCGGAATGCGCGCCCCTGATGGCTCCGGTGGTTTCCCCCATGGTAGCCCATGGACGGTACATCAAAAAGCTGTACGGCGAGGAGGTAAAGGTCGTATTTTTAGGCCCCTGCATCGCGAAAAAGCAGGAGGCCATCGGGGATGAGCGGGTCGCAGGCGCCATCGATGCCATCCTCACCTTTGAAGAACTGGCGATCTGGCTGGACGAGGCGAAAATCAGCATCTTTGACTGTGAGGATGCTCCCATGGGCAATCCGGATCCGGAGATCAACCGGATGTACCCCATCAGCGGCGGCGTAGTCCAGTCTGTCATTGCGGAAGAGGAAATGGACACTTACCACAAGGTCTTTGTGGATGGCCTGGGAAATTGTATGGAAATGCTGGAATGCCTGAAACGGGGCGAGCTGGAGCACTGCTTTATCGAGGCAAATGTCTGTGAGGGCGGATGTACCAAGGGGCCTGCCTCCGCAAGATGGAATACCTCCTATGTGAAGGCAAAGATCAAGATCGAGAAGGAGGTTTCCCACAAGGCTGCCCGGAATCTGCCGGAGATGTCTGCGGAAGTGCTGCATAAGACCTTTGAGGACCGCAGCATCCGGGAAGCATATCCGACGGAAGAGGAGCTTCAGGAAATCCTGCGGTCCGTTGGAAAATATACGAAAGAGGACGAGCTGAACTGCGGCGCCTGCGGATATTCTACCTGCCGGGAAAAGGCGGTGGCCGTATTCCAGAACAAGGCAGAGCTTTCCATGTGCATGCCTTACGCTCTGATGCAGGCCGAGTCCATGTCCAACGTGGTCATGGATGTTACGCCGAATATGATCTTCATCATCGATAACGAGCTGCGGATCCGGGAGTGCAACAAGAAAGGGCAGGAGCTTTTGGGCGTTGGCAAGGAGGAAGCACTGCAGCGCTACATATTTGAATTTTTGGATGCGGCAGACATTGAAGAGACACTGCGGACGAAGGAGCCGGTATTCCACAAGAAGATCCAGCTGGAGCACGGACGTATGACGGTGGAGGAGACCATTGTCTATATTGAAAATCTGGAATCCGTTCTGGTGACCTTCCAGGATGTGACCCGGGAAGAGAAGATGAAGGAGCAGCACTACAATCTCAAGGTTGAGACCATGGAAATGGCGCAGAAGGTCATTGACAAGCAGATGATGGTAGCCCAGGAGATCGCGGGGCTTTTGGGGGAGACGACGGCAGAGACCAAGGTGACATTGACCAGGCTGCGGGATTCGATCTTGAATGAAGAGGATGCCTGACACAGGCGGCAGATCATGAGATTCCTATGAGGAACGGATTTTCAGCCGATCCATTGCTGTGGACAACCATAGGTGCGAACAGCAATGAATCCGGCGGAATGGAGAGGAATATGAGCGTAAGTATAGACGTGGCTTGGAAAAGCCTCAACAAGCACGGAGAGGAGCTGTGCGGAGATAAAGTGGAGATCGTAAAGACCCGGGATTCGGATATCCTGATCCTGGCGGACGGTATGGGGAGCGGAGTGAAGGCCAACATCCTTTCCACCCTGACCTCCAAGATCCTGGCCACCATGCTGCACGAAGGGGCGGCCATTGAGTCCTGTGTGGAGACGATCGCCAGGACGCTTCCCATCTGCCAGGAGCGCAAGGTGGCCTACGCCACGTTCAGCATCCTGCAGATTTTTCACAACGGCGACGCATACCTGGTGGAATACGATAACCCGGACTGTGTGTTTATCCGGAATAAGAAGATCATAAAATATCCCTACGAGGTGCGGGAGATTGAAGGAAAAAAGATCCATGAATACCGTTTTCAGGTGGAGAAGAATGACTGCTTCGTGCTCATGAGCGACGGCGTCATCTATGCCGGGGCCGGGGAGATATTGGACCTGCAGGGCTGGACCTGGGAAAATATGTCCGAGTATACCCTGAAATGTACGAAGGAAACACTGTCTGCCTCCCGCCTTGCCGCCATGCTGGGCCAGGCCTGCGACGACCTGTATATCCAGAAGCCGGGGGATGATACGACCGTAGCGGTGGCAAGGGTCATTGAGCGCAAAGTGGTGAACCTGTTCACCGGGCCTCCGAAGAGCAAGGAGGACGACGAGAAGCTGATGTATGATTTTATGCATATGGAAGGGAAAAAGGTGGTATCCGGCGGCACCAGCTCCAATATCGCGTCCCGCATCCTGCATAAGGAGATCATCACCACCGTAGACAGAAACAATCCGGATGTCCCGCCCATGTCCACCATTGAGGGCCTGGATCTGGTGACAGAAGGGGTGCTCACCATGGGACGGTCCCTAAAGCTTCTCAAGCAGTATGAAAATGATGAATTCGATGTAGAATTTTTTGATGAGCTGGATGCCAACAACGGCGCCTCCCGGCTGGCAAAAATGCTCATCGAGGAATGCACGGAGCTGAACCTGTTTGTGGGGACCGCGATCAACGAGGCGCATCAGGAATCCGACCTGACCTTTGACTTAAGTCTTCGGATGAACCTGGTGGAGCAGTTGAAGGCCGTGGTGGAGAAGATGGGGAAGACGGTCCGTGTGAAGTATTATTGATTCGCGGAATCGACAGAGTCAGAAGATGCGGAAAAACAACAGGGATAATCCTAAACATAAAGAAAGGACAAATTTTCAGATGAACAGTTCAGAGAAGCTCTATCAGAAAGCTTTTGAATTTAAAAAAACAAAATTATGGGAAAAACTCTCGACAGAACAGATCTTTGCCTTCAAGCTGTCCGACAGAGGGATCGGTTATATCAATATCGGGCGTTCGGAATACGGTTATCCGGTGCTTCGGCTGTTTCCCGGCGAGGAGGGGATTGAATGCTTTTCTTTGTTCAAAGAAGCTCTGCAATCCGGCTCTTCCGTAAGACAGCTGGAATATCAGAATTTCCTGCAATGCGAATTGGCGGATAAGGATGGAATGGATGTGGAAGAACAGGAAACTGTAAAAATGTATGCCCGGGGTCTGGGGATCCGGCTGGCCGGAAAATATTCCTACCCGCGGTTTGAACAGTACAGGCCCTGCTGCCTTCCGTGGCTTCTGCAGACAGCGGAGAATGAAGAGGCTCTCTGTGAAGCTTTGGAGGCGGCAGTTGGGATGGCGGTATTTCTGACAGGAACGAAATCCGAGACACAAGAAGTAAGGGATCAGCTTCGCGAAGAGGGTCGGATCGTTTTACTGAAAAAAAATGAGGAAGGATATGTGCTGGATCAAATCGAGCTTCCGGAGAAAAAAACGAATAGATGGCCGGAACCGGAATTGAAGAACGACATTGCCATCGCTAATTTAAAAAAGATTTCCCAAAAAGGGGTATGGGAATGTGAAATTTCACTTTTGGGGGAACCAGTTCAAGACGAGGCGTTTGAGATCCCGTACTACCCGTTCACACTGCTGGCTGTAGATGCCGCTTCGGAATATCTGATACCGGTTTCCGTTGTAAAGAGTTATCCGGAGGACGCAGAAAAGCTTATGGAGCTGCTTGCGGATTCGATGATCGAGCATCAATGCTGTCCGGCAGAGATGAAGACATGTGATGACCGCACCTTTTCGTTTTTAAAAGGATTATGCAGCCGGCTTGGGATCAAACTCACAAAGGAAGAGGATCTGTCGGTACTGTGGGACGCGAAAGCGGATTTAGATGTGCAAATGGACATGGAGGAAATCCTGGAAAACATGGAGGATGTGCTGGATGAATTGGCAGGCATGGACCATATCCCATGGGAAGAGCTTCCGCCGGGGATGATGGATTTTATAGAACTGTTGGTCGAGGCGGGCGGCCTGCCGGAACGCGCGGCAGAAAAAATGCAGCGGCTGATCGATCTGAAGGAATCCTCGGAAGAGATACAGGAGTCACCAAAATTGTCAGAGTTTCGCCAGAAATCAGGTCAGTCCTGCGTGATCAGTGTTTCCCTTGGGCAGGGCTGTTACAGGCATATCCAGATTTCCTGTGACAGTCTGCTGTCGAACCTTCATACGGCGATCATCGATGCCTTTGAATTTGACGACGACCACGCACACGCGTTTTTTATGGACAACAAGAAATGGAGCCGCCGGGAAAGCTATTATTCAGAGGGCATGGAGAGCAATCGGCAGTCAACCAGCAGGAACCGGCTGTGCGAGGCAGGAATTTATAAAGGGAAGGCGTTCAAATATTTATTCGATTTTGGAGATGAATGGCTGTTTCAATGCAAGGTGCTCCGGATGATCCAGGGGGAGACGCCGTATCCGATGGTTGTCAGAAGCAAGGGGAAGGCGCCGAGCCAATACGGCTGGGATGATGATTGGGAATAGCGGTGAACACTCAGTGTATGAACTGTACGGTTGGATGATTGAAAGATCATCCAACCTGCGCATCCATTCGCAAAATCCGTGCTGTCGCACTTTTGCGTCTGCTGATGCAGCCGCATTTTGCTCATTTATGCGTAGGTTGCTGATTCGAAATATCGGTTTTATTACAATGAATTGCATAAAACCGATATTTCGAATCGCAACCGTACAGTTAGAAATATTACGGCTTCATGGTATAATATACCGTATCCTTGCTTCCCTTTAACAGGATTCCCGCGGACTGCCCGGATACGGGGGCACTGACCAGAATCCGGTCGGTCACATATTGGATCTGCGAAAGGATCTCCGCAATCTCGTCGGAATCCGTGACAATCCGTTCACTGGTTTCCGGAACAAAAAAGCTCTGATCAGCCGCGGCATTTTCTGCGTAATAGGATTCCGTCAGCCTGATCTCCTCCACATCCTCTGGATCCAGCTCCCGGCGTATGGTATATCCGTATTCCTCCAGCAATTCCAGGCTGTTTTCATAATCTTCATACAGATAGAAGCCGGGCACGGTGATATCCTGCCGGGAATCATATAACTGCGATCCTGCAGGCTGCGATGTTTCCGGCATATTTAGGTACAATTCCCCGATGGGGCTTTCATACTGGAGATTCCGGATGTCTATATTCAGGACGTCTTTTTTGTATGCGTCGAGAAGCGCATCCTGTTCCTTCTCAGTCAGATCCAGTACTTTGGGGTCCTGGTAAATATCCGTAAGCCGGATCTCGCTGACCTCATGGTAATCCACATAAAAGATGGGAAACAGCTGCTTCCGGTAGCTTTCCTCCCGGCAAAGGGCAGTCAGCGTATCCAGAGCGCGGTCGGCACTGACCATATAACAGCGGTAAATGGGCTTTCCGGACTTCCTGTTATAGCGGACTGTCGCAGTCACGTATCGAACTGAATCCTCTGTTCCCTGATTGACCCGGCTGCTGATATCGCTCCTGGCATTCTCTACACCTTCCGCGGCAAGCTCATAGATCGGCGCAAAGTCCCGGATCTGATTTTTTTCACCGTCCAGATCCTGGATCAGAGAACGCCCTGTATTGATGTACATGGAATCCGGATAGCAGAAGTAGCCGTGCATGTCGCTGATGTCAAGGTTCATGCTTTCCAGGCTGCCCTCCTCCGGGAGCCGGGTGTCATAGCCAAATAGGTCAAATTCCAGAATACACAGGATCCCGGCCACTCCAAGGAAGGAGAGGAGTGCGGAATATTTTCCGGCAAACAGCCGCCGCACATCCATGTGATAGATAAACTCGATGACGGCGCACAGCAGGAGGACTGAAAGGATGCTGATGAGGATGATCCATTTTGTACTGCTGTAGTACATGGATCCAACCAGGATCCCGATGCACAGGGCGGTCGGTACGGAGATCAATACCTTGATAAAAGGGGCCGTCCCGGAAAAAGCCAGCGCATTCTCCGCGGATTCCGAGGGACGCTTTTGGTACAGCAGAAGCGCCGCAAGCAGAAGTACGGCCAGATAGACCGCCGCAGCCGCCAGTATAATGGGAAGGCTGTGGGTATCTGATGGCCTGACCAGCCGGCGCAGGAAATAAGTAAAATAAGAGAAAACCTCATTCTCTGTCTGAAAGTAGCCCGAACTGCCTAAAAGATTTCCAAATATGGGCCAGGGGGACAAAAAATCATAAATCTTATCCAGAAGTCCCTGCCGGCCTGTGCAGTAGGTGGAAAAAAAGTATTGCGGAAGCTCCGCGGCCAGCACGCCGATGATGGATCCGTAAAAAAACATGGCTCCGGTTGCAAGAATTCCTGTCACCGTCTTTCCGGTCAATACCATGGCTAAAATCGTCAGATGATACACCAGCAGAAATGCCAGGATCCCTCCAAGCATGGAGATAACACATCTGCCCAGAACAGAAATCGTCATAAACCCATACCCAGAGCCGGCCAGAATCGTCAGCAGGCAGGCTGCCAGATAGGGTACGAAAAAGATCAGCAGCCCGCTCAGGTAGGAGATGAAAAACAACTGCCGCTTGGACAGAGGAAGGCTGTGGTAAAAATCCGTCCGTTCCCTGGAATGCAGGTAGGAAAAACCGGTCACTGCGCATAAAACGCCCAGCAGCAGGAGCAGCGCGGTCAGAGGCAGACTGTAGCTGCCGTTCAGCAGCGCTGGAAATATATTGCGAAATATACGTAACTGCTCTTCCAGTCCGGTATCTGTTATATTCGTCAAAGACGCTTCCAACAGCAGCATCGCGCTGACCGTGACGCACAGCAGCAGGAGTACGGCGGACAGTACCGCAAGCCAGCCGCGGTGACGGATATCTTCTTTTATAAATTTACTGTATGAGATTTTTGATGTCATAGCCTGCTACCTCCGTTTCGCTGATAAAGATTTCTTCCAGTGACAATGGCAGTACCTCCGCAAACAGCGGATCCTTTTCCTGTGCAGCTTGAAGCACCTCCGCCCGGGAGCCCCGCGCGGTGACCGTCAGAAGAGACCCGCTCTTTTCATACTGCAGGACGGAAAGTTCCGCGAGAAGTTGTTCCTCCCTGGCATGGTCCGGGATCACGCACTGCATCTTGCAGAGACTGCATTTCATAGAATCCAGATCCCTTGCAAAGAGCAGGCTGCCCTGATGCAGAAGGCCGATGCTGTCGCAGATATCTTCCAGCTCCCTCAAGTTGTGGGACGCGATGACGGGGGTAAAATCCCGCTTTAAAAGCTCTGCCGCCAACAGGCTCTTGACCGCCTGGCGCGCGACGGGATCCAGTCCGTCAAAGGTCTCGTCGCAGAGAAGATACCGGGTTCCCGCGGAGAAGCCCAGCAGGAGAGAGACCTGCTTTTTCTGGCCCTTGGAGAAGGTCTGGAGCTTCTTCTTCGGCGGGATATTGAATTTTTGCAGGAGACTGTGATAATTGTCCCCGTTAAACGACGGATAGGCAAGCTGGTAAAAGCGGCCCATGGACTCCGGGGTGGCATTGGGGAAATAAGTCACCGTGTCCGACAAAAAGCAGATCTGCCTCTTGGCATCCGGATGCTCGAATACCGGAGTTCCGTCCAGTACGACCTCCCCCTCCTCCGGTTCTAAAATCCCGCTGATGAGGCGGAGCAGCGTGCTCTTTCCCGCGCCGTTGCTGCCTACCAGCCCGAAGATCAGGCCATCCTGGATCTGGGCTGAGACCCGGGTCAGCGCGGACGTATCCCGGAATGTTTTACTGACATATTTCAATTCGATCATAAGACACCTCCTCATCCGTATACCTGGGCAAGCACTGCCGTGCAGTCTGACTCCAGGATACCGAGTTCTTTTGCGTGAAACAGGAGCCGCCGAAGATCTTCCAGGCAGGACCCCTTCTTTTTTTCAAACAGGGACGCGCTTTCCGATACAAAATTCCCCCGCCCCTTGACAGAAAAGATATATCCCTCCTGCTCCAGAACGGAAAATGCCTTCTGGATGGTATTGGGATTGATGGACAGCTCCACGGCCAGGGAGCGGACCGAGGGCATCCGGCTGCCCGGCGCCAGGACGCCTTTGACGATCAGCATCTGGAATTTTTCTACAATCTGCTCGTAGATGGGAGCACGGCTCTGGTAATCAATGGTGATCAATAGGGCACCTCCTTTTTTGGTGACAGGACACTTGCTTTTCATTTGAAATAGTGTATTATCTGTATTAGTACACTTAGCGTATCATAAAAATATACAAAAGTCAATATGAGAGAGAAATATAAAAATTGCCCCAGGAAGATGAAAATTTAATGCTTTAAATTGATACAGCAATATGATATAATGTGTGTTATCGGCCATGTATCTGCGGCCTGTACAGAAAAAACGCCGGACCGGCGGAAGCACGTTCCGCATGCGAGCGGCATTTAAAGGAGGATGTAAACAGATGATTTGGGCAAAAGAAGAGACACTGCCCAGAGCTGAGATCGAGAGGATCCAGCTTGAGAAATTAAGGCAGACGGTGGCATACATCTATGAGCGGGTGGAGCCTTACCAGAAGAAGATGGACAAGGCAGGGGTGAAGCCTGGGGACATCCGTACACTGGATGATCTGAAGAAGCTTCCATTTACATATAAGTCGGAATTCAAGGACAACTATCCCTTCGGCCTGTTTGCGGTGGACCAGAAGGATCTGGTGCGCTACCATGCCAGCTCCGGCACGACCGGAAAGCCTACGGTGGTGGGCTATACGAGACATGACCTGGACGTATGGCTCAACAATGTAGCCAGGATTGCCTGCATGGGCGGGGCCACGGCGGAGGATGTGGCGCAGATCTCCTTCGGCTACGGCACCTTTACCGGGGCGCTGGGGCTTCACGGCGGTCTGGAGAAGATCGGGGCATCGGTGATCCCCATGTCCTCGGGAAATACCAACAAGCAGATCATGTTCCTGCAGGACATGGGCGTTACCCTTCTGGTGGCGACCCCCTCCTATGCGCTGCATTTGGGAGAGCAGATCCGGGAGCGGGGGCTGGATCCGAAGAAGGACTTGAAGCTCCACATCGGTCTGTTCGGCGGGGAAGGCATGACCGAACCCATGCGCGACGAGATGCACAAGGTCTGGGGCGATCAGTTCATCTGTACCCAGAACTACGGCATGAGCGAGCTCTGCGGACCGGGCGTCTCCGGAGAATGTACGGAACTGTGCGGTATGCACATCAACGAAGACTGGTTCATCCCGGAGATCATTGACCCCGAGACAGAAGAGGTGCTGCCGCCGGGCGAGCACGGCGAGCTGGTCGTGACCTGCCTGGGAAAGGAAGCCCTGCCGCTGATCCGCTACCGCACCGGAGACCTGACAAAGCTGATGTACGAGCCCTGCAAATGCGGAAGGACCACCTGCCGGATGGAGAACCTTTCCGGACGTGCCGACGATATGCTGGTCATCCGCGGCGTCAATGTATTCCCGACCCAGATTGAGGAGGTACTGTTTAAGATCGCGGAGATCGGTCCCCATTATGAGATCCTGGTGGAGAGGAAGAACCGTCTGGATGTGATGACCATCACGGTGGAGCTGATCGACGACCGCCTGCTGGACAGCTATGCGCTTTTGAGCGAGCTGGAGAAACGGATCAAGGCTGCGTTGAAAGCACAGCTTGGGCTTGCCACCCAGATCAGGCTGGTCGCACCCAACTCCCTGCAGCGGTTTGAGGGCAAGGCAAAGCGTGTGACAGATTTACGAAAGGATGGATTATAAAATATGGCAGAAAAGGTACTGATGCTGGGAAATGAAGCGATCGCCCGGGGAGCCTATGAG
The DNA here is from genome assembly GCA_910575475.1 of Lachnospiraceae bacterium. Taxonomy (GTDB): domain Bacteria; phylum Bacillota; class Clostridia; order Lachnospirales; family Lachnospiraceae; genus Schaedlerella. The sequence continues at coordinate 20,541 of CAJTGD010000016.1, read as the reverse complement.
GCGGGAGTGAAGGTAAGCTCCGCTTATCCAGGGACCCCCAGCACGGAGATCAGCGAATTTCTCGTACAATACAGGGACGATATCTATGAGGAATGGGCGCCCAATGAAAAGGTGGCCGCAGAGGTGGCCGTTGGCGCCAGCATCGCAGGTGTGCGCGCCATGGCCTGCATGAAGCATGTAGGGCTGAATGTGGCGGCGGATCCGCTGTATTCCGTATCCTACATGGGAGTCACCGGCGGGCTGGTGCTGGTGGTTGCCGACGATCCCGGGCTGTACAGCTCCCAGAACGAGCAGGACACCCGGATGGTGGCAAGGGCAGCCCAGATTCCGGTCATTGAACCTTCCGACAGCGCGGAGGCAAAGGACTTCTTCAAGACGGCATTTGAACTCAGCGAACGGTTCGACCGTCCCTTTATCTTCCGGACCACCACCAGGCTGGCCCATTCCCAGGGGCTGGTGGAGCTGTGTGACCGTACAGAGCCTGAGGATAAGCCCTATGAGAAAAATATCCGCAAGCATGTGATGATGCCGGTGAACGCCAAGTTCCGTCATGTGGAGATCGAGAAGAGAAATAAAGAACTTGCGGAAGAAGCAAATACATTGCCCATCAATCAGATGGAGATGCGCGATACCCGGATCGGAGTCATTACCAGCGGAATCCCGTACCAGTATGTCCGGGAAGCGCTGCCGGAGGCGTCTGTCCTAAAGCTGGGAATGGTGAATCCCCTTCCACGGAAGCTGATCGAAGAATTTGCCTCCAGGGTAGACACATTGTACATTGTAGAAGAGCTGGATCCGGTGATTGAGGAACAGGTGAAGTCCTGGGGAATCCAGGCTGTGGGCAAGGAGATCCTGACCGTACAGGGCGAGTACAGCGCCAACATGCTGCGCCGGGCGATCCTGAAGGAAGATCCGGAGACCGCGGCTCCTGCCCAGGCGCCGGGCCGTCCCCCGATCCTCTGCCCCGGATGTCCCCACCGCAGTGTCTACCATGTGCTGAATAAGCTGAAAATGCATGCGGCCGGAGATATCGGCTGCTATACGCTGGGAGCGGTCGCACCCTTAAGCGTGGTGGACCTTACCATGTGCATGGGCTCCAGCATCTCTACCCTTCACGGTATGGAGAAGGCAAAAGGAAAAGAGTATATCAAGAACTGGGTGGCAGTGATCGGAGACTCCACATTTTTACATACAGGCATCAATTCCCTGATGAACATGGTCTACAACCATGCCGCCGGAACAGTGATGATCCTGGACAATTCCACCACAGGCATGACCGGGCACCAGGACCATGCGGCCACCGGGAAGACGCTCCAGGGAGATCCTGCCCATGCCATTGATATCCCTGCATTGTGCCGGGCAGTGGGCGTGAAGCATGTGGTGACTGTCAACGCGTTTGACATCGAACTTCTGGAAAAGACGGTCAAAGAAGAAACCGCCAGGGATGAGGTCTCGGTCATCATTACGAAATCTCCCTGCGTGCTCCTGGATAAATCAAAGAAGCCGCTGTATACGGTGCATTCCGAAGCGTGCAAGAAGTGCGGGATGTGCATGAAGCCCGGATGTCCTGCCATGACAAAGGCAGCGGACGGAACCGTGCGGATCGATGATACCATGTGTACAGGCTGCGGGCTGTGTGCGGATCTGTGTAAATTCGGCGCGATAGAACTGGTAAAGGCAGGTGAGTAGAGGATGGCAGCAAAGAATATTATGATCGTAGGCGTCGGCGGACAGGGAACCCTTTTGACCAGCCGGATCTTAGGCAATCTGACCATTGCGGGGGGATATGACGTCAAGCTCTCCGAGGTTCACGGGATGGCCCAGCGGGGCGGCAGCGTGGTGACCTTTGTGCGCTACGGGGAAACCGTGGCGGAGCCCATTGTGGAGGAAGGCCAGGCGGACGTGATCATTGCGTTTGAACGTCTGGAGGCCCTGCGGTATGCGCATTTTCTCAAAAAAGACGGAGTGCTGATCGTCAATGACTGGCGGATCGATCCCATGCCGGTGGTGATCGGGGCAGCGGAATATCCGGAGCATATCCTGGAGGATCTGGAAAAAGAGCACAAGGTCTATAAGGTCAACGCCACAGAAGAATCCAGGAAGCTGGGAAATCCAAGGGTATTCAACCTGATCGTGCTGGGGATCGCGGCGCAGCATATGGATTTCACAAAAGAGCAGTGGTATGAGGTAATCGAAAAGACCGTTCCTCCGAAGACCGTTGAGATCAATAAAAAGGCATTTGACGTGGGATATACACTTTAATAAAAAGGCAGGTGATAAGAGAAATGAAACAGATATCGGTATTTGTGGAAAATCAGCCGGGAAGCCTGATGCGGGTCACCACCGCGCTTACGGAGGCGAAGATCAACATCCGCGCGGTCTCGTCCTTTGACGCGCCGGACTTCGGCATTCTCCGCCTGGTCGTGGATCAGCCGATGGAAGCCAAGGACTACCTCACCTCCCGGGGATTTGTGGTGCGGGTGCAGGATGTCATCGGTGCGGAATTAAAGGATGAAAAGGGCAATCTGAATCAGATGCTGAAGATCCTGGCGGACGGGGAGATCAGCATCGGCTACATTTATTCCTTTGTGATCCGGGAGAAGAAGGCGCCGGTCATGGTCCTTCACTCGGATGACAACGAGAAGGCGCGGTCCGTACTGAAGGAAGCGGGGATCACGCTTGTGGATGATGAAGAACTATAATAATAAAGGAGCGAAGAGGAGATGGCAGGAATTGCTTTAGAAAACTGGGTGGAACGGATCAGAGACCCAAAGATGGAATGCATGAGCAGGGATGAGATGGCGTCCCTGCAGAGCCAGCGTCTGGTCAAGGTGGTAAAGAAGGTCTATGAGAACGTGGATTTTTACCACAATAAGATGCGGGAGCTGGGAGTGGAGCCGGGAGATATCAAGGGGATCGAGGATATCGGCAAGCTTCCCTTTACGACAAAGGAGGACCTGCGGGAGAATTATCCCTTCGGCCTGCTTGCGGTTCCCAAGCGCGACGTAGCACGTGTCCAGGGCACATCCGGCACCACCGGGAAGCTGACGGTCGTGCCCTATACCCAGAATGACGCGGACCTGTGGGGAGAATGTGTGGCCAGGTGTCTGACCATGGCCGGACTGACGGCGGATGATATCATCCATGTCTGCTATGGATACGGTCTGTTTACCGGAGGACTGGGACTGGATTTCGGCGCAAGGGCGCTGGGAGCCATGGCGCTTCCGCTGTCTGCGGGAAATACCAAGCGCCAGATGATGGTCATGGAAGACCTGGGGGCCACCGCATTTGCCTGTACGCCGTCCTATGCGCTGTACCTGGCGGAATCCATGCAGGAGGCAGGCGTGGTAGACCATATGAACCTGAAGGCCGGAATCCACGGGGCAGAGCCGTGGACCGATGAGATGCGCAAAAAGATCGAGGGCATTTTACATATCAACTGCTTCGATATCTACGGCCTGTGCGAGATCCTCGGGCCGGGCGTGGCGCAGGACTGCATCCACCACAAGGGGCTTCATATCCATCATGACTATTTCTATCCGGAGGTGCTCAATCCGGCGACCCATGAGCCTTGTGCGGACGGGGAGACGGGAGAGCTTGTATTTACCACGCTGACCAAGGAGGCTATGCCTCTGCTGCGGTATCGGACCAAGGATCTGACCAGCATCACCTATGAGACCTGCGAGTGCGGAAGAAAGACACCAAGGATCTCCAAGTTCACAGGACGTACCGACGACATGAAGGTCATCCGCGGCGTCAACGTATTCCCGACACAGGTTGAGACCGCGCTACTGAGCCTGGGCGGAGCCGTTGCGAACCATTATATGCTCATCGTGGACCGCGTGAACAACCTGGATGTATTGACCGTTATGGTGGAAGTGGACGAGAGCATGTTCTCCGATGAGATCAGGAAGCTGGACGCGCTGCGGGATCGGATCGCGGCGGTATTGAAGCAGGCGTTGGGCGTTGCCGTGCGGGTGAAGCTGGTAGAGCCGAAGACGATCCAGAGAAGCGAAGGAAAGGCCGTTCGTGTCATTGATAACCGGACGCTGTAAAAAAGGAGGGAAGCACTGTGGGGTTTACGATTCAACAGTTATCAGTTTTTTTGGAAAACAGGGAAGGACGGCTGGACGAGGTACTGGCGGTCCTTGGAAATAATGATGTCAATATTGTAGCGCTGAGCCTGGCGGATACGTCGGATTACGGTATGCTCCGTATGATCGTCTCCGACCCCAATAAAGGAAGGGCCGTGCTGAAGGAAAACGGGATCACAGCCATGCTCACCGACGTGGTGGCGCTGCGCGTTCCCCACGAGACCGGGTCGCTGTCCAAGGCCATGCACGCGATCGTGGATGGGGAGGTGAACATCGAGTATATGTACGCCTTTGCAAACGGCGCGGACGCGTCCGCAGTCCTCAAATGCGACGATCCGGCCAGGATGGTGGACATCCTGCGCGGCAGCGGATTCGACGTGTGGGAAGCTTCGGAAGCTTACGTGTCGAATGTGAAAAAATGATCGGAGCAGCAGACTGGTCTGCGGCCTGCCGTTGAGATTGTCGAAATCCAGATTGATGCATTTCAGGAAGAAAAAGGACCGGATAAAATCCGGTCCTTTTTGCTTAATCACATTTTCCGTATTGCTTTTAAAATATTAATTCCAGGCTAATTTATAAATTAAAAGGTACAATTGAAATTCTGATTAAAGCTTTACTACGTTAGTTGCTTGAGGTCCCTTGGCTCCTTCTGTCACTTCAAACTCAACAGACTGGCCTTCTTCTAATGATTTGAATCCATCTGTAACAATCCCTGAATAATGTACGAATACATCGTTCCCCTCAGAGTCAGAGATGAATCCATATCCTTTTTGGTTGTTAAACCATTTTACTGTACCTGTCATTGTGTTGCCCTCCATAAATTGAAAAGTAATATTGTTTCTGTACCATTGAGAATACAAATCAATAATACTTACATAACATAGCATATTTGACAGGGAAAGTCAATGAATTTCTGCGTATTGACGCGATTTAAGCGGTTGTCTGTGAATTTTAACACAGTCTGATCCGGTTCATACAGTTATTGAAGCAGCTGTAAAATGATCTGTATGATCCAGAACAGTGCAAAAAGAATCACTCCCACATTCAAGAACGCGGCAGAGAAAAGCTTCCCCGTCGGTACAGGGATTTCAGCCGGCAGCAGCTTTATTTTCTTATAATTGACTGCCAGACATACGATGCCCGTAATGACAAATCCCAGAACTGCCATGCCGTAGAGGCCAAAAAGCATCAGCCCGGGCAGATGCTCTGCCACCGTATTCATCAGCGCCGCCGTGTCCCCGGACGCAGAAGCATACATCAGCTCCTCATAGTCAATTGCCCTCAGCAGGAAGATACTTGCCACGGAGCCGAGAAAATTCACGACCATATGCATGCATATCGTATAGAGGATCTTTCCGGTCTTAACATAGATAAAACCCCAGAATACGCCCAGTATAAACGCATATGCAAACTGATTCAGATTCCCGTGGAACAATCCGAAGAAAATTCCTGAAAAGAGGATTGCAGTTTTTTCCCCGTATCTTACGGTACGGTCTATGAGCAGCTTGCGGAAGATCAGCTCTTCCAGGATGGGGGCGCACAGCACCATGAAAAAGAGGGCTGTCCAGGGGTTGATATCCGTAACAATATCCGCCAGTGCATTGTCCACCGGAGAGCCCTTAACGATGCCGATGACAAACGTCACACCCAATCCGATCAGGTTGCTCAGATACATCACGGCATAACAGATAAAAAACGCAGTCAGCCACTGCACAAATGTCATACGGTGCTTTTCCACAGGAACAGCCGGAACCTGCCGGATCAGGAGCATCATCAGCGGCATGGAGATCAGGTACATGGGCAGCATAGTCGATATGAGCCAGGCATCCGTATCGTAGATTCTGATAAAGGGAAGCCGGATGATGAGAAAAGCCGCGGCATACTGGATTCCGAAGATGAGCAGCGTTCCTAGAAAATACATCAGCCCCAGTTTTGTAAAATGGCGCCGGATGGGTTTGATTTCATATTCCATAAATTTTGACCTCTTTTCTTCTTTGATTATTCGTTTTTCAATTCCTCTATTACCTTTCGGTACAGGACGACGGACAGCAGAAATGCAAATACATCCGCAGCCGCCTGGGCTGACTGGATTCCTGCAAGACCGAATATCCGGGGCAGGATCAGCAGGATCGGAATAAAGAACAGACCCTGTCTTGCAGAGGCCAGAAGGGAAGCATAGAATGTCTTTCCCATGGTCTGGGTCATCATATTGTTCATCACGATCCATCCATTCAGGATCAGTGTGGCACACTGGAAACGGACTGCCACCGTCCCGATGCGGATCACCTCCGGATCGTCCCGAAAGATTCCGATCAGATGCCCTGAGAGCAGAAATCCAAGGATCGCCAGTGCAAACAGGAATACGGTAGAAATCTTCACGCAGAACCAGAACGCCTCCCGAACTCTGCTGTATTTTTTTGCACCGTAGTTAAATCCGCAGACCGGCTGGAAGCCCTGCCCGAATCCGATCAATGCGGAAATGGCAAACATGAAGATCCTGCTCACGACAGACATTGCGGCAATCGCGGCGTCGCCGTATGGATTGGCGGCAATATTCAGCGTCATGGCGGCTACGCTTCCAAGTCCCTGACGGAACAGGGACGGCAGCCCTCCCCCTGCGATCTCCCGGAACCGTTCCCGGTTCAGCCGGACATTTTTCAGGCGTATGGGGATACAGCCGGAAAAACGGACTCCGGCAAGCAAGAGGCAGAAGCTGATCAGCTGGCTGATCACAGTAGCTACCGCAGCACCTGCAATTCCCATCCGAAATCCGAAAATAAGGATTGGATCCAGGACGATATTCAGAATCGCTCCAGTTCCCACACCGATCATGGCATAAAAAGCATTTCCCTGAAAACGGATCTGATTATTCAGAACAAACTGAGCGGTCATCCATGGTGCGCCAATAAGGATGATGCTGAGATATTCCTTCGTATAGGGCAGGATCGTATCGGTTGAACCAAGGATGCGTGACAGCGGCATCAGGAACAGCAGCCCGAAGATCAGAACCAGGGCGCCCAAAAGCAGTCCGCCGAAAAATCCGGTGGCCGCAAGCTCTTCGGCTGCATCGTTCTTCTGAGCGCCAAGCTTTCTGGAGATGGAATTGCCGGAACCGTGCCCGCAGAAAAAGCCCAGTGCCTGGATGATCGACATCACCGGAAACGCAACCCCTACTGCAGCGGTCGCGCTGGTTCCGATCCTGCCCACAAAAAAGGTGTCGGCCATATTGTAAAATGAGGTGACCAGCATACTGATGATGGTAGGGACAGCCAATTTCCCGATCAGCCCCGGTATCGGCGCTTCCGTCATCATTCGATACTTTTCATCCTGAGACATGATGTGCTGCAATGAAAGCACTTCCTTTCAGACAAAATTTGAGAATCCTGTATATAGTTTATCAAAATCTTAAGGATCTGGCAACCCGCCGCGGAGAAGAGTTTTAAAAATCACTTGACAAAAGTATGATTTCGGACTAGGATTAAAGTACGATTTCGGACAAAATGGAACTTATATTATAATTCGGACCAGAGAGGTGAAGAGGATGAAGATAAAGCAGGAAAGAGCATTAAAAGAATACAATTCTCTGTGGCGGGAGATTGAGCTGCTGTGGCATGAGATCGCATGGAAGGCGGGCGTATCCGACAGCGCATTTGCGATACTTTCTACGATTCTGGAGCTGGGAGAGGGGTGTCTGCAAAGGGACATCTGTGATATGAATTACATCAGCAAGCAGACCATCCATTCTGCCATAAAAAAGCTGGAACAGGAAGGTCTGATCGTGCTTGGACAAGAGAACGGCAGGGATAAGAGAGTGTATCTCACCCCGGAGGGAAAGGCATTTGCCAGGGAACGGATCCTGCCATATGCGGACGCAGAAAACCAGGTGTTTGCTGAAATGTCAAAAGAGGAAAGTACGGAGCTGCTTCGTCTGACTGAGCTGTACCTGCACAGGCTCCAGGAAAAAGTCAAAAATTTCGCGGATCCGCGGAATAAAGCGGAAATGAAAATACAGAAAGAAAAATAGAAATGAAAGGGATGGTATGAATCATGAGAATCCAATTATCAGACCATTTTACTTATAAAAGACTGCTTCGTTTTACGATCCCGTCCATCATCATGATGATCTGTACGTCTGTTTACAGCATCGTGGACGGATTGTTCGTATCCAACTATGTCGGGACCACGCCCTTCGCGGCGCTGAATCTCATGATGCCGCTGCTCATGGGGATCAGTACCGTAGGGTTTATGATCGGAACCGGAGGAAGTGCAGTGGTAGCGATCAAACTGGGAGAAGGGGAGCGTGAAAAGGCCAATGAATATTTTTCCATGCTGATCTATATCCTGATCGGCGCCGGAATCGTGGCGGCAGTAACAGCCATTATTTTTATGCGTCCCATTGCGTATGCCATCGGGGCAACAGACGATATGATCGAATATTGTGTGCTTTACGGGAGGATCCTGTGCGTGTCCCTCACCGGATTTATGCTGCAGATCGCATTCCAGAGCTTTTTTATTGTGGCGGAAAAGCCGGAATTGAGTTTGAAGATGTCCCTTCTTTCCGGTATCACAAATGTGATCCTGGATTACCTGTTTATTGTAGTGTTCGGCTGGGGGCTTGCGGGAGCGGGGGCAGCCACGGCTGTAGGAGAGATCCTCGGCGGAGTCGGTCCCATCATTTACTTTTCCCGTGAGAACAACAGCCTGCTCCGGCTCGGAAAGACCCGTTTTCACGGAAGAGTCCTGCTGAAAACATGTACCAACGGATCCTCGGAGCTGATGACGAATATTTCATCCTCCATCGTCAATATCCTGTACAATTTCCAGCTGATGCGCCTGGCCGGGGAAGACGGTGTGGCGGCCTACGGGGTCATCATGTATGTAACCTTTATCTTTGCCGCGGTCAATATTGGTTATTCCATCGGAAGCGCGCCGGTGGTAAGCTTTAACTATGGCTCCGGAAATCATACGGAATTAAAAAATATCTTCCGGAAGAGTATTGTCCTGATCGGCAGCGCCGGAATCGTCATGACCCTTCTGGCAGAGCTGCTGGCATATCCGATGACCCGGGTATTCGTTGGATATGACCCGGAGCTGTTTGCCATGACCTGCCATGGATTCCGGCTGTATGCAATATCCTTCCTCCTGAGCGGATTTAATATCTGGGGCTCCGGCTTTTTCACCGCACTTGGAGACGGGGCGGTGTCCGCAGCCATTTCCTTTATGCGAACCCTGGTATTTCAGGTATCGGTTGTGCTGATCCTGCCTGTTTTCCTCAAGCTGGACGGAGTCTGGCTGGCTATTGTTGCGGCAGAGCTTCTGGCATTGTTCGTGACGGCTGCATTTTTGGTGAAAAAACGGAAAAAATACCACTATACAAAGTGAATTTTTTCTAAAGGAGATATGGTATGAGCAATCATTTAAAAGACCAGAGCAGCCCTTATCTATTACAGCATGCCGAAAACCCTGTGGACTGGTATTCGTGGGGAGATGAGGCGTTTAAGAAAGCAGCGCGGGAGGATAAGCCGGTTTTTCTGAGCATCGGCTACAGTACCTGTCACTGGTGTCATGTAATGGCACATGAAAGCTTTGAAAATCCGGAGATTGCCGGAATACTGAACCAATATTTCGTATCTGTTAAGGTAGACCGGGAAGAACGTCCGGATATTGACAGTGTCTACATGAATGTCTGCCAGGCGCTGACCGGGAGCGGAGGCTGGCCCATGAGCATTTTCATGACAGCAGATCAGAAACCGTTTTTTGCAGGCACCTATTTCCCGGCCAGAGCCAGGTACGGCAGCATCGGCTTTTCGGATCTGCTGCTTGCTGTCGCACAGCAATGGAAAAGCAGCAGGTCTGAACTGCTGAATTCTGCAAAACAGATCCTTGTCCAGATTCAGAAACAGGAATCAGAGGATTCTTATTTCAGGGAAGCCAGCCAGGATCTGCCGGATCTGGCAGCAAGCATCTTTGCACGGAGCTTCGATGAGGCATACGGCGGTTTTGGCCCGGCTCCCAAATTCCCCACACCGCACAATCTGATATTTTTGCTCCTCTATGCCCGGATCAGGCAGAATAAAACGGCATTAAAGTATGCGGAAGTCACATTAGACAGGATGAGAAGAGGCGGGATCTTTGACCAGATCGGCTATGGATTTTCACGATACTCCACAGACCGATATTTTTTGGTGCCTCATTTTGAAAAAATGCTGTATGATAACGCGCTGCTGATCCTCTCATACAGCGCCGCCTATAAAGCGTCCGGCAGCAGAGAACTGCTGGATACGGCAGAAAAAACCGCGGAATATATTTTGCGGGAAATGACAGGAACGGACGGGGAGTTTTATTCCGCCCAGGATGCGGACAGCAGCGGCGAGGAGGGGAAATACTATGTCTGGAGCCGCAGGGAAATCTTTGAGATCCTTGGGGAAGAACGGGGAGAGCAGTTCTGCGCATACTTCGGGATTACGGAGGAAGGGAATTTCGAAGGCAGAAATATCCCCAACCTTCTGAACGGAAAAAAACTCTGCGACGGGTTTGACAGAGAGAAGAAAGCACTGTATGATTACCGTAAACGCCGGGAAGTACTTCATCTGGATGATAAAGTACTGACTGCATGGAATTCCCTGATGATCTGCGGACTCTCCGTGCTGTACCGGGTAACAGGAAAGGGTTGCTTCCTGTCGGCGGCGGAACAGGCATACCGGTTCATAGAGAGGAATCTGGCTGACGGAGCTCTGCTCTATGTGAGCTGCCGGAACAAGGTACGATCTGTGAAAGGATTTTTGGATGACTATGCTTATTATACAGCAGCTTTGCTCTGTCTCTATGAAGCTTCCGGCAGGCGCTTTTATCTGGAACGTGCAGAGCAGATCTGCGGCGAGGCCAGGAAGCAGTTTGAGGCAGAGGAGGGCGGCTATTACCTTTATGGGCCGCATAACAGCCGATTGATCATCAGGCCGAAGGAGAGCTATGACGGAGCGCTGCCAAGCGGAAACTCCATCATGGCCTATTGTCTGGTCCGGCTGTCGCAGCTTACTGGAGACAGCCTCCATTCTGTCTCTGACGGGAATGGACACGGGCAGGACGCAGCAGAATGTCATAAAAATATTTACAGACAGGCTGCAAAAAAGCAGCTTCGTTTCATGGCAAAACAGGCAGAGCGGCATCCGGCGGGATATTGTATGTTTCTCATTGCTCAGCTTCTATATGAGAACCCGCCCCAGAAAATTACGGTTGTGTTGTCAGATGAAGACCGGCCGGAGAAGATCCTGGCCGGTCTTCCCCTGTATTCGGATGTGAAAATGTATGTGAATAGTGTGGAAAATGGAAGAAAAAGTAAAAATGTAGATAATGTGAATAGTGTGAATAACTTTTCAGAAGGTCTGAGCAGATACCCGCACAGAGGAGCTTCAGAAACGGATTTCGGCAAGGAAAGTGCCGATCTGCAGTGCTTTAGGGAGGTGGACTCCTGTCCGTCAGGATATACACTTTTAAATGGGAAAACAACATATTATGTGTGCAAAAATCAAACCTGTTTTCCACCTTCTAATCAGATTCCTGAATGAAGAAAATGATGAAAAATACCTGTTTACTGCCGAAGATACCTAGATTGTATACAAGAATACAAAAGAAAGAGGGCGTATGAGGATGAAGATTTTACTTGCGGCAATCAACGCGAAATATATCCATTCGAATCTCGCGGTCTACAGCCTGCGGGCCTATGCGGTGCAGGAACGGAAAGAATACCGGGAAAGTGTGGGGATTGCGGAATATACGATCAATCAGCAGGTAGACGAGATTTTAATGGATCTGTATGCCCGGCAGCCGGACGTACTTTGTTTTTCCTGCTATCTGTGGAATATCGTCTATGTGGAGCAGCTTGTAAGGGAGATCGGGAAGATCCTGCCGAAGACCGAGATCTGGCTGGGCGGACCGGAGGTTTCCTGTCATGCCCGGAAGGTACTTGAGAGACTGCCTCAGGTACGGGGGGTGATGTGCGGGGAAGGAGAGGAAACGTTCCTAGAGCTTGCGGATTATTACCACGGGAACGTACAGTCGCTGCGGGAGATTGACGGGATCGTGTATGCCTGCCCCGGGAATCAGGGCTTTGCTGTGAATTCTCCCCGGAGCGTCATGGATCTGAATCGTGTACCGTTTGTGTATGCGCCGAATATTTTAAGCTATTCCGATCCGGATGATTCGGTTCTCTCAGAAAAAGAGAGAATGCCTGACCAGGATTTCCCATCGGCGGAGGATCCCATGGAGAGCTTCCGCAACAGGATAATCTACTATGAATCCAGCCGGGGCTGTCCCTTTTCCTGCAGCTATTGTCTTTCGTCCATAGACAAGTGCCTGCGGTTCCGCAGCCTGCATACTGTGAAAAAAGAACTGCAGTTTTTCATAGACCGGGAGGTTCCACAGGTGAAGTTCGTGGACCGGACGTTCAACTGCCGCCATGACCATGCATTTGCCATCTGGTCCTATCTGGCGGAGCATGACAGGGGAAAGACCAATTTTCATTTTGAGGTGGCCGCGGACCTGCTGAATGAGGAGGAACTCCGATTGATCGCTTCCATGCGCCCGGGGCTGATCCAGCTGGAGATCGGGGTACAATCCACCAACCAATATACCTTGCGGGAGATCCGCCGGACCATGGATTTTGAAAAGGTGAGCCTTGCAGTCAGGAGAATCCATTCCCGGGGAAATGTCCATCAGCATCTGGATCTGATCGCAGGGCTTCCGTTTGAAGATCTGAAAAGCTTTCAAAACTCATTTCAGGATGTCTATGCACTGCATCCGGAACAGCTGCAGCTTGGTTTTCTGAAAGTTCTGAAAGGCTCTTATATGGAAGAACAGGCCGAATGCTATCAGCTCCTGTATCAGGATCGTCCTCCCTTTGAAGTTCTCTCTACCATGTGGCTTTCCTATGGGGATGTGATCCGGCTCAAAGGGGTGGAGGAGATGGTTGAGGTCTATTACAACAGCGGCCAGTTCGTCCATACGATGGAGCTTCTGGAAAAGGCATTTCCGGATGCGTTCACGATGTATGACCGGCTGAGCGGCTATTATGAGAAGAAACGTCTCCGCGGAATCAGCCATTCCCGGATCCGGCGGTATGAGATCCTTCTGGATTTCGCGGCAGAATGGGATCCGGCACGCAAAGAAGAGTACCGGGAGCTTTTGACCTATGACCTGTATCTGCGGGAAAATGTAAAGAATCGGCCTGCATTTGCAGGGGAGCCGCGGGTTGCGAAGGAAGAGGAAGCTGCCTTTTATGAGCGGGAAGCATTGGAGCGCCGGTATCTGCAGGGGTATGAACTATATGACAAGAGACAGCTGCGGAAGATGACGCATCTGGAACGTGTGAAAAATGAAATTCTTTTGTTTGATTATCAAAACAGAAGCCTGTTGACGAACCAGGCGGCGGTGCATCGGATTCAGGCTTCGGATATTCTGTCTCTCCGGTACGATCAATGAACAAAAAAATTTAAAATTTTTTGTAACGAATCCCCGTTTTTCCGGATATATAAGGGAAGACGCGTAAGAAACATGCCGCGGCAGTTTTCCGCATTTTATACCTTATCGGACGAAGTCCGCCCGTCCCGCAGGGACATGAATTATGGGATGCCCCTTGGGTATGATCGGATGGATCGGCCGGACATCTGCAGACGCAATGGAGGAGGTGAGCGCCCTGAAAGAGATTGAAAAAGCTTATACACAGCATGCGAAGGATGTATATCGGTATTTGCTGAGCCTCACCCACGACGAGGATCTCTCGGAGGAACTGACCCAGGAGACCTTTTTCCGGGCCATGCGGACCATGGATCGTTATGACGGAAGCTGTAAGCTGTCGGTATGGCTCTGTCAGATCGCCAAGCATCTCTGGTATCAATGGCTTGATAAGCGCTCCCGCTGGAACCAGACGGAGCTTACGGAGAATGTGCCGAGTCAGGAATCACCGGAAAAGTCGACCCTGCTCTACATGGAAAAGACTGCGCTGTACCAGGCCATCCATGCGCTTCCGGATCCGATGCGCGAGCTGGTCTACCTGCGCCTGACCGGAGAGTTCTCCTTTGCGGAGATCGGAAGGATCCTAGGAAAAAGTGAAAACTGGGCGCGCACCACATTTTACAGGGCCAAACAAAAAATCATGGAAAAAATGGAGGTGTAGAAATGAAGTGCTGCATTGTGAAAGACCTGTTGCCGGGCTATATTGACGGTCTGACCAGCGAGGAGACCAATGAAGAAATGAAAATGCATCTGGAAAACTGTAACTCCTGCAACATCATTTACAGGCAGATGGCAGAAGAGCTTCCGATCGAGATACCGCCGGAGAAAACGGAGATTGATTTCCTGAAAAAATTAAAAGCAAGTATGCACCGGAAGTATGTGATCGTCGCCCTTTCCACCTGTGTCATACTGATCGGAACCACCGTATTTCTGAAACGCTATGAAATCCCGGTTTCTTACGCCCCGGATTGTATGACTACGGAATTGTACAAGATCGCGTATGTCCCGAACAGCCGGGGGCTTAGAGAGTGGGTGTATGTGGGGCCGGCAGACGCGGCGGGATCAGAAGACACTGATGACTGTCAGACCATGGAACAGGTCCGATTTGTCCTGAACCTGTCGAAGGAACAGCAACGAGTACTAAAGATCAATGATTTCACATCCAATGGCCGGACCATCCGGCGGAATGGAAAGACGGTAAGAGTGGTCTACTATTGCTATACGAGGACACTGTGGAACAGCCTGCTCGAAGACAGCTTTATCGGCAGTACCGTCCGTGAAGGAGAGGTATTTGAAGAGAATTTTTACCGGAATCCCAATGCGGATTACCAGCCGTTGGAACGGGAGATCTACTATCTGCCGATGGGAAATATGGACCGGCTTGACCGGCTTTCAGATGAAGAGTTTGACGCGAAGAGGGAAGAGGCCGAGCTGGTATGGAGCGGTGTGATCTGACGAATTTATATCTTTAAGGAAGGAGAGAGTTGATTATGTTTTATGCGATTTATTTAGTGGGAGTTGTTATCTGGATTCTGATGAATATTGGAGGCGGCTTTGGAAATCTGGTCAATTTTATGGACAGCGCTACCGCGATGTTTATTCTGATTCCATGTATACTGATTCTGTTCTGCACCAAATCTTTGAGCGCCTTCGGCAGGGCCTTCCTGTTTGCCTTTGGGAAAAAAGGAGGTTCCGTTGCCGAGTATAAGGAGAGCCTTCTGGCGGTCAAAATGGTCATGCAGATCTCGGGCCTGTTCGGAAGCCTTGGCTTTTTGATCGGGATGTTTGTCAGCCTTCGCTCGCTGGAGGATTTTTCTTCCGCCGAATCACTGGGGTGGATCCTTCTGGATCTGCCGGTGGCTATGATATCGCTGTTTTATCTGCTGCTGGTCTGGATCCTCCTGCTGCCGATCGGTTTCCTGTTGAAAAAGCATGTAGAAAAACAATAAGAGAAAAGCAATAGGGGAAAAAATAGAGGAAAAACACGTGGAAAAGCAAATCGGGTTTTCTGGCTGTAGAAAAAAATCTCATCGTATGGTAGAATGGATTCGAAAGCATTCTAAACTGTGGAAAGGGTGAGAATGGATTCTATGGAATTTGAAACTTATTTTCCAATCTGGAATAAACTGACAGCGATCCAGAAGCAGAAGATCTCCGGGAGCGCGGTGGAACGTACTGTAAAAAAAGGAACCATGCTCCATAACGGCAGCATGGACTGCACGGGCCTGCTGATCGTACGGCGTGGGCAGCTTCGGGCCTATATCCTCTCGGACGCGGGGCGGGAGATCTCTCTTTACCGTCTGTTTGATCTGGATATCTGCCTGTTTTCCGCTTCCTGCATCCTGCATTCGATCCAGTTCGAGGTCACCATCGAAGCGGAAAAGGAGACGGATCTGATCGTCATTCCGGCTGAGGTCTACAAAGGGATCCTGGAAGAATCCGCGCCTGCGGCGAATTTTACGAATGAGATCATGGCATCCCGCTTTTCGGAGGTTATGTGGCTTTTGGAGCAGATCTTATGGAAAAGCTTTGACAGGCGCCTTGCCGGATTTCTTCTGGAGGAGGCTGCGCTGGAAGGAACGGATTCCCTGAAGATCACCCATGAGATCATCGGCAGCCACCTGGGCAATCCCCGGGAAGTCGTCACCCGGATGCTCCGTTATTTTCAGAGCGAGGGGATGGTACGGCTGTCCCGGGGGGCCGTGGAGATCACCGATCCGGAAAAGCTGCGTAGGATCAGCAATGAATAGATGAACATGTCCTGTCGAGCCTGTGCATTGACAGCACAGGCCCGACAGCGCCAGGCTGAAGTCAATGTACAGACCGTACAGCGCCGGACTGCAGTATGGTCAGCGCTCCATGCCGCAGGGCGCGGCAGTTTCCGCCATGCGGCGATCCTGCATCACGGAAGCGTAGAACCGGTAGCCGCCGGAGAGATTTCTGCAGTCATAACCGTTTCCGGACAGGATCCGGCAGGCAATGTAGCTGCGCAGTCCGCTCTGGCACATCACATAGACTGTTTTTCCCTTTTCGATCTCTCCCAAACGTTCCCGCAGTTCATCCACCGGGATATTTACAAATCCCTCAATATGTCCGTTTTGGAATTCTCCCGGGGTACGGGCATCCAGCAGGGTGATGCTTCCGTCACGGGGCAGGTCTGCCACATCCTCCGGATGGAACTGCTTTACCACGCCTTTTTCGATATTCTCGATCATAAATCCCGCCATATTGACCGGATCCTTGGCTGAGGAATAGGGCGGCGCGTAGGCCAGGTCAAGCTCCTGGAGTTCCGTCGCTTTTATCCCGGCATGGATGGCTGCTGCCAATACGTCGATGCGTTTGTCCACACCCTCGCCGCCCACGATCTGGGCGCCCAGCAGACGACAGGTTTCCTTTTCAAACAGGACCTTCATGGTCATCAACCTGCCTCCGGGATAATAGCCTGCGTGGCTCATAGGGGAGAGGATCACCTTGTCAGTCTCAATCCCTGCTGCCTTGGCATTCCTTTCGTTCAGACCGGTGACGGCTGCCGTCAGATCGAATACCTTGATGACCGAGCTTCCCTGAGACCCGGGATACCGGCTGTCTCCGCCGCAGATATTGTCCGCGGCAATGCGCCCCTGTTTATTTGCGGGACCGGCCAGTGAGATCAGGGCATCCTGCCCGGACACGGCATGCTTGACCTGTACGGCATCTCCGACGGCATAAATATCGGGCATGGAAGTCTCCATCCGGTCATTGACCAGGATGCTCCCTTTGATCCCAAGCTCCAGTCCGGCTTCCCGCGCAAGAGCGGTATCTGGGGTCACGCCTATGGCCAGGACCACCATGTCGGCATGGAGAGGAGCCTCATCCTTCAAAAGGATCTCGATGCCCCCGTCTTTTTCCTCAAAGCCCTCTACCGTATGCCCCAGCGCCAGTCTGACCCCGTGTCTGCGCATTTCACTGTGGATGAAGGAGGCCATATCTGTGTCAAAGGGATTCATGAGCTGCTTCGGCCGCTGAACGATCGTCACCTCCATGCCCAGTTCACGCAGATTCTCCGCCAGTTCCAGGCCGATGAAGCCGCCGCCTGCCAGGACCGCGGACTTCGGATTATTTTGATGAATGAACTCTTTGATGCGGAAGGTATCCTCCACGGTCCGCAGCGTAAACATTTTTTCCGGGCCGATGCCGGGAAGCCTTGGCTGAGTGGGCTTAGCCCCCGGAGAGAGGAGCAGCTTGTCATAGCGTTCCTCAAAGACTTCTCCGCTTTCCAGATTCCGGACAGAAACACATTTTCGTTCCGGATGGACCGCGATCACCTCATGATGAACCTTCATTGTGATCCGGAAGCGGGAGAAGAAGCTTTCCGGGGTCTGGAGCGTCAGCTCTTCCGGATCCTCAATGACCCCGCCGATATAATAGGGTAGGCCGCAGTTCGCATAGGAAATATATCCGGAGCGTTCGAATACAAGGATCTCTGCCTGTTCATCCAGCCTGCGGATCCTGGCTGCCGCAGTGGCGCCGCCTGCCACACCGCCTACGATTACAATTTTCATATCACAATTCCACCTTTCCAGAGTAGGAAGCCATGCCTCCGATATTTTTTACATTCTGATATCCCATTTTCATAAGCCTGCTGACTGCCTGGCTGCTCCTGCTGCCGGAATAGCAGTAGACAAAGAGGGGAGTGCTTTTATCCTTGATGACACCCGCAGCCTGGTCGATGGACTGCAGCGGAAGATTCCTGCTGCCCGGAACATGCCCCTCCCGGTATTCCTGCGGAGTCCGTACATCGAGCAAAACGGCATTGGTAGCCTGATTGTAATCCCGAATTCCCTGATTGATATCCGGCTGCCGTAAAAAGTCAAATATACCCATGATTCATACCTCCTAACGATTGATGTATTTAGTATAACACATCGGACGGGAAATGAATGTGATGATGTCACAGAACGGGAAAACAGCGGGGATGGATGAAAGATTTTCATTGAATCCATGTATGGAAGTTGCTATACTGACACTATTGATATAAGGAGCCTGGTGAGAAGGAGGTTTATAAAAATGGAACTTCGAACTTTACAATACTTTCTTGCCGTCGCGAGAGAAGAAAATATCACCCGTGCCGCCGCGCTTCTCCACATCACCCAGCCCACGCTGTCGCGGCAGCTCATGCAGATGGAGGAGGAGCTTGGCGTCAGATTATTTCACCGGGGCAAACAACGTATCGTGCTGACGGAGGAGGGGCTGATGCTCCGCCGCCGGGCCCAGGAGATCATAGATCTGACGGTGAAAGCAGAAAAAGAGCTGAGGCATGAAGCGGAAGTGGTTTCCGGCGAAATTTCGATCGGCTGCGGTGAGACACGGAACATGAAACCGCTTTCTGAAATGATGGCGTCCTTCCGGCAGAAATATCCTGACGTGAGCTTCCATATCTATACCGCCATTGCGGATGATGTAACGGAACGGCTGGAAAGCGGGATCCTGGATATGGGCCTTTTACTGGAGCCCGTGGAGATCAGCCGGTATCGCTATATCCGGATGCCCCTGGAAGAAAGATGGAGCGTGCTGATGCGTAAGGACTCCATTTTGGCAGAAAAAGAACGCATTGCGCCCGGGGATCTGGCAGGCGTTCCGCTGATCCTGGCAAAACGCCAGTCCGTGCGGAACAAACTGGAAAACTGGTTCGGACGCTCAGCAAAGGATATGCGTGTTGTCTGTACCTGCAATCTTTCCCACCATAATATGATGGATATGGTAGAAAGCGGCATGGGAGCGGCAATGACCATGGACTTTTCCTGCGACCGCAGTGACCTGTGCATCAGGCCGATCGAGCCGGAACTGACAAGCGGCTGCGTACTGGTGTGGAAAAAGAATCTGAAGCTTTCTTTGGTGATGCTGCGGTTTATTGCACATGTAAATGAAGCTTTGGGAAAGGAGTGATAGATGATAAAGAGTTCCTGAACCGTGCCATACTGAAAGGCTGACCGGAGATGGGGTCTTTTGATGCTGTACTTTATGCCGCTTATCGAATAACGCGGGAGAAGCATTTAGACTCTCCCGCGCTATAAAGGAATAAGCAGTCTGCATATTTTAGCTGAAAGGCATTTGCGTGGATTTCAGATCCGGCCCTTTTCCGCCCAGCATATCTGTGACACGTTTCCCGATAAGAGTTGTGTATATAGGATCAGTCAGTATATAGAAATCCTCGTCTTCTATCGCCGTAAATACGCGCATGCCTACTGAATCAATGGGAATGCCGGTTGTAATAAGCTGTTCGACGGCTTTCAGGTTTGTATAATACGATGGACTTGTATAATAAGGATCCGATTCATCGGTATACTGCGCCGGTCTGTGCCGTTCGGAATGATGCAGATCCGTCTGGACAAAGCCGGGACAGTATACGCTGACACATATATCTGCGCCGATTGCCTGTAAATCGTAGCTGACACATTCGCTTAAGGCGATTGCCGCATGCTTGGTAGCATGGTAGGAGGAAGCTCCGCCCGAAGTGAGCACTCCGGCTACAGAAACAGTATTTACGATATGGCAGTGTGTTTTTTGCTTAAGCATAATTGGGATTACCAGCTTCATAAAATATACGTGGCTCATCAGATTGGCATGTATGATCCATTCCCAATCGCGGACAGGCACGTCCCAGACGTATCCGAACAGGGCGACTCCAGCATTGTTCATCAGAAGATCGATCTGTCCGTATGCTTCGACAGTTTGCGCTACTGCATACTCGGCGTCTTCAAATTTTGTGACTTCCGCCGGAATACATATGATTTCGGAACCAATGTTAACAACTTAAATATTATTCTTCCTACTAACCACAATATCTTGTGTTTTTGATTTTTAATCGCAGATAAATATATTCCATCTTTTTAGTGGTATGGCATATTTTCCATACCGCTTTTTCTTTTCCTCAACGTAGGGTTCCATATCTTTTCTT
>CAJTGD010000015.1 GCA_910575475.1 Lachnospiraceae bacterium | reverse complement strand
GGCTTCAGAGTTTATCAGAAACCATCCATATCCGAGTAGAAGAATTGAGGGGACTGGGGATAAAAGATTTAGACAAAATATTTATGGAAGAGTATTTAATACAGGCAGATCAGCTTACTGACAGCCGGCAACAGGCGAAGGTATGGCATTCCGTGAAAGATATTGTCGGGATTGTTTTCTTTGGCGTCCTTGCAGGAAACGATGAATGGACAGATATTGCCGATTTTGCGGTAGACGAAAGGGAGACTTTGGAACAATATCTGGAACTGCCTCACGGGATCCCTTCCCATGATACGATCCAGAGAGTCTTCTTCATCCTACGTTCGGACGAACTACAGAGTATGTTGGTAAATATCTTGATACGGATTGTCACAGTGGCTGGTAAAAAGCTGGATGAATATCTTTATAAAAATGATGAACTGGGCTGTTATATCAGAGATGTGATTGCGGCGGATGGAAAAGAAACTCACAATACCGGCAAAAAAAACAGCGAAGATCCCAAAGAAAGACGCAACCTCAATGAGTTTAATGTGATGTCAACGGAATGGGGAATCAACCTTTCTTCCACACGAATTGACGAAAAAAGCAATGAGATTCCGGAAATGCGGAAGGTCATGAAACAACTCGACTGCAGAGGCTGTGTGGTGACTGCGGATGCGATGAATACACAGAAAACAACAGCAAAAGCCATCATAGAAGAGGCACATGGGGATTACTGCCTTGCCTTGAAGGAAAACCAGAAAACCGCATACCTTGAGGTAAAAGAATATTTTGCCTGTGAAGAACTCCTGAAAGAAGTTCAGGCAAAGGAGGGGCAGTATTTCAAGGACACCGAAGAAACGACCTACGATATCATCACAAGAGAATACATGATCACAGACGAAATCAAGTGGTTTGAAGGCAGGAAAGACTGGAAAAAACTGACATCCATAGGGTATGAAAGAAAAATGATTTCCAAAAAGGAGACTGGAGAAGAATCCATAGAGGAACGGTATTATCTGTGCAGTATCAAGCCGATCGCAAAACTGTTCGCAATTGTTGCGCGTCGGCATTGGCATATCGAAAATGGGCTGCATTGGGTGCTCGATATCGTATTCAAAGAAGATAAACTGCGTTCCAAAGAGAAAAACGGGATACACAATCTTGGCCTGGTCAGAAGGTTTGTCATGTTCATTATAAAGTTGTTGAAAGTTTACTATCATAGGAGCATGAAGCGAATCCGTAACAAAATAGGCAGAAACCTGGAAACGGAGATTCCTGTGATTCTTGCTGTCCTGAAAGTATTATACGATAATGATATGTTGGATGCAATTGACGAACTGGCCAAATAAATGGGCAAATAAGTCCGCCTTACTGTTCGTGCGTTTATTCTGGCTGTTGATGCCGGAGGTCTTGCCGAAGCTACAAGTCGTGTTGCTGCAACTGCTGATCAGGCAGGTGTTTCATTAAACAAATTACTCGGATATGAAGCGGCTGTAGGTGAAGCAAGTCAAGAGACGATGTCTGTCATTGGTAACTCTTTTAAGACTATATTTTCAAGGATGGCTGATATTAAAGCCGATAAACTCGAATTGATCGATGAGGATGGAACGGTAGAAACAATTTCCGATGTGGAGACTGTCTTAAAAAATGTTGGAATAGAACTGAGAAGTTCTATAAATGAGTTTAGAGATTTTGACGAAGTATTGGATGAACTTGCTATGAAATGGAAGAAGTTGCCTTCTGTAAGACGTGGGGATATAGCAAAAGCATTTGCTGGGCAAAGGCAGTCAAACAGGTTTCGGCTTCTTATGGATAACTATGATACGGCATTGGCATATGAGAAGATAGCAAATGAATCCTCTGGCACGGCTATGCAAAAGTTCAACGATGCATATTTGAACTCTATCGAAGCGAAACAGAAAAGTCTGCAAGCATCATTTGAGAATTTGTCTGTGGATTTAATTAGTCGTGATTCAATCAACGGAATCTTAGAGGCGACTCAGATTTTAGTGGAATTTCTGGATAAGACAAACCTCTTAAAAGGTGCTCTGACAGGACTTGCCGCAGGTGGGATGATGAAAGGGTTTGCTGAACTAACGAACTCTATTACTCAGGCGGCAATGAAGATGCAAAATTTTCAACAGGCATTGAGCTTGCTGAAGGCTGGTAATATCGGGGAAAGTGGGATTCAAAAACTATCAGCATTAGTTGACGGGCTTTCAGAAAGTCAGCTAAAAGCTGTATTATCATCAGAACAGCTATCAACAGCGCAACGGTTATCTATTTTAACATCATCTGGAATGTCCCAGGCACAGGCTACAGCAACATTATCAACAATGGGGCTTTCTACGGCAGAAGGGGCAGCAACAGCAAGTACACTTTCATTTGGTTCGGCATTAAAAGGATTATGGGCTACTCTGTTAGCGAATCCGATCGTGTTAATATCTACGGCATTGAGCGCAGGTATCTCTATTTGGAGCAGCTATAAACAAGGAATAGAGGAATCTATCCAAAAAGCTACTGATTCTACAACAGCTTGGAAAGAATCAAGTAATGCGCTGAATGAACAGATATCAAAATACAAAGAACTAAAACAGCAATTAGATTCTGGCGCACTAACTCCAACAGAAGAATATCAAACAAGACAACAGATACTTGATATTCAGTCACAGATTACTTCTCAATATGGGGATCAGGTGACAGGAATTGACTTAGTAAATGGCAGTTTACAGACACAGCTTGGTCTATTACAGCAAATATCTGCTGAGAACGCAAAGAAACAGCTTAATGAAAGTCGGAAAGAATATCAAGATGCTGAAAAGGAAATGACAAAAGAGCGTAATTATAATTTAGGCTTTGTGAAAATTTCTGATAAAAAGAGTCTTGATAAAGATATAAAGGATATTGCAAGGTCATTTGAAGATGTTGGTATCTCGTTAACCACAATGGGTGCAGGTGGTGGTAATTTTAATATCCTTTTTAAAGGTGACGCATCA
The DNA here is from genome assembly GCA_910575475.1 of Lachnospiraceae bacterium. Lineage (GTDB taxonomy): Bacteria > Bacillota > Clostridia > Lachnospirales > Lachnospiraceae > Schaedlerella. The sequence continues at coordinate 120,955 of CAJTGD010000015.1, read as the reverse complement.
CAGGCAGAAGAATCAATCAACGGTTTTATGAACAAGATTGATGAGCTAAAATCTAAATATACAGACGAAGATAGTATCAATTTTCTGGATAAGATTTTAGATCAATCAGGTAAGTCATTATCAGAAAATAAAGACGATGTTCTTTCCAAATATCAGGATAATTATAAATCATTCCTACAAATGGATATGCTTTCACAAGGAACTGGAAAAGGTTCTGTATCTGACACATTCGATCAATATACTGAATCTATACAGAAGTATAATGAAGCACTTGCAGGCGGAGATACAGGTAAAATAATTGAAGCACGTTCTGAGTTTGCTTCTTTGGGTTCACAGGTAGACAGTCTACTCTCAAAAGATAGTAATGATAAGTTCTCATTGTTATTTGATGAAGTCACAGATCAGCTAAACGAAGCAAGCGTGAAAGTATTTGATTTTCAGGAGGCGTTATCAGGCAAGAAAAATGTTAAAAACCAGTTTAAGGAAACTTCCGAAGACATCCAGAAAGCTGGAAATAATCTCAAAAGATTAAAACTTGACGTAGAAGAGGTTCGTGAAGCACTTATTACATCTGGTAAACAAAAGGGTGAAACAGCGATTCAGACTCTTGCTAAAGCATGGGGGTTAGATGCGGAATCTTCTGCGGAGGAAATTTATGCATTTACTGACGCATTGACTCAGGCGGGGATAATAAGTGGTCAGGTTTCAGGTGAGATTGAGGATGCAACAAGTTCCTTCAATGCCTATTCAACCTCTGTCGAGAAAGCAAAAGAAAATCTTGATAAACTAAGAGAAGTTATGTCGCAGTCTGTTTCAGGTGAAGGTATTTCTGCCGACAATGTAAAGGCGTTTAAAGAAATATTTGGTGCTGACGCAGAAAAGGCATTAGAGCGGACAACGAACGGATATCATGTTAACAAAAAAGCATTGGCTGAATTGCAGGTACAGCTTGATGCAATGACCAAATCCGATTATTTATCAGCATTGAGCGACCAATATACTGAGCTTCAAAATATTGAAGGAAAGATTGCTGCGGCAGAACTTTTGGGACAGGATACATCAGGGTTGGAAGCATCAAAAAGTAGTATCCTTGATAATATATCACATTTACAAGATTTGCAATTTCAATATGAAGCAACTACTTCCGCATATCAGCAATGGCAATTAGCCATGTCTGGTGGTGAAGAAGGGGACATGTACGATTCCATAGTTGGGAGCATGAAAAGTGTAGAGGAAGACTTATATAATAAAGGTCTTACAGGCACAAATGCTTTCCGTGAGTTTACTGACCTTGTATCTAATAAAGACTTGTCTAATGCAACGAATGAAGAAATAGTTGCAGCTTATGAAGAAAGCATCCCTATTGTGAAAAGATATTTTACAGAAGGGCAGGAAGGCGCACAGAATTTCCTTGCGGATATCCAAAATATCAATTCTGAATGGGCGCATATGAATGAAGATGGTTCTTGGGATATCAACTTTGGTATAGGACAAGATCAGGCTATAGCGGATGCACTTAAGATGGATGTTGAAGCTGTACAGATAGCCATGAGGAAACTTAGTGACTTTGGTTTTGATATTAACCTGGACGAACCGATTGCATCTTTGGAAGAGTTAAGGACAAAAGCAGAATCGGCAAGTGAAACATTAAGCGGATTAGGCGATGATGTAAAGATTGACCTTGACGTAAACTCATTTGAAGGCGTGGATAAACAGATCTCTTCTATGAAGAAATATATCGGAGAAGTTGAAAGCTCAGATATAGATTTGAATATTAAATCGGACAAGTTGGAATCAGCAAACTCCATTCTGGAATATCTGGTTGCAAAGAAGAAAGAGCTTGGTGAAAGTGAAGGCGTTGATATTGCTATCAATATTGATGAAAGCCAAATTCAGGCAGCATTTGAAACTCTGGCCAGGTTAAAAAGTGACCTTGAAAATATTCAGGGAAAAGTGGGCGTTGAAACTTCTGGATTGCAGACAGATATCAATAATTGTGTTGCTGAAATTGAAAAAATGTCTCCGGAAATGAAAGTGGCTCTTGGCATACAGGATATGTCCATAGAAGAAATAAAAGCAGGACTTCTGGATGGAACGATAGAAATTCCGGCGAAAGTGGAAGTTGATACAGCTGAGGCGAACAAGAATATTGATGAAGTCAAAAAGAATAACATTAAAGATAAGAATTTTGACGTAAAAGCTAACACAACGCAGGCAAAATCTGAATTGGCATCAGTAAAATCTTTCCTGTCAGGAATTACAGGAAAAACGATTACTGTAACCGTCAATAAGGTGACAAATGAAATTGTGAATAAAAGTTCTTCGCCAGGTTCATCAATAGGAAACACCGTGTCTAGTGGCATAGATTATTTGAAGAATCGAAGAGGTGCGATAAATGGTACAGCCCATGTAAAAGGAACCGCATATTCCAGAGGAAATTGGGGGAATCCTGTAACTCAAAAAGCATTAGTTGGTGAGTTGGGGACAGAGATTATTGTTGATCCGCATACTGGAACTTGGTACACCGTGGGAGATAATGGAGCAGAATTTATAGAGGTTCCGAAGAACGCGATTGTATTCAACCATTTACAATCAGAAAGCCTTTTGAAAAACGGATATGCTATAGGAAGAGGGACAGCACTTGCAAGCGGCACAGCATTTTCAGATGGTTATGGGAAGTTTAATGTTGGGAATAGCGGTAGCAATGCGTATTCATCATCTTCAAATAGTAATTCCAATGACTCAAATAGCAAAAATAATTCTGATTCCGCCAACGATTCAGCCGAAGAATTCAAAGAAACACTTGACGGAATCGAAATCTTAATCAACCGAATTGAACGTGACATTAAAAATATTGAGCGTGTCGCAGGAAGTGCGTATAATACCTTTGCAAAACGTAACAATGCGTTAAGAAACCAGATCTCTTCTATTTATGAAGAAATCTCAATCCAACAGCAAGGTTATAACCGATATCTCCAGGAAGCGGAATCTGTACCGCTATCAGAGGAATATAAGAACCTTGTAAGAAATGGTGCGATTGATATCAGTACGATCACAGATAAGGATTTATCTGAGAATATAAATAAATATAAAGAGTGGTATGAAAAAGCCCTCGACTGCCGTGATGCAATTGAGGAACTGACAGAATCCGTAAGGGATCTATATAAACAGGCATTTGATAATGTTGTAACCATGTACGAGGGAATGCTTTCACAGATTGAGCATCGGCATAATATGTTGGAAGGTTACATTGACCAGACCGAAGCACAAGGTTACATTGTCAGCACGAAGTATTATGATGCCATGATTACGAATGAGCAGAATAAACTTTCTAAGCTGAATAAAGAACGGAATGACCTTATCAATGCTATGAATGATGCCATTGTGAATGGCGATATTGAAGTGGAATCTGAAGCGTGGTATGACATGCAGGCTTCGATCAACGGCGTAAATGAAGCAATTCAGGAATCAACTACAAATATCATAGAATTTAAGAATGCAATCCGTGAAATCGAATGGAGCGTATTTGATAAAATTCAGGACAGGATATCTTCTATTACTACGGAAGCCGATTTTCTGAAAGATTTAATATCTGACGAAAAGATGTATGATGACGATGGTAAGGTTACAAAGCATGGAACTGCTACTTACGGGTTACATGGCGTGAACTACAATGTCTATATGTCCCAGGCTGACCAGTACAGGAAAGAGATGGAATCCATTCAGAAAGAACTTTCCAAGGATCCGTACAATGAAACACTTATTGAGCGTAGGAAAGAACTTTTAGAGCTACAACAGGAATCTATCCTTGCTGCGGAAGAAGAAAAGGAAGCTATCAAAAATCTTGTTCAGGAAGGTATTGAAAAGCAATTAGAAGCTCTTGAAAAGCTGATAGACAAATATTTGGAGGCCATAGATTCACAAAAGGAAATGCATGACTTTCAAAAGGATATCAGCAAAAAGCAAAAGGAAATTGACTCTCTCAGAAAACAATTAACCGCTTATGCAGGTGATGATTCTGAGGAAGGTAGTGTAAAGAAACAGCAAACAGAGAATAAATTAAAGGAAGCTGAGGAAAATCTGGAAGAAAGTCTATATGATAAAGCAATCTCAGACCAGAAGAAGTTATTGGATGAGTTATATTCAGAATATGAAACGATCCTGAATATGAGACTTGACAACATTGATGTTCTCATTAGTGAAGTCATTGCAAATATTAACTCTGATGCTTCTGAAATTCGTGATACTTTGGTATCCGAAGCGGAAAAGGTAGGTTATAAACTTACGGATTCTATGAATACGATTTGGGGAACCAATGGCACGATCGCAAATATACTGACTACATATAGTAGTAACTTCTCTTCTACTATGACTACGGTTCAGACAGCAATTAATGGTATTAAGATTGCGATTCAAAATGCGATAGCTGCATCAAACAAAACTGCTACGAGTAATATCAGTAGTATTGATAAACAGCAGTCTCAACAGACATCGGTTTCTAAACCAACGACATCAAAACCAGTGAATACAACGCCTAAACCGCCAGTACAATCAAATAGTGGTGGAGATGGCGTGCCAAGAATCGGTGATAAGGTTACATATGTATCTGGAAGCTATTTCTATAGTTCTGACGGATTGAATCCTTCCGGGAATCAGATGTTAGGTCAACAGGTATATATTACGAATATCAACAATGCATCCTGGGCGCAGAAGCCATACCATATATCCAGGACTTCTAGATTGGGAGAACAGGATTTAGGGTGGGTGAATCTTAATCAGTTAAGTGGATATAAGACTGGTAAGTTCATGATTGACAGGGATCAGCTTGGCATTACACAGGAAGAGGGGAATGAAATAATTCTCGGCCGTTCTGATGGTGCTATGCTTATGCCAAATGAAAAGGGCCAGCTTACAAGCCTGAAACGTGGTGATGCTGTAGTAGATGCCGATGGTACAAATAATCTACTTAGCTTTGCGAATAATCCGGATGGATATCTGCAGAGGATGATTAATAAGGTGAAATCTGATGATTACAGTATGAAGGGAGAAGTGGTTGGTGGTCAAACGCAGAATGAAATCAATATTAATGTTGAACTTGAAAATGTGCGAGATTACAATGATTTTCTCATACAAATGCAACATGATCCTAAATTTGAGAGGATGATTCAAGCCATGAGTATAGATCGCATTGCTGGAAAGTCTGGTTTGGACAAATATAAAGTTATTTTTAGATAATAATATGGTTTTACGGATGGTATTTTGAATGCTATCCTATAATAAATTTGAAGGAGAAATAAACTATGAATAAGACAGAATTAAAAAATAAAATTACAACTATTAATCCAAAAATTACAGAGGAATTTTTAGAGTTACTGTGCGCATATGTGAAAATGGAAATCAAAGAGGAATACTCATATGAAAAAATGATTGACCAGTTAAAGAATAATAAGCCTTTTGAAAATGCTATGAAAAGCATTATAAGAGAGATTTGAGGTATGTTATAGGATGTAAAAAATAATTACAGATTAAGGGCAGGAGAATAAACGGAAAAATTCACCTGCTGTTTTATTATACTAAAAATGAGAAGCAAAAGGAGTTAAATGTATTATGTGTAATCTTTTAAAAGTTATTAAATTTAATGAGGAATATTTTGAAAATGGACAAGTTGTAGTTGTAACAAAAGAAAATGGAGAAGTAAATGTTGGTTCAGTTTTACTTCTGGACTATGATGGAGGTATTGTAACATCAAATCATTGTTTGGTTCTTGATACAAGCGAAAAGTTTCATCACGAAAGAGCTTATATTGATTTTAAGGAAATTGCAAATGTTCAAAGAGTAAAAAAATAAGGTGAGGTTATCAATATGAAAAGCATAAGCAACACCAAAACCATCGACATCTTACGCAAACGCAACACTCAGATGCAGGATGAGCTTGACAGGCTAAAGGACTTATACAAAGATTATGAACAGATCAAGCATTTGAACCAAGAATATGAGAAGCATGATCCTGATTTTGGCGAGAGAAAGATTGCTGGATTGATTGAAGAATTAGAGGGGATTAAGAAGGAATGGATGGAAGCCCTGGAAGATCTGAATAGGGAACGGGATGAGTATCGGGTGCTGATTGAGGATATGAGGGGGATTCGGGGAGTGTTTGGGTGAGAGAGGATTAATCCGCCTACTCTTTATACTAAAGAAATAAATATTCAATAAATACATAAATGCGATGAAAAATCCGCATACTATATCAATCAAAATAAATAGCATGTGAGGAAGAGGTAGCCATGGATCACACAAATCAGGTATATGAACAATTAAAAACATTCATTACGAAAAATGGATATCCACAGTCTTATAACCAGATGGCAAGGGAATTGAACCTTAAAATATATGAAGTGGAAAAAGCAATGGAAGAACTTCAACGGACTGGAAGGATTAAGATTACTCGTATTCCAAGTGAAACGAAGATAGAGTTTGCTGATTAAAAAATTAATATTGAGAACACAGGGGCTACGGTAAACTGCTGTAGTCTTTTTTATTAGTCAAAAACGATTGGCTGTATTTATATAAAAGCAACAATATGCAACTAATTGATTGGATTCCAAATGAGAGATAAGAGAGTATATTGACAAATGAATATTGAACTGTACAGGCGGTGGAGCAATCTACCGTCTTTTTGAATAAATAGATATTGGGAGATGAAGCAATATAGAACAGAAAATAAATCAACAAGAAGTCTTGCGGTATGTGTTAGAAAATAATATAATTGATTTGTCATACGTGCAAGAGAAGATAGAAATGAGCAAAAGAAAGCAGATGTTGGCAAAGCATCAATATGAGATTTGGCAAGGTAAAGATGAAGCATGGTATACCTATATTCCGGATAAGGAAACAGGACGAAAACTAAAAAGGAGGACGAGTAGAAAAAAGTTAGAAGATGATATTATCGAGTATTATACTGCTATGGAAGAGAATCCATTTATACATGATCTGTTCGAAAGATGGAATGATGAGCGGTATGAAAACGGTGAGATTGGTAAGAACTCATATACTAAATATGGGAATGATTTTAAAAGATTTTTTCAGAAAGATGATTCTTTATGTAGGGTTCCGATGAAAGAGATTACAGAGGCAGAGCTATTAACTTTTATTAAATTAAATATAAAACGGTACAACTTAACAAGAAAATCATATGCATCTTTAAGGACATTGATAATAGGCGTGTTTAAATATGCTAAGATGAACAAAATGACGGATATTAGTATCAGTACCTTTTTTAGTGATCTGCAGCTTTCAAATAATCTTTTTAAGAAGAATAGAAAAGATGCTTCCAGTCAGGTGTTTGACGATGAGGAAACGTTCAGGCTGACAAATTACTTGAAGGAAAATCAGACCATACATAACCTGGGATTGCTGCTCTTGTTCGAAACTGGCATGAGAGTAGGAGAAATGTGTGTATTAAAGCCTGAGAATATTACAAAAGAGGGAATCGTTATAAATTCGACCGAGATTTACTATAAAGATCCTAAGACGAATAAAACAGTGTTTGAAGTAAAGGATACCCCTAAAATGGGAGCGGACGAAAGGACAATCATTATTCCGGAACATACGAGAACGATCATTAAAAGAATCCGACTGTTAAATCCATTTGGAGAGTATTTGTTTATGAAGGATGGAAAAAGAATCAACAGCACTCGATTTAACTATCATCTGTATAAGGCATGTAGAGAAGTGGGAATACCAGAAAGGTCTACGCATAAGATCAGGAAAACATATGCAAGCAAATTAATTGATGCGGATGTAGAAGAGGCTATTATCCGTGCTCAAATGGGGCATACGGATATTAAGACTACAAAAGATTACTATTATTATTCTACACAGGATCAGAAGTATAAAGAAAGCCAGATTTCCAAGGCTATATCTGTATGATTAAGATTTTGATTAAGTTTTTTAATCGGCAAAAATCTGAGAAAATAAAAACGCCCGAAAATCCTTTAAAATCAAGGCTTCCGAGCATCTTCATGTCTGAATAAAAGCAGGGGATGAGAGAATCGAACTCCCACCAAAGGTTTTGGAGACCCCTATCATACCATTTGACCAATCCCCTGTATCGGCGGTTCGCCGCCGCAAGTACCTAAATAGTATAACAATGCCGGCGGGATTTGTCAAGAAAAAAATGAAAATGTGTGTAAAAATGTGTGTAAAAATTTGGAACGGGTTTAATCTAAAAAATGCATGCAAAATATGTACAAAAAAATAAATGATTTTAAGTGAAGAAATGATATTGAGTTTTAGTGGGGGTTGATGTTATAATCGTAGCAAATAAGGTTGCGGGAAAGGAGCGCTTCCGAAAAATATTCTGCGGGGCAGCTCCAGGTGAGTTTTATTGGGGGACAGGATATGATAACGATTAAAGACATGGCAGAGATGCTGGGAATCAGTACTACAACGGTATCGAATGTGATTCATGGGAAGACGAGCGAGGTTTCACAGAAGACGGTGGAACGGGTGGAAAAGATCCTGGAGGAATATGAATATGTGCCGAATATTAGCGCCAGGAGTCTGACACAGAACAGCTCCAAGATCATCGGCGTGGCGTTTAAGTGCAGGAAGGATAAGTACATCAACCTGTTTACGGATCCGTTTTTCGGAGAACTGATCGGGGCGCTGGAAGCGGAGATCCGGGCGCGGGGATATTTTATGATGACCTATACGTCCAACGATATCAGTGAGATCATCCGGAATGTGCTGACCTGGAATGTGGACGGGCTGATCCTGGTCGGCATGCTCCACGACGATTTTATCCGGATTAAGAGCCGGTACAAGAACCCTACGGTCCTGATCGACAGCTATGCTCCCAGGGAGATCATGAATTATGTGAATGTCGGGCTGGAGGATGAAGAGGGCGCTTATGCGATCACCCGGTATCTGCTGAAGATGGGACACAGGAAGATCGCGTTTCTGGCGGACAATATGGAAGGGGCGGATTATACCCGTTATCTGGGATACCAGAGGGCGCTGGCGGACAGCGGCCTGGAGATGGAGGAGGAGAATCTGCTGATCTTCCATCCGGGGACGGTGGAGCGGGAATCCAGCCTGAGGGAGCTTTACTATCGGTGCAAGAATTATACGGCGTTTATGTGCTGCTCGGATTATTATGCAGTGCTGCTGATGAATTATTTTATGGACCGGGGGATCCGGATCCCGGAGGATCTGTCCATCACCGGGTTTGACAATAACCTGATGTCCCGGGTGGTGCGTCCGGCGCTGACGACCGTTGGCCAGGACGTGACGAAAAAGGGGCGGCTTGCCGTGGAATATCTGCTGAAGATGATCGACGGGATAGAACCTGCGGAGTGGGATGTGAAGCTCCCGACAGAGCTGGTGATCCGCGACAGCGTGAGGGCGGTCGGCCAGGCAGCGGAGTCCGGGGGCGAAATGCCGGATGGGGAAGAACGTGAGAGCCGTGCGGTGTAAAGCTGCAGAAGGCCGAAGCGGCACAGGCAGTGCAGGCCGAAAGACAGCGGGAAGGAAAACAGAAGAGACGCGGACGAAGGCGAATGAGAAAAAGAACCGGATACCTGCCGGCAGGTATCCGGTTCTTTTTTCTTTGAAAAATACGTTGAAAAATGGGACAGGCTGTAAAATGTTGTGTGTTTTGTGCGGAAATCAAAGGGAAAAAAGTGCTATTTTCATATGTGAGTTAGCAAGAATGTAAAAAAGTAATGCTAAATATGCTTAAAAAGGTGATTTTTTTTAACTTTTTTTGAAACTTATGTGCAAAAGGTATTGACATTTATGAAAAAAGTGTTAACATGGGTTACATAGAAAACCTTATGCGCAAAAGGTCGAAAAACATTGTGTGGCACCGCACAAAAAAAGGAGGAAAATCATGAAGAGGAAAGTAATTGCAACATTGTTGGCAGCAACTATGGTAATGAGTTTGGCAGCTTGCGGAGGCGGCGGAGATAACGGTTCATCAGGCGGAGACGCAGGGGATTCCGGTTCATCTTCCGAGTCTGATTCCGGTTCATCAGGCGGCGGTTCCGGCGATACGATCCGTCTGGTTAACGGCAAGATCGAGGTTGACGCGCAATTGAAGAAGCTGGCAGAGATGTATAAAGAAGAGACAGGGATTACTGTTGAGATCGAGTCCATGGGCGGCGGTATTGATATCCAGGGTACCCTGAAGGGATATTATCAGGCTGACAATATGCCGGATATCTTTGTAAACGGCGGCTCCACAGACTTCGGTAACTGGGAAGGCATGCTGGAGGATATGAGCGGTGAAGCGTGGGCTTCCGATACGGACGCGGCTTATGTAGATGAAGAATACGGCACCATCGGATTCCCGTATACAGTAGAAGCGATCGGACTGGCTTACAATGCGGATATCCTGGAGAAGGCGGAGATCGATCCTTCTACACTGACCTCTCCGGATAAGATTGAAGAAGCGTTCAAGACACTGGATTCCAAGAAGGCTGATCTTGGACTGGACGCAGTTGTCGGCTACTGTGCAGAGGCAACCAACCTGTACTGGTCAACAGGAAACCATGTGTTCTCCAATTACGTTGACGGCGGCCTGGATCGTGAAGATACCACTTATATCGATATGCTCAATGACGGCGGAAAGGTTGACGAAGCGCGTCTGACAGATTTCGCGGAGTTTGTAGGACTTTTGAACCAGTATTCCGACCCGGCGCTGTTAGTATCCGGTACATATGACCAGCAGATCCTGAACTTTGCTTCCGGCAAGTATGCGTTCGTAACCCAGGGTTCCTGGATCGGCGCTACCATGACAAGTGACGACGCGGACGCTTATGAAGCGGCAGGCAATTTTAAAGTCGGCATGATTCCTTACGCGTTTGAAGACGGTATGGACACCATTCTGACGAACTCTCCGTCCTGGTGGTCCGTATTCTCCGATGGAAATGCGGAAGAAGCGAAGAAGTTCCTGCAGTGGTGCTCCGAGAGCACGGCTCAGCAGGTATTGGTAGAGGAAGCAGGATTTATCAGCCCATTCACTTCCTGTGAATACGTGGCAAACGATCCGTTCGCACAGACCATCGTGGATTACCAGTCAGCAGGAAAGACTTCCGCATGGCATTGGCTGAGCATGAAGGAAGGCCTCGCGCAGAACTATACCGGCCAGGTATTCAATGACTATGCGGCAGGCAATCTGGATACGGAAGGATTTGTAAATACAATGCAGCAGGTAATTCAGGCTTGCTACGCAAATTAATTTTCTCTCAATGAATCATATACGCAGAGGGCCTGCGTCGGCAGGCGGCAGGCCTTCTGTAAACAGGCGTATGTAGAAAGGCTGCCAGTGGCAGACATTCTGTAAACAAGCGTATGCAGAAAAGCTGTCGGTGGCAGACATTCTGTATGGAACGGCAGGGCGGGAAGCAGGCGGGATCGGACGACGGTTTCCCGGCAAAGCCAAATGTGTTCCGGATGAGAGAGACCTGTTCTGCATTTTTGCAGATGCGATAAAATAGGAAATTGAGCCGATCAAGGCAAAATGATAACAAAATATCCAAACTGAGGAAATGGGTGTTTTGTTAATTTTATGCAAACATATAGAGAGGAGCTATAAAATGTCTGAGAATTCCGCAAGCAGAAAAATGCTGTCTCTTGTTCTTCTGGCTGCAGGCGCGGCTGGAATGGTCATTGCTTTGATTCTTGACTTTTCCGGCAGCGGAAATACAATGAGAGGCCCCCTGCTGATCATCGGGGCAATCGCTTTTCTTGTTGGCCTGTACTTATTCCCGACAGTAGAACATCACCGCAGCATTATTAATTTTATATTTTTGTTTCCACTATTGTTCACGTTTGCAGTGACAGTGATCATACCGCTTCTTTTAGGTATCTTCTATTCTTTTACTGATTGGAACGGTATCAAATTTTCAGGTTTTATCGGATTTTCAAACTATACGACAATGTTTAAGGATCCGGCATTTGTATGGTCTGTATTGCTGACATTCCTATTCGTGATCTTCAACATGGTTCTGGTAAACCTGGTAGGATTTTCATTAGCTCTTTTGTGTACCAGTAAGCTGAAGGGTGTAAACTTCTTACGCGCGTCATACTTCCTTCCGAACCTGATCGGAGGTATCGTACTGGGTTATATCTGGCAGTTTGTATTCAACAACGTATTTGTCCAGATTACAACGGCGGTCAGCGGACACCAGAACTCCATTCTGGCAAATACAAAAACCGCGTTTATGGCGATCATCGTGGTTTATGTATGGCAGTACGCAGGATATATCATGCTGATCTACGTGACGGGATTGACTACCGTGCCGAAGGATGTACTGGAAGCATCTCAGATTGACGGCGCAAATGCGTGGACGACCCTGATGAAGATCAAGATTCCGATGATCGCGTCCACCATCACGATCTGTACATTCCTGACACTGACCTCTGCGTTCAAGCAGTTCGACGTGAACATGGCTTTGACAAATGGTACCGGCTCCGTGGCGGATTTCATGGGAAGCTACCTGACAAATGGTACTCAGATGCTGGCACTGAACATTTACAATACGGCAATTTCCAAGAACAGCTATGCGCTTGGGCAGGCGAAGGCCGTTCTGTTCTTTATCATCCTGGCATGTGTATCGATCATCCAGGTACGTATTTCGAATAAGAAGGAGGTGGAGATGTAATGGAAATGAAGAAATCGAGAAAGATTCTTTTGACCGTGATCGGGATTGTTGTCGCGTTATATACTCTGTTTCCATTCTATCTGGTGGTGATGAATACGTTCAAGAGTGCGAACAGTATCGTTTCCAGCCCGGTTGGCTTTGAGGGCGTCAGCTTTTCACAGCTGATGACGAACCTCTCCTCTGTAGTCAATAACTCGAACTTTAACTTCTGGTACGCATTCGGCACTTCCGTGATCATTACCGTGATCTCACTGGTCGTACTGGCTCTGTTCGGCGGTATGGCTGCATGGGTCATCTGCCGGAACAAGACGAAATGGTCCACGGCGATCTACATGATCTTTATCGCGTCCATGATCATTCCGTTCCAGGTTGTTATGCTGCCGCTGATCTCTACCTTCCGTGACGTAGGCAACTTCGTAGGGATCTCCCTGCTGCAGTCCATCCCGGGTATCGTGTTCGCGTACTGCGGATTCGGCGGCGCGATGACCGTATTTATCCTGACCGGTTTTATCAAGGGCATCCCTTATGAGCTGGAAGAGGCGGCGTCCATCGACGGATGTTCCCCGGAGGGTACGTTCTTCCGTATCATCTTCCCGCTGCTGACACCGGTCATTACCACCGTGACTATCCTGAACGGAATGTGGATCTGGAACGACTACCTTCTGCCGTCCCTGATGCTGGGACAGAACGGCAAGGTCAAGACGCTTCCGGTTGCGGTGCAGGCTTTCGTAGGTTCCTATGTAAAACAGTGGGACCTGATCCTGACAGCGGCATTGCTGGCGATCATCCCGATGGTCATCATTTTCCTGATCGCTCAGAAGCAGATCATGAACGGTATGGTAGAAGGCGCGATCAAGTAACAGTTTCGTAATTGCTCAGCACAGGACAGCGCATTTACTGCGTTGTTCGTACGAAAACGCATCATCTGCAGGAGCAATCCCCATTGGCGAAGCCAATTTTCATGGGATTGCGGCGTATCTGCGAAGGCACTGAGCAGATATACGGCTTCTGTAACTGTACAGATACCCGCTTCTTTTCGGAAAGGAGCCCGCTATGAATTTATTTGATATGAACGGACCGCTGATGAACGCGCTGAGGAAGCTGGCGAACATCATTCTGTGCAACATTGCGTTCTGTCTTCTTTCGCTTCCGCTGTTTACGGTGGGGGCGGCGCTGACGGCATTGTACGCCTGCATGCAGGCGATACTGACGGATGATGAGGACGACATCATCGTCAAGCAGTATTGGGACGCGTTCCGGCGGAATTTTAAGCAGGCAACCGTGATCTGGCTGCTGTGCCTGGCGGCATTTGCATTTTTGGGAATTTACTATCTGATCGTGTCCAGTATGGGCGGCGCGATGGGAAGGGTATACCGGATCAGCTTTTTCATGATGTGCATCCTGTTCCTGTTCGGGTTTCAGTATCTGTTTCCGCTGCAGGCAAGATATGAAAACCATGTGAAGAACACGCTGAAAAATGCATGGCTGCTCAGTATCGCGGCGCTGCCTTGGACAATACTCAGCATTTTGCTGGTCATAGCGGCGATTTATATTTCTTTCTTTATGAATCCGGACGGCTTGAATCTGGCTGTTTTTCTGTGGGGAATGATGGGATTCGGGATCGTGGCCTATCTGAACAGCTTCTTTTTCCGGAAGGCATTCCAGAGGATCGACCCGGAAAAGCTGGAAGTGAAGCATGAGGCTCCGAAGGAGGCTGTGTTTATTGACGAGGAGCACCGGAATGCGGAGGTGTTCTTCCAGGAGAGCAGTTATTCGAACCCGGACTGGAACCGGCAGGCGTATCCCGGTAAGGGAAACAGTTCGGCGGCCGGGGGAAGCGCCGCAAAGGGCGCAAAGAAAAGGAGATAGCAGAAGTGCGGCGCGCAAAGCGGACTGCTGCTGAAACTTTAACAATTGGAGGAAATGATTATGGCTTCGATTCGTTTTGAAAACGTGACAAAGACTTATGAGGGCGCGACCTCTCCGGTTGTCCCGAATTTGAACTTAGAGATAAAAGATAAAGAATTTATTATTCTGGTCGGGCCGTCTGGTTGTGGAAAATCCACGACTCTGCGAATGATCGCGGGGCTGGAGTCCATAACGGAAGGGGAGATGTATATCGGAGACCGGCTGATGAATAAGGTGCCGTCCAAGGACCGTGATATTGCGATGGTATTCCAGAATTATGCGTTGTATCCGCATATGAATGTATATAAGAATATTGCGTTTGGCTTAAAGCTCCGCAAGGAGGACCCGGCGGAGATCGACAAGCGCGTGCATGAGGCGGCGAAGATCCTGGATCTGGAGCATCTGCTGACCCGGAAGCCCAAAGAGCTTTCCGGCGGTCAGAGACAGCGTGTGGCCCTGGGCCGCGCCATGGTCCGGAATCCCGCGGTATTTTTGCTGGATGAACCGCTTTCCAATCTGGACGCGAAGCTCCGTGCTTCCATGAGAACGGAGATTGCGAAGCTGCACCAGAGACTGAACATTACTTTCGTATATGTAACCCATGACCAGACAGAGGCTATGACCATGGGCGACCGCATCGTGGTCATGAAGGACGGGATCGTGCAGCAGTTTGATACGCCCCAGACATTGTATGAGCAGCCTGTGAACCTGTTTGTGGCAGGATTTATCGGCAGCCCGCAGATGAATTTCCTGGATGTGGAGATCGCGAAGGAAGGCGGCAGGCTCTATGCGGTGCTCGGCAAGAACAAGCTGGCTGTTCCGGAATTTAAGTGCGACGCCCTGGCGAAGTATGCCGGCAAACGGGTGATCATGGGACTGCGTCCGGAGGACTTCCTGGGACAGAATATGCTGACCGAGGACAATGCGATGGATGCGGAGATGAATTTCAGCGAACTGCTGGGCGCGGACTATAACCTGTATATGACCGTAAGTGATATCCGGATCATCGTGAAGATTCCGGCAGCCGGAAAGCAGCCTGAGAGAGGCGCGTACCGGATCGCGGCAAATATGGATCATGCGCATTTCTTTGACAAGGAAACGGAAAAGGCGATCTGTCATTGATGGTGAAGCACCGGCAGACAGCTTTGCCGGCGGTTTACGCGTATGAGCCGCGGCAGATATGAATCGGAAGCTCTGTGCCGCTTTGAGTGACTGTAATAAAAAGGATTAAGCTCTGAAAGAGAAGCATTTGTGATGGTTCGGACAGTGTGCGAACCGGAAACGTTCTTTCAGGGCTTTCTTTGTAGAAAGAGGAGGAAATGATGATGGTGAATTGGCTGAAAAATGCGGTGTTTTATGAGATTTATCCCCAGTCCTTTGCGGATACGAACGGGGACGGGATTGGAGATATCCAGGGGATCATCGACCATCTGGATTATATTCAGGAGCTGGGCTGCAATGCCGTCTGGCTGAACCCCTGCTTCGAATCTCCGTTTTTGGACGCGGGATATGATGTGTCCGACTACATGAAGGTGGCGCCCCGGTACGGGACGAACGCGGACCTGAAGCGTCTGTTTGAGGAAGTGCATCGGAGGGACATGCATGTGATGCTGGATCTGGTTCCGGGACACACCTCCTGGGATCATCCTTGGTTCCAGGAGTCTCTGAAGCCGGAGAAAAACGCGTATTCGGGACGGTATGTGTGGACGGATGAAGCATGGAAGAGCTTCGAGGGCGTGGGCAGCATCCGGGGCTTTCTGCGGGGCTTAAGCCAGCGGGACGGCTGTGTTGCCGTGAACTTTTATTCCCACCAGCCCTGCCTGAATTACGGCTTCTATGAGGTGGATGAGCCGGAGTGGCAACAGCCGATGGATTCGGAGGACGCGCTGGCTACCCGGGAAGCGATCAAGGATATCATGCGGTTTTGGCTGGAAATGGGCTGTGACGGCTTCCGCGTGGATATGGCAGGCTCCCTTGTGAAAAATGATCCGGAGCAGGAGGGGACGATCCTTCTGTGGCAGGATTTCATGGACTTTTTGAAAACGGAATTTCCGGAGGCGGCTATGATCTCGGAATGGGGACAGCCGGACCGGAGCCTGCGGTCCGGGTTCCATATGGATTTTATGCTGCATTTCGGGCCCAGCCATTATACGGATCTGTTCCACGGGGATCAGCCCTATTTTTCCCGGGAGGGCAAGGGGAACGCGAAGGAGTTTATCGACTACTATAAGATGTGCTATGAGCCCACCAACGGCAAGGGCATGATCTGCGTGCCGTCGGGAAATCATGATATGGACAGGCTCTCCAAGTGGCTGGACGCGGAGGAGATCAAGATCGTGTTTGCGTTTGTGCTGTCGCTGCCGGGGGCGCCGTTCATCTATTACGGGGATGAGCTGGGGATGAAGTATCTCCCGGATGTAGTGTCTGTGGAGGGCGGATATCACCGGACGGGTTCCCGCTCCCCGATGCAGTGGGACAGCGGCCTGAACGCAGGCTTCTCGGCAGGGGCGGCGGAGTTGCTGTATATCCCCATCGACCCGGACAGGAACCGGCCCACGGCAGAGAAGCAGATGGCGGACCCGGCGTCGGTGTACCATGAGGTGAAGAAGCTGATCCAAATCCGGCAGGCCAATCCGGTGCTGCAGAGTGAGGCGAAGATCGAGTTCCTGTACTGTGAGGAGCAAGCGTATCCCCTGGCGTACCGCAGGACGGACGGGAAGGACTCTATCCTGGTGGTGATCAATCCGTCCGGGAAGGAAGCAAGCTTTGAGTACGGCGGGAAGCTGGGCGAGGTGGTGTACCAGAACGGCGGGGAATTGAAAGCGGAAGCCGGGAGGATCGTGGTTCCGGCGGCTGCGGCGGTGTTTGTGAAGGAAGAGAAGTAAGAGAAAGCACTTGATATTGAATACGAAGAAAAGCCCCTCAGAAGTGTGCCGAGGGGCTTTTTTTGCATACCAACGTATGCAGAAAGGCTGCCAGAGACAGTCTTTCTGTATGCTCATTATTTTTTCCACAGTACAAAGGCTTCGTAGGGCCGAAGGGTCACCGTACCCTGATTGCCTGCAGGCTCCATGTTGGAGATGAGGAGGTCTGCGCCTGCAAATTCTTCGGGGATGGTAAATGCGGTCTCCCGGTCGGTGAAGCTGCAGACTACCAGCAGTTTTTCCTGATCCAGGGTCCGGGTGTAGACGAACCAATCCTCGCTGTCTTCGAACAGAGGCTCGTATTTTCCGTAGACCATGATCGGGGTCTGCTTGCGCAGGGCGATCAGCTTCTTATAATAATGGAATACGGAATTGGGGTCCGCGGTCTCTGCCTTGGCATTGATCTCCCTGTAGTTCGGATTGACCGCGATCCAGGGGGTGCCGGTGGTGAAGCCGGCCTGGCTGCTGTCGTCCCACTGCATGGGGGTCCTGGCATTGTCCCGGCTGAGCCAGAGCAGGCAGGGCCAGAATTCCTCGTGGGAGACAAGGCCGCTCTCGCACCATTCCTTATATGCGTTGACACTCTCGATATCCCGGAAATCGGAGGGGCTCTGGAACGGGTAGTTGGTCATACCCAGCTCTTCCCCCTGGTATACGTAGGGGGAGCCCTGCATCATGTGAAGGCAGGTCGCCAGCATTTTCGCGGATGCTTCCCGGTACTTGGGACTGTCATTTCCAAAGCGGGAGACGGCTCTCGGCTGGTCGTGGTTATCCAGGAACAGGCTGTTCCATGCCGTTCCGTAGAGCTCGGTCTGCCAGCGGGTAAAGATATTTTTCAGGGTGGTGAGGGGCATTTTTTCGTCCGTCCACTTCGCGTATTTTCCCTTGGAATCTACGTGCTCGAACTGGAAGACCATGTTCAGCTCGCGGGTGTCCTCCCCTGCGTACTGCTTTGCAAGCTCCGTGGTGACCTCGGGGGTCTCGCCTACGGTCATGATATCGTATTTTGACAATACCTTTTCATTCATTTCCTGGAGGTATCTGTGGACGTTGGGGCCGTTTACCGCATAGGGGCCGTAGTCGCCGTACAGACCCTTGATCTCGCCGTCGGGCAGTTCTTTTACCTTGGAGATCATGCTGATCACATCCATGCGGAAGCCATCGATGCCTTTGTCACACCACCAGGTCATCATGTCAAAGACCTCCTGGCGTACCTTCGGGTTATCCCAGTTCAGGTCAGGCTGTTTTTTGGAAAACAGGTGCAGGTAGTACATGGAGGTTGCTTCGTCGTATTCCCATGCGGAACCGCTGAAGCAGGAGCCCCAGTTGTTGGGCGAGGTCTGGGCGTCCTTCCCTTCCCGCCAGATGTAGTAGTCGCGGTACGGGTTGTCTGCGGATTTGCGGCTTTCCACGAACCATTTGTGCTCGTCGGAGGTGTGGTTCACCACCAGGTCCATGACGATCTTGATGCCTCTCTCATGGGCAGCGGCCAGTAGCTCATCGAAATCCTCCATGGTCCCGAATTCATCCATGATCGCCTGATAATCGCTGATGTCATAGCCGTTGTCATCGTTGGGAGACTTGTAGACCGGGGACATCCAGATGACATCGATGCCTAAGTATTTGAGGTAATCGAGACGGCTGATGATTCCCTGCAGATCGCCGATGCCGTCTCCGTCGCTGTCCATAAAGCTGCGGGGGTAAATCTGATAAATGACTGCTTCCTTCCACCATGTTCTGTTCATAATTGTAAGCTCCTTTCTCTAGCATGCTATGTATAATGTATCGCTGTGAGCAATAAGAGCCTGTGTTTTGTGTCGTGTTTACCAGGCTCTTATGTGTGTGCATAAATCGTAGTTCAGGGGGCGGATATTACATTTCCAGGATCAATACCTGATATCCGTGCAATTGGATCGTATTGCCATCCTGTACAAGATCCGGATAGTTGTTCAGCAGTACCTTTTTGTACTCGCACGGCAGTGTCACTGCCTGCTCTTCCTTCTGATAATTGCCGATCACCAGCAGCGTCTTACAGCCCTTGCGGTAATATGCCATCAGATTGTGCTGATCCTCCCATGCCGGCTCCAGCGCTCCGTATACTACGGTTTCCTTGTATTCCGGATTCTTGCGCAGGGCGATCAGCTGCTTGTAAAAGCTTCTCACGGAATCCGGGTCGTCCTGCTGCGCGGCGGCGTTGATGGAGGTATAGTTCGGATTGACCTTCAGCCAGGGCTTTCCGGTGGTGAATCCGGCATTTTCCCCGTCCGTCCACTGCATGGGGGTGCGGGCATTGTCGCGGCTGTATCTGGAAACCGCCCTGACCGCCTCCTGGGGAGTCAGACCTGCATCCAGTGCGACCTGGTACTCGTTGATGGCGGAGATATCATCCACTTCATCAATGGAGGAAATGGCGACGTTTTCCATGCCCAGCTCCTGTCCCTGGTAAATGAACGGAAGGCCGCGGAGCATGAAATTCAGGGCCGCCAGCATCTTTTTGCTCTCCGGGCAGCAGTCGCCCTCGGGGATGTAACGGCTGACGCCGCGGGGCTCGTCGTGGTTCTCGATGATGTTGGACAAAAAGCCGATGTCTCCCACCTTTGCCTGGGCCTCAAAGCAGCATTTTTTGTAGTCATCGGGCGTGATCTGCTGCATATCGTACCAGCCCTTCTCGCTTTCGCCGAAAATGGTCTCGTTGAAGTCGAACATGCTGGAGAAGTAGCCGTTATCTCCGATAAAATCCGGGATCTCTTCGGGCTTTTCGTCAAAGACCTCGCCTACCGAGAAGGCGTCGTATTTCTTGAAGGTGCGGTCGCGCATTTCCCCTAAAAATTCACCGATCCCCTTGGCTTCCTTGAGCATGGCCTTGATGGTGCACAGGCCGTCCTCCCGGTCCGGCTCATAATCATGGAAGGGAAGGGCTTTTTTGATGTTGATGATGGCGTCGATGCGGAAACCGCCCAGGCCCTTGTCCAGCCACCAGTTGATATTTTTGTAGACCTCTTCGCGGACCTCCGGGTTCTCCCAGTTCAGGTCGGGCTGCTTCTTGTGGAACACGTGCAGGTACTGCTTGTTGGTTCCGGGAAGATCCTCCCATACGGGGCCGCCGAAGTAGGAGCGCCAGTTGGTGGGAAGCTCTCCTTCCTTTTTATCTCTTAAATAGAAGAAATTGCCGTATTTGCCTTCCGGGTCCTCGCAGGCTTTTTTGAACCACTCGTGTTCGTCGGAGCAGTGGTTGACTACCAGGTCCATGAGGATGTACATATTCCGCTTTTTGGCCTCGGCCAGGAGCCGGTCCATGTCCTCCATGGTACCGAAACGGGGATCGATATCATAATAATCGGAGATGTCGTAGCCTTCGTCCGCAAGCGGAGAGGGGTAGCAGGGAGAGAGCCAGATAATGTCTACGCCCAGGTCCTGCAGGTAATCCAGCTTGCTGATGATGCCGGGAAGGTCGCCGATGCCGTCTCCGTTGGAATCATAAAAGCTCTTTGGATAAATCTGATATGCTACCTTGTCATGCCACCATTTTTTTGTCATAATGATACCTCCATGTTGTTCGTTCAGATTTTATGAAAACGTTCGTGACAGACTGCGCTTCGCAATGTCCTGTATGCTGCCGCAGGGCATCCGGCCAGTCGGTGTGCTGTAAGGAACTGTAAAGATGAATTCTATCACAGTTCCTAACCTTTATAGCTGTATTATAATATCTGAAAATGGATCTGTCTTTCATTTATCTGATCAAAAAATACGTTATTATGACTTTTTTGGCTGCCAAATGAATCCGCGGCGATATCATTTTCCTGCCGCAGGCAAAATTGCCGTCTGTCAGCCTCTTTTCCTGTACTGAAGGGGAGTGGTGCCGGTAACCTTACGGAATTCCCGGAGGAAATTCCCCAGGTTGTTGTAGCCGCATTCCAGGCAGACATCCGTGATGGGAAGGTCGGTTTCCTCGAGAAGGCGGATGGCCTGCTTGATACGGTATTCATTGACATATTCAATGGGCGAGCGGCCAATGGCTTTTTTGAAAAAGCGGCAGAAATATTGCTCGTTCATGCAGACTTCCTTTGCCAGATCCCGGACGTATATTTTTTCTTTATAATTTTCTTTGATGTAGGTCAGTGTTTTTTTGATTCCTTCTACCCGCTTGTCATGGTTTTTCTCCATGGGGGTGAAGAGATGATGGCTGGAAAGGACAGCGAGGATGTAAAGCAAGGAGGACTTTATGTAAAGCTGGCTGGTCAGGTTGTCGGTGACAGCGCCGTCACATCGGGACAGATCTTCGGCTGAGGGGCCGAAGGACTGCATGATCTCTTTAAAGGCCCTGTAAATGGGGGCAAATGCAGGGTGGTCGGGAAGAAGAAAGCGGGGGAAGCGTATGTTCCCGTTCAGCATGGGCTGGATCAGCTGCATCTGCGTTGCGTCGTAGGAATCAAAGCTTAAGATGCCGGGAGAAAAGACGACCGCATCCTCTCCGAGATTGCCGGAATGCTCGGTGATGATGCTGTGGAGCTCTCCGGGATTGATGAAGTAGAGGCATTCGGAGCGGATCCGAAATTGCTCCATGTTGATCTCCAGACAGAACTCTCCGCCGGAAAAATACAGGATCTCGACCTCATCGTGCCAGTGGTGTTTGACCAGGACTCCCTTACCTCCGGAACGGGTCTGATAGATCGCGCAGGGAAAGGTTTTCGTGCCGTGGGGGCGGATTTCTTTCAGATTGGATAATTGCGGCTGCATGTGAATCCTCCTCTGTTTTTTTAGAAATTCGAAGCTAAGGCATGAACTTTGCTGGGAACCGCCGCCGCAGAAAGCGGCTGGCGGTGGATTTTCCATATATAAAAAACTAACATTGTTTTGGGGAAATGTCAATATGGAGGTTCTCGAAGAAATGGGTTTACACCAATATTTCCTTTTGTTATAATGGAATTGCGCTAGAGCGCTGCGCAGGTCATCAATTTTCTTGCGAAAATTGGTGACAGACTATAATAAAAATATCACAAGATACAGTAGCTTCATATTTAGAAGGGAGGCGGTTACATGACTGAAAAAGAAATGTTGCAGAGGAATATTGAAGAATTTGTACAATTACAAACTTATATGTTATTATGTGAAAAAGATTCCGAAGTATATAAAGTTATGAAAATAAGATATAATGCGTTGAAAGTGATCCTTACATCATGCGGCATAAATCTGACAGAACTTGACCGGATAAAGGAGTAAGGAACTGCAATCATAAAGCAGAGTGTAAAGTCTTTATCGGACTTTGTCCCGGAAAGCCCAGAATCCCATATTCAGGAGGGTTCTGGGCTTGTTATACTGGGCGGCAGATTTCATCGGCCGTGAGTATCATTGTAAAAAAGAAAGAGGGAAGTTAAATGAATAAGAAGGAAGTTTTAGAGATCAGGAAGCAGTTTACACCGGCGAACTGCGCGATCACACGCATCTGCGGGTGCTATGTGGATCACGAGAAGAACAAGCAGATGGAGACAAGGGACGCGTTCCTCTCGCTGCCGGAGGAGGAGGCGTTTAAGTATTTTGACATTTTCAAGAAGACGCTTTCCGGCGGGATCGGGCGGAATATGCTGAATATGGAGTTTCCGCTGGAGCAGGAGATGCCCGGCGGGACACAGGAATTTTTGATGAAGCTGAAAAACAGCAAGCTGGAAGATGACATGCTTCTGGAAGAATTTTATGACAAGATCATCGAGAATTACATATATGAAGGGAATTATTATATCATCCTGATTCATGCCATGTATGATATTCCGGGAAAGGCGTCGGACAACCTGGAAATGTATGACTCGTCAGATTATGTGTATGAATACCTGCTGTGCAGCATCTGCCCGGTGACGCTCTCCAAGGCGGGGCTGTCCTACAATGCGGAGGATAACCGGATGCAGGACCGGATCCGGGACTGGATCGTGGAAGCGCCGGACAAAGGATTTTTGTTCCCGGCGTTCAATGACCGGAATACGAACCTTCACGGGATCCTGTATTATACGAAGAAAACCCAGGATCTCCAGCCGGAGCTGATCGACCAGGTGCTGGGGGCAAAAAGCCCCATGTCCGCGGATACCCAGAAGGAGGCGTTCCAGCTGCTGATCGAGGATACGCTGGGAGAGGACGGCAATTATGAGATCATCCGGAATATCCATGATACGCTCAATGACATGATCGCGGAGCACAAGGAGGAGCCGGAGCCGCTGGCGCTGGACAGGACGGACATGAAAAAGGTGTTTGAGAACAGCGGGGTCCCTGCGGAAAATATGGAGCTGTTCGAGCAGAACTATGATGCTGCGGCAGGGGAGAAGAGCTCGCTTCTGGCGGAAAATATCGCGGAGACGCGGAAGTTCAATATTGAGACTCCGGATGTGGTGATCAAGGTGAATCCGGACCGGGCGGACCTGGTGGAGACCCGGGTGATCGACGGCAGGCAGTGCCTGGTGATCGCGGTGGACGACCATATCGAGGTGAACGGGATCAATGTGCGGACGATCAGGAGGCCGGAGAACAGCCAGGAGGATGAGTGACAGATGCCGGAGAATTACCGGGAGCGGATGTGTGGCAGATGCCGGAAAGAGCGGCTTTTGAGGAAGGCAGATGAGTGACGGCAGGGCAGCGGCAAGTACAGCCAGGAGGGGATGTTATGAGATTGATGGAATTTACGATCGAGGATAAGGATGCCTTCCAGATCGGGCAGGAGATGAGTATTACGGAAGGGGTGCTCCCTTCTTCCTATTATTATATACTGGAGCATATGCTGGGGATGAGCGCGAACTTCCGGAGCTACGAGCGGCTGAAATCCCGGAAGGGGATCGTGAGGGAGATCAAGTCCACGGATAAATTTGATATTGTTGTGCTGGAATTTGATGAATAAATATAGAAATAGTGCTAAGGAGATGCAGAAATATCCTGCGCATTCTGCATCAGGTATGTTCCTTCAGCTCCTTAGCGCCGCTGATGAAAAAGACACCGCCCCATGTACTTTGCGGAGGCAGGTGTCTTTTTTTGTCTGAATGCGCAGGTTGGATGATCTTTAAATCATCCAAAACCAAACGTACAGGTTATTTCGTCAGCGGGCGTTCCTTACGCAGCTCAGAGCTTCTCCCCGGTCAGCATCTCATATCCCTGCAGGTATTTGCCGATCGTCTTTTCTACGATGTCCTCCGGCAGCGTCCAGTCATTGCCCGGGTTGGCCTTGAGCCAGTCGCGGGCGAACTGCTTGTCGAAGGAGGGCTGGCCGTGCCCCGGCTCGTACTCGTCAGCGGGCCAGAAGCGGGAGCTGTCGGGTGTGAGCATCTCATCGCCGAGAACCACATTGCCGTCCTCATCCAGGCCGAACTCGAATTTGGTATCCGCAATGATGATGCCGCGGCTTCTCGCGTAATCCGCACATTTCTTGTAAAGCGCGATGGTATAATCGCGGAGCTTGGACGCGTATTCTTCGCCTTTGCCCGGGAAATATTTTTCTAGATGGGCAATGCTCTGCTCATAGGAAATGTTTTCGTCATGATCCCCGATCTCGGCCTTGGTGGAAGGGGTGTAGATCGGTTCCGGGAGCTGGTCGGATTCCTGAAGCCCTTCCGGCAGCGTGATACCGCATACCGTGCCGTCCTTCTGGTAGCTGGCCCAGCCGCTTCCGGTGATGTATCCCCGGACAATACATTCGATGGGGAGCATGTTGAGCTTCCGGCACATCATACTGTTTCCGTCAAACTGAGGCTGACGGAAAAATTCGGGCATGTCGGCCACATCGGTGGAGATCATGTGGTTGGGCAGGATATCCTTTGTCATATCAAACCAGAAACGGGACATCTGTGTCAATACGGTTCCTTTTTTGGTCACGTCATTTTTCAGGATCACGTCAAAGCAGCTGATCCGGTCTGTGGCAACCATGATCAGGCTGTCGCCGTTGTCGTAGATCTCACGAACCTTTCCTTCTTTTATCGGTTTCATCTTGTGCACCTCACTCTTTTTATTTCCGCGAAGCAATGCATGGATCCCCTGCGGCTTGCCGCGCGGTTTTAACTTAGTTATCCGGGATGGAAAAGCCGGGAACGAAAAAGCGCCGGTCCGGCAGGACAACTCTATATATAGATAACCATTTTTTGCAGTAAAAATCAATATGTTTTTTTTTGCGCGCTGAATTTTTATCACAATTTCGTGATAATTACGGATTGTGAATGGTTTGTGATTTTTTCTGGGTATACTACAAAGTATCAAAAGGAAAGCATTAAGAAAATTTTGGTTTGTCCTTAAGAAATTTTAAGATATTTTTTGCCTGGTTTTTAATAAATTAGGGATAAAGTATAGTTGTTCGAGAGAGCAGGTATACGAAGGGCAGAGAATGGTAAAGGAGAGGAAAAGACATGAAGAAGATCAGCATTATAGTTCCTTGTCTGAATGAAGAGGAGGCTTTGCCGGTATATTATGAAAAAATGTCGGCTGTGATGGATGGAATGCCGGAGGTGGAATTTGAACTGCTGTTTGTGGACGACGGTTCGACGGACGGAACGCTTGGGGTGATGCGAAAGCTGTGTGAGCGGGACGGACGCTGCTGTTTCCTGTCATTTTCCAGAAATTTCGGAAAAGAGGCCGCAATCTATGCGGGGCTCAAACATGTGACAGGGGATTTTGCGGCGGTTATGGATGCGGACCTGCAGGATCCGCCGGAGCTTTTGCCTCAAATGTACCGGATCGCAACGGAGGAGGGATATGAGTGCGTGGCAGCGAAGCGCTCGACCAGGACCGGGGAACCGAGGATCCGATCCTTCCTGTCGGAAAAATTTTATGACCTTGTCAACCGCATTTCCAAGATCCGGTTTGAGAGCGGGGCCAGGGATTACCGTCTGATGAGCCGCAGGATGGTGGATGCGGTGCTGGAAATGAGTGAATATAACCGTTTTTCGAAAGGGATCTTTGAATGGGTCGGCTTTGAGACGAAATGGCTGGAATATGAAAATGTGGAGCGGGCCGCGGGGGAGACGAAATGGTCTGTGCGCAAGCTTTTCCTGTATTCCCTGGAGGGGATCACGGGATTTTCGGTGGCGCCTCTTTCTCTGGCGTCGGTCATGGGAATGGTGTTCTGCGGGCTGTCCTTTTTCATGATCCTGTTCATCATCGTGCGGACGATCGTGTGGGGGGATCCGGTGTCCGGGTGGCCGTCTCTGGTGTGCATCATTTTCCTGGTCAGCGGGATCCAGCTGTTCTGTACGGGGATCGTGGGGCAGTACCTGTCGAAGACGTATCTGGAGACGAAGCGCAGACCGGTATTTATTTTAAAGGAGGACAGCCGGGAGGAAGCGGCTGCTGCATTGAAAAAGAGAGGCCGGGAGGATAAGAATGTGATCCCGATGCAGAACAGCCGGGAGGAAAAGAAGGTATCGGGCGGAGTCCTGAGCGGCTACAGGCAGTGAAAAGATAAGAGAGAAGTAGTGGAGAAGTCAGGAAAGAGGAGGAGCGGATCTATGAGGTACGGACAGAAATACAGTTGGCGCTGCATGCGGGTTTTGCCTTTCCTTCTGCTGGGGCTGGCGTCGGTGTTCTTCTGCTGGTGCTTCGTCGGGAGATTTGGGATTTTTGGCTCGAATGTGGACTGGATCAGTCAGCACAGTGTGATCCCGGATTATTTTCGGAAGCAGTTCTATGAAACGGGGGAATTGTTTCCGGAATTCGCGGCAAATATCGGAGGCGGGCAGAATATCTATCATTTTTCTTATTATGGGCTGTTCAGTCCGGTGATCCTGATCTCGTATCTGTTTCCTTCTGTGAAAATGGGGGATTATCTGATGGGCGCTTCGATCGTGAGCCTGACGGCGTCTGCGGAGCTGCTTTACGGGTGGCTTTTGAGACGGGGATTTTCCGGCAGGATCAGCTTCATGACGGCGCTGATGTATCTTCTGTCGGGCCCCATGATCTTTCATTCCTATTGTCAGATCATGTTTGTCAATTATATGCCTTTTTTGTGTATGGCATTTTGGGGAGTGGACAATTACTTTGAAAAGGGCGGGAAGCTGCTCTATACGGTCAGTGTGTTTCTGATGATCCTGACCAGCTTTTATTTCAGTATCGGGGGAATGCTGGTATTGGTACTGTATGGGATATACCGGTATGTGGAAGGAAAAGGGCAAAGCGGAAGAGAAGCCGGGAACTGTTTTTTGGGTAAAAACATAGCATGCAATACAAGAAGGGGAGGAAAAGGAAATAAACTATTTTCTGAAAAGATAGTATGCTATGTGATTTTACAGAGAAACAAAAGAGGAGCGGGGTTTTTACGGGACGGGATCCGGTTTTTATGGCCCATGCTGGTTGCTGTCCTGATGAGCGGGATTCTGCTGATTCCCACCGCTGCGGCGCTGACCGGACGGGAAGGAGCCAAGGCCGGGGTCAGCCTGGCTTCTGTATGGATTCCGAACCTGCAGGTGGACAGGCTGATCTATACACCCTATGGGATCGGGCTGCCGACTCTGATGATCACGGTTCTGATCACGGGATTTACTTATAAAAAGGCGGAGGAACGTGTGCTGTCCTGGGGATGTGCTGCCATTCTGACAATTCCCTTTTTCGCATGGGCGCTGAACGGAGGGCTCTACGTCCGGGATAAGGCGCTGATCCCGTGCCTGCCTCTGCTCTGCTATCTGATAGCATGCTATTTAAAAAAGCTGGAAAACAGAGAGATTTCGTTTGCGGCGGGAATGGTTCCGTTTTTGATGACGATGGGGCTTCTGGCCTTGGGGCAGAGACATTCGGAATTTTCACAGTATGGAGCATTGTTTTTGGCGGATGGAGCGATCATGACGGGCTGCTTTCTGCTGTTCTGGCGGAGAAAAAGGCTGATGTTTTTGATGGCTTCTCCGGTGGTATTTCTGATCCTGTATGGAAGTGTATTTCATGAGAAGGCAGGGCGGGTGGAAAGCCGGGAGTTTTATGAAGCAGTGACGGATCCGGCGATTGGACAGGCAGTAGAGGAAACCCTGGAGAGAGACAAAGGATTTTACCGGCTGGAGCAGGCAGGAAGCGAGTCGGAAAACGCGGCAGATCTGAACCGGGTCTGGGATAGGAGGCAGTATATTTCATCGGTGTATTCGTCCTCCTACAATGAGGGATACCAGAGGTTTCGGAAAGATGTGTTTGGGGTGGAGGAGCCCTTCCGCAATGACCTGATGCAGTCCGTGTCAAAAAATCCGGTATTTCGGCAGATGATGGGAGTGCGGTATCTGATCTCAGAGGAAGAGGTCCCAGGATATGAGCTTGTGAGAAGCAGGGATGGGATGGATATTTATGAAAATGAGTGTGCGGCTCCGGCGGCTTATGTGACGGACCGGATAATTTCGGAAAATACATATGAGGAGCTGGATTTTCCTTATCATCAGATGGCGCTGGTTTATGGGGCGGTTGGGCCTGCGGGAGAGGATGAACCGGAATCCAGAGGCACGGAAGGCGGGGAAGCGGGAAGCGGAAGCACGGAAGACAGGGAAGCAGGCGGCGGAAGCACAGAAATGGAGCGGCAGATCTTGGAGGAAGTCCGGCAGGCATTGAGACCGGCGGAGATTGTACTGCCGGCGGAGAGCAGTGATTCGCTCCAGATTGAAAAGACGGGAGACGGTTACCGGATCCGGGCGGAAAAGACGGGGACGGTCCGGGCAGAGATTTCCGGAATTGGCGAAATGGATGGGCGGGAACCGGACCGGAGCGGGGATTCCGGAACGGAAGCTGCGGAAGCGGAGGAGCCGAGGCTGGGGATGGATTCCGGCAGTGGAGCCGCGGATCCGGCAGATGCGGCAGAGCCAGGTCAGATCTTGTTCCTGCAGTTTCAGGTCAAGAATCATCATCCGTCGCAGGATGTTGCAGTGCGGCTGGAAGGGGAACAAAATAAGCTGACGGCCGGAAATCATTTTTACTATAACGGAAATACCACCTTTTCCTTTGCAGTCCTGCTGGAACAGGGGAAACAGTCGGCGGAGCTTTCATTTGGAAAGGGGGATTATGAGATCACGGGGCTCACCTGCTTTCTGGGAGACTGGGGGAAGCAAACGAACCGGGAACGGAGCGGCAGGCTGTATCAGTCGGAGTTTCATCCGGATTGGGAGCAGACAAAAGGGCAGGTGACCGCGGGTTCCGTGGATGTGGAAAGGGAAGGGTACTTTGTGACTTCTATACCCTATGATCCGAATTTTGAGGTTCAGGTGGACGGGGAGACTGTGGAAGCAAAGAAGGTGAATATGGCATTCCTTGGATTTGAGATTGGAAAAGGGAGGCATGATGTGAAACTGGTCTATCATGCGCCGGGGAGAACGGCCGGAGCCTGGTGCTCTGTCGCGGGGGTGGTGTTGCTGCTTTTCCAGGTGTTCGGGGGACGTGTGCGGGAAGCAGTGCATGTCACTTATACGGTTGCTCCATCCGCCCGTTTCGCACCAGTGCGTCCAATGTGGAAGAAAATGTGATTCCGCTGTTGTTTAATTTTTCGGGGCTCATGCTGATATCCCGGGGAGCTGCGGCGAAGGCTTCTTCATTTTTTATCAGGGAGCGCGGATCCCATCCAAGGGCTGTGAACATGGCACGGACGGTTTCGTAGGTGTTCCTGTGATTCGGGGAACCGAAATTGTAAATCCCGCCGTTTAATTCCAGGGCGCTTTTGAAATTGCGGATGACCTCGTTGACGTCGGTGATGCCGCGAATGTCGTAAACGGGATAGCTGAGAGGAGCCGATGTCCGCAGCCGGTCAGCCAGCGTCCGGAAAAAGTCGCCGTGCTCCTGCGGGGCCAGGGTACAGGTGTCGTACATCCAGGTCAGGCGCAGGATGACGCAGTCCGGATTGACGGCCAGGCATTCTTCCTCTGCCGCCTTCTTTTCCCGGCCGTAAACGGTGGGAGGGGCGATGGGTTCCTCTTCACTGTGGGGGCCCTTGATGCTATTTCCAAAATAAACCTGGTCGGAGCCGCAGAGCAGGCATTTTGCGGAAAATTCTGCTGCGGCCGCGGCCATATTTCTGCTGCCGTCTACGTTGATCCGCCAGGAGCCTTCGGGATCCTTTTCGCACATGCCAAGGTCGGAAACGGCGGCGCAGTGGATGACGCAGTGGGGCTTGAAACGGCGGAATACCGCATATACATTTTCAAGATCAGTGATGTCCAGCTCAGTGCGGGAGGGAGCACAGATCTC
Source organism: Lachnospiraceae bacterium (assembly GCA_910575475.1). Classification (GTDB taxonomy): domain Bacteria; phylum Bacillota; class Clostridia; order Lachnospirales; family Lachnospiraceae; genus Schaedlerella. The sequence goes on along the minus strand of CAJTGD010000015.1, from coordinate 90,294 downwards.
GCAAGTCTCGCTGTAAAATGCTGCGGCCCGTCTGCCGAGAAAGCCGGACGCGCCTGTGATCAGTAAACGTTTCATGGGGAACCTCCATTCCTATTTTTCATGGTTTATTATAAAATTCCTGAAACTAATTGTCAATGAATTTGGGAGGGGCCGGATGGCCGGCCAGGCAGTGATATTGTAAGATTTCCATATTTACAGAACAAAAGCAGAAGTGTATAATAGAGGACGGAAAAAGCGGTCAGGAGATCGTGAAAGTACAGAAGGAGGATATAGAGATGTTGGATAAGAAAGTGGTAGAATTATTGAATCAGCAGGTGAACAAGGAATTTTATTCCGCGTACCTGTATCTGGATTTTTCAAATTATTATTATGACGAAGGACTGGATGGATTCGGCAACTGGTACAGGATCCAGGCCCAGGAGGAGCGTGACCATGCGATGCTGATGCTGCAGTATCTGCAGAACAATGGGGAAAAGGTGGTTCTGGAGGCCATCGACAAGCCGTCTGTTGAGATCACCGACGCGAAGTCGGTTCTGGAAGCGGGCTTGAAGCATGAGCAGTATGTGACCGGACTGATCCACACGATCTATGAGGCGGCGCATTCTGTAAAGGATTTCCGCACCATGCAGTTCCTGGACTGGTTCGTGAAGGAGCAGGGCGAGGAGGAAAACAACGCGGAGACGCTGGTTAAGAAATTCGAATTGTTCGGAGATGACCCGAAGAGCCTGTATATGCTGGACAATGAGCTGGGCGCGCGCGTCTATTCCGCACCTTCCCTGGTACTGTAGCCATGAACCGCCGGAAAGTGATCTGTCCCTGCTATCAGGTGACCAAGGGGGACGTGGCGGACGCTGTGGAAAAAGGGGCTTCCTCATTCAAGGAAGTGAAGAAAATGACTCGGGCCGGGAAGGGCTGCGGGAAATGTAAGAAAAAGGTGAAGAAGCTGACGAAGAAGCTTTTAGCAAAACAATAAAGGATTACCCGCTGCCTGGCGGAATTGGGCGGCGGGTATTTTTTTGAAGTTCCAATTATTCTACCAGCCAGCCTGTTATTTTCTAAAATGTTGACAGGCCCGGCAGTTTTCAGTATAATCGAAACCATGATGAACGGAGCGAAACGGCTGTTTTTTGCGGAACAGAGGACGAAAGCAGCCGGGAAGGTAAAACGGGTACAGGAAACAGATCGGGGGAAAGGGAGATGGACATGGGGCTGACGCATTTTGACGAAGAGGGAAAGGCAGTCATGGTAGACGTGACGAATAAGGAGGACACGGTCCGGGAGGCGGCGGCAACCGGGAAGATCCAGGTGAGCCCCGAGGTGTACGAGGCGATCCGGTCCGGGACTGTGGGAAAGGGCGATGTGCTGGGCATGGCGACCACGGCGGGGATCATGGGGGCCAAGCGGACGTCGGAGCTGATCCCGTTGTGCCATATCCTGCCTCTGACCAACTGCCGGGTGCGGTTTGAGATGGCGCCCGAGGAATCTACGATCTACTGCTACTGCACGGTGAAGACGACGGGCAAGACCGGGGTGGAGATGGAGGCGCTGACCGGGGTGAGCGTGGCCCTTCTGACGATCTATGACATGTGCAAGGCGCTGGACAAGTCCATGGAGATCGGGGAGATCTATCTCTGCCGGAAGACCGGCGGCAAAAGCGGGGAGATCCGCAATGAGAACCATCAGAATACCGCGCAGAAGGCAAAGGAGCTGCATCTGTGGTAGAGGGATGCGGCCGTTGCGGCCACGCTTCGGCGCAGGCGTGCGGCTGGATATGTATTTTTTATACCATCGTATGCAGAATGGTTGCCGATGGCATGCCGCTGAACGAAGGTGAATGGGCGCTTCATTGAAATCAGGAGGTACGATTATGAAATGGAATAAATTTCGTTTGAAAACGATAACCGAAGCCGAGGATATTGTCAGCAGCATGCTGATGGATCTTGGGATCCAGGGGGTGGAGATCGAGGATAAGGTTCCCCTGACCGCGGCGGACAAGGAGCAGATGTTTGTGGATATCCTGCCGGAGACCGGGGCGGACGACGGGGTAGCTTACTTAAGCTTTTACCTGGACGAAGAGGAGGATGCGGGGGCAGTCCTTGCGGAGGTGCGCAGCGGGCTTTCAGAGCTTTCCGCATGGACGGACGTGGGGGAAGGCGCCATTGAGGAATCCCAGACCGAGGACCTGGACTGGATGAACAACTGGAAGCAGTATTTTCATCAGTTTTATGTGGATGACATCCTGATCATTCCGTCCTGGGAGGATGTGAAGCCGGAGGACAGTGAGAAAATGGTCATCCACATCGATCCGGGCACGGCATTCGGCACGGGGATGCATGAGACGACCCAACTCTGCATCCGCCAGATCCGCAAATATGTGACCGACCAGACCCAAATCCTGGACGTGGGCTGCGGCAGCGGGATCCTGGGGATGCTGGCGCTCAAATTCGGGGCCGCTTATTCGGTGGGGACAGATCTGGATCCCTGTGCCGTGGAGGCGACCCATGAGAACATGCAGGGAAACGGCATCCGTCCGGGCCAGTACGAGGTCATGATCGGCAACCTCATCAATGACCCGGAGATCCAGGAGCGGGTGGGATATGAGAAGTATGACATCGTGGCGGCAAATATCCTGGCAGACGTGCTCGTGGAGCTGACCCCGGTGATCGTGTCCCGGCTGAAACCGGGCGGGATCTACATCACCAGCGGGATCATTGACGACAAGGAACAGACGGTCGTGGAAGCAGTGGAGCGGGCCGGGCTGGAAGTCCTGGAGGTGACTTACCAGGGCGAGTGGGTGTCCGTGACGGCGAGGAAATAAACGGAGCGCCGGTACATCTGCTGCACAGACAGGAGAGATAAAATGCATCGTTTTTTTATACAACATTCGCAGATACAGGGAAGCAGGCTCTATGTGGAAGGCCCGGATGTGAACCACATCAAAAATGTCCTCCGCATGAAGCCAGGAGACCAGGTGATGGTCAGCGATGGGGAGGATATGCAGTATCTCTGCGCGCTGGAGTCCTTCACGGACGGGCTGGTGTGGTTTGAGATCGTGGATACCTGGAAGGAAAACCGGGAGCTTCCTTCGAAGCTATATCTGTTCCAGGGGATTCCGAAGAGCGACAAGATGGAACTGATCATCCAGAAGGCCACGGAGCTTGGGGTGCATGAGGTGGTGCCGGTGGTGACCGGCCGGACGGTGGTCAGGCTGGACGAGAAGAAAGCGCAGAAGAAGACCGCGCGGTGGAATGCCATCGCGGAATCCGCGGCCAAGCAGTCGGGACGCAGCCGGATCCCACAGGTGCGGGAGGTCATGGCCTTTTCCGAGGCGCTTGCCTTTGCCGGGGAGCTGGATGTGCTTTTGATCCCCTATGAAAAGGCGGAAGGAATGGAATCCACCCGGCAGGCCATTGAAGGGATCCGCCCGGGCCAGTCGGTGGGGATCTTTATCGGGCCGGAGGGCGGATTCGAGGAGGCGGAGGTGGAGCAGGCCATGGAATGCGGCGCCGCGCCGGTGACGCTGGGGAGGCGGATCCTGCGGACGGAAACGGCCGGATTCGTGGTACTGTCCATGCTGCTCTATCATTTGGAGTAGAAAGGGCATGCAGATGACTGCTCACGCGGCGCCGTGTAACCGCAGCGAATCAGGAACGACTCTCCCGGTTCTATCATATTTTGTAGGTAAGAAATAAAAAAAGGAAAAGTATCATGGAAGTTTACTTGGATAATTCAGCGACCACCCGGTGCTATCCGGAGGTCGGCGAACTGGTTTATAAAGTGATGTGCAGGGATTACGGCAATCCCTCCTCCATGCACCGCAAGGGTGTGGAGGCGGAGCACTATGTCAAGGAATCAAAAGAAATTCTCGCACGGCTTTTGAAGGTGAATGCAAAGGAAATTTTCTTTACCTCAGGAGGGACGGAGAGCGACAATCTGGCGCTGATTGGAACCGCAAGGGCTGCGCGCAGATCGGGCAATCATCTGATCACGTCTGCCATCGAGCATCCGGCGATCCTCAATACGATGCGCCATCTGGAGGAGGAAGAGGGCTTTCGGGTCACCTACCTTCCGGTGGACGCCAACGGGCAGATCAAGCTGGAGGCCCTGCGGGACGCGCTCTGCAAGGACACGGTCCTGGTGTCGGTCATGTATGTGAATAACGAGGTGGGAGCCGTGCAGCCCGTCGAACAGGCGGCAAGGATCGTCAAAAGCTATAACCCGGCGATTTTATTTCACACGGACGCGGTCCAGGGCTTCGGGAAATACAGGATCTATCCGAAGCGGCTGGGGTTGGACCTTTTGTCCGCCAGCGGGCACAAGATCCACGGACCCAAGGGGATCGGCTTCCTCTATATCAATGAGAGGGTGAAGATCACTCCCATCGTGTACGGCGGGGAGCAGCAGAAAAATGTCCGTTCCGGCACGGAAAATGTTCCGGGGATCGCGGGGATCGGCCTGGCATCGAAGATGATCTACCGGGATCTGGACATGAAGGTGGCGCTGATGCGGGAATTGAAGGAGCATTTTCTGGAAGGGGTCACGAAGATCCCGAATACGACGATCCACGGACTGACGGATGAGAACAGCGCGCCCCACATCATCAGCGTGGGCTTTGCGGGGGTCCGCAGCGAGGTGCTGCTCCATGCGCTGGAGGAGAAGGGGATCTATGTGTCCTCCGGTTCCGCCTGCGCCTCCAACCATCCTGCAGTGAGCGGCGTGCTCAAGGGGATCGGCGCGGCCCGGGAATATCTGGACGCCACGCTGCGGTTCAGCATGTCGGAGTTTACCACAAAAGAAGAAATTGACTATACGCTGGAAACATTATATAATTGTGTACCGGTACTGCGGAAGTTTACAAGGCGCTGAACTGGATCGCTGCAGGCAGACGGTTCACCAGCGGCCTGGCACAGCGGATATGGGCAGAGGAACTCTGCCCTTTGGAAATCTAAAGGAGAACAGCATGAAGTTTCATTCATTTTTAATTAAGTACGGTGAGATCGGGATCAAGGGGAAGAACCGGTATATGTTTGAGGACGCGCTGGTGCGCCAGATTCGGTATGCCTTAAAGGATGTGGACGGGACCTTCGCGGTCCGCAAGACCCATGGCAGAGTCTATGTGGACTGCGAAGGGGAATATGACCAGGAGGACGCGGCGGATGCCCTGAGCCGGGTGTTCGGGATCGTAGGCATCTGTCCGGTGGTCCGTCTGGCAAATGCAGGCTTTGATCAGCTCAAGGAGGATATTATCGCTTATGTGGCGGAACGGTATCCGGAAAAGAATCAGACTTTTAAAGTGGAATCGCGCAGGAGCAACAAGCATTATCCGCTTAACTCCATGGAGATCAACTGTGCCCTGGGGGAAGCGATCCTGGAGGCATTTCCTCAGATGCGCGTGGACGTGCATACACCGGATATCCTGCTGAATGTGGAGATCCGGGAGGAGGTCTATGTCTATTCGGAGATCATCCCGGGACCGGGGGGCATGCCGGTGGGAACCAATGGGAGCGCCATGCTTCTGCTCTCCGGCGGGATCGACAGCCCGGTCGCGGGGTATATGATCGCGAAGCGGGGTGTTGCGCTGGAGGCGACCTATTTCCACGCGCCCCCTTATACCAGCGAGCGCGCCAAGGAAAAGGTGGTGGATCTGGCAAAGCTGGTGGCCCGGTATGCAGGGCCCATCCGGCTGCATGTGGTGAATTTTACAGATATCCAGTTATATATCTATGAAAAATGTCCTCACGAGGAGCTGACCATCATCATGCGCCGGTATATGATGAAGATCGCGGAGCATTTTGCGCGGAAGGACGGCTGTCTGGGGCTGATCACCGGAGAGAGCATCGGACAGGTTGCCAGCCAGACCATGCAGAGCCTTGCGGCGACCAACGCGGTGTGCAGTCTTCCGGTCTACCGCCCGCTGATTGGATTTGACAAACGGGAGATCGTGGAGATCTCGCAGAAGATCGATACCTATGAGACGTCCATCCAGCCTTTTGAGGACTGCTGTACGATTTTTGTGGCAAAGCATCCGGTGACAAGGCCGGATCTGGAGCGGATCGAAAAGTCGGAGCGGAATCTGGAGGAACAGATTGAGGAGCTTGTGAAAACAGCGGTTGAGACTGTGGAAGTGATCGAGATCCGTTAGCAGCCGGATGAATAACAGGTGAAGAAGATCCGGAGAGGCTTCTTAGATAGAACAAAAAAAGGCTGTCTCCTGTGTGAGACAGCCTGGTGCAGTGACAAGTTTATATTCAGATATTCGCTTGCCAGCAGGATTATTTGATAATGTACGCATCCAGGGCAGCCAGTATGTCCTCCAGTTCTCCATCAGCGTGGATGTTGAGGTCGATCGGCTTGGACAGATCCAGACTGAAAATGCCCATGATGGACTTGGCATCTATAACATATCTTCCGGATACTAAATCAAAGTCATTATCATACTTCGTGATCTCATTAACAAATGACTTCACTTTGTCGATTGAGTTTAATGAAATCTGCACTGTTTTCATCATGATATATCCCTCCTTTGGATGATGAGTTTGAAGGGCTGTTACGCCCTGCATTCATTCTACGGGATAGTCTTGTAAAAGTCAAGAAAAAATGGTTACGATTCACAGTCATGTAAAATTGTGGTTACTGTGAGCGCCCGGTCAGGGTGTGACCTGTAACAAATTGTGGGGGAAGCTATGAGAAAGGCAGCATTGCATAATCTGGGGTGTAAGGTAAATGCATATGAGACGGCGGCGATGCAGGAGCTGCTGGAGGGGGCGGGATATGAGATCGTGCCTTTTCAGGAGCGGGCGGATGTCTATATCATCAATACCTGTACCGTGACCAATATTGCGGACAGAAAATCCAGGCAGATGCTGCACCGTGCCAGGAAAATGAATCCGGACGCGGTGGTGGTCGCGGCGGGATGCTACGTGCAGGCCCGGGAGGAGGGGCATCTCGCGGTGGATCCTTCGGTGGATATTGTGATCGGGAATAACCGGAAGAAAGACCTGGTGCGGATCCTGGAGGACTATCTGCAGGACGGCGCAGAGGAGGACGGGCAGATGAGCCGGGTGATCGATATCAACCATACCGGCGAATATGAGGAGCTCCATCTGACAAAGCCGGGGGAGCATACCCGGGCTTATATCAAGGTGCAGGACGGGTGCAACCAGTTCTGCTCCTACTGCATCATTCCATTTGCCCGGGGGCGGGTGCGCAGCCGGAGCCTGGAGAGCGTCGTGGAAGAGGTGCGGGAGCTGGCCCGAAACGGCTACCGGGAAGTGGTGCTGACCGGGATCCATCTGAGCTCCTACGGGGCGGATTTCCGGGAAAAGACTCCCGATAGCGAAGGCCCGGAAGTGTCCGGGAAAATCTTAAACAGGGAGGAGCATTTCCACGGGGGACAGGAGGGAACGGATCTTCTGGCCCTGATCCGGGCGGTCCATGAGGTGGACGGGATCCTGCGGATCCGGCTGGGTTCTCTGGAGCCGCGGATCATTACGGAGGAATTTGTCCGGACGGCGGCGGGGCTTGAGAAGCTGTGTCCGCATTTCCACCTGTCGCTGCAGAGCGGCTGCGACGCGACTCTCAAACGGATGAACCGGCGTTATACGGCGGCGGAGTATTTGGAAAAATGCGCCCTTCTGCGGAAATATTTCCGGAATCCGGCACTGACCACGGATGTGATCGTCGGCTTTCCGGGGGAGACGGAGGAGGAATTTGCCGCATCCATGGAATTTGTGGATCAGGTTGATTTTTATGAGACCCACATTTTCAAATATTCCAGGAGAGAGGGAACCAGGGCTGCCGCCATGGCGGACCAGGTGCCGGAGCCTGTGAAGGCGGAACGAAGCCGGCGGATGATCGAGCTGGGGAAGAGGAAGCAGGCGGCGTATGAGAGGAGCTTTCTGGGAAAAGAAGTGGAAGTGCTGGTGGAGGAACGCATGACCGAGGGCGGCAGGGAATATCAGGTGGGACACACCCGGGAATACCTGAAGATCGCGCTGGAAGCGGAGGAAAATCTGCAGAATCAGATCAGAAAAATCCGGATAAATGAGGATTTACAAATTATTCATTGAATTTTGGATGGGTTTATATTAGAATAGTAGATAGAGTGTGTTTGAAATATGTCCTCACGGAGGATTGAAACTACAATAGGCAGCAGGAAGTGTCAGTGACTGCGAACGTCTTTTGCTCAGGCGGGCAGCGGAAATAAAAGGAAAAGCGCGGCGTTGCCGGGTGCTTTGTTTCGGGACTGACAGAAAGAACAGAAGTGAAATGGAGGGAAAAAACATGAGCGATTTAAGTAATACCCAATTCTTTCAGGTGGAGCCGGGACCGCAGATCTCAGCGAAGGACATTCTGGAGATCGTGTTCAAGGCATTGAAGGAAAAGGGATATAATCCGGTGAATCAGATCGTGGGGTATGTGATGTCCGGCGATCCGACGTATATTACCAGCTATAACGGAGCGAGAAGCCTGGTCATGAAGGTGGAGCGGGACGAATTGGTGGAAGAATTGTTAAAAGCGTATATCGAGCACAATTCCTGGGCATAATCTGTTATGAGGATCATGGGATTGGACTATGGGGAGAAGACAGTAGGCGTTGCGATCAGCGATGCCTTGCTTCTGACTGCCCAGGGGATTGAGACGATTGAACGGAAAGAGGAGAACAAGCTCAGACGGACCTGCGCAAGGCTGGAGGAGCTGATCCGGGAATATGAAGTGGGTAGGATCGTACTGGGGCTGCCCAGGCACATGAATCATGATATCGGGGAACGGGCGGAGAAGTCTCTGGAGTTTCAGAAGATGCTCATGCGGCGGACGGGCCTGGAGGTGGTCATGTGGGACGAGCGCCTGACGACCGTGGCTGCAGAACGGACGCTGATCGAGAGCCAGGTCAGGCGGGAGGACAGGAAGAAGTACATCGATAAGATCGCGGCGGTCTTTATCCTGCAGGGATACCTGGATTCTCTGCGGACAGGCAGTGCATCCGCGGAGATACAGGGCATGGAGTGAACAGGTGATGTGTCCGCGGAGATACAGAGGGCATGGAGTGAACAGGTGATGTGTCCGCGGAGATACAGAGGGCATGGAGTGAACAGGCGACGCATCCGCAGAGGTTCTGTCAGGGCGCGGACAGGAGTCAGTATCGGACTTCACGGCAATAAGGGGAAGCAGAATGGAAAAGATTGAATTTACTTTCAATGATACGGATGAAGCGGTTGAATTTTTTGTATTGGAGCAGACGAAGATCAACGGTTCTACATATATCCTTGTGACGGATTCCGAGGAGGGCGACGCGGAATGTCTGATCCTGCGGGAGTCCGGCAGCGGGGAAGATGGAGATTGTATTTATGAGATCGTAGAGGAAGACACGGAATTGAAGGCGGTCTCCGGCGTATTTGAGGAACTGCTGGAGAATACGGACATCATGATGTGATAAAAATCCTGCCGCTGTTCTTGCGCGAAAGCATGCGGATGGGATTGAAATAATATAGTAACTGTTTGGCGCCGGATGATGCCGCCCGTATGGATGGAATTTCGGGGTGCATCTGATAGCCTGCCGGGCGGATACACGATACATAATAAAAAATGGAGGTGCATTTTTGAAAAAAGAGAATATTGGAAAGCTGCGTATCATTCCTCTTGGAGGGCTGGAGCAGATCGGCATGAATATTACTGCCTTTGAGTATGAAGACAGTATTATTGTGGTGGACTGCGGTCTTGCCTTTCCCGAGGATGATATGCTGGGAATCGATTTGGTGATACCGGATGTGAGTTATCTGAAGGATCATATTGAAAAAGTGAAGGGTTTTGTGATCACTCATGGACATGAGGATCATATCGGTGCGCTTCCGTATATTTTGAAGGAGATGAACCTTCCGATCTATACGACGAAGCTGACCATGGGAATTATAGAGAATAAGTTAAAGGAGCATAATCTGCTGCGGGCCACAAGAAGAAGGGTCGTCCATCACGGACAGTCCATCAACCTGGGGCAGTTCCGCATTGAGTTTATTAAAACGAATCACAGCATCCAGGACGCGTCGGCGCTGGCGCTGTATTCTCCGGCAGGGATCGTGGTGCATACGGGCGACTTTAAGGTGGACTATACACCGGTATTCGGAGATGCCATTGACCTGCAGCGCTTTGCGGAGATCGGAAAAAAAGGCGTGCTGGCGCTGATGTCAGACAGCACCAACGCGGAGCGGAAGGGATTTACCCAGTCGGAACGGACGGTAGGAATTACCTTTGACCATATTTTCGCGGAGCATCAGAACAGCAGGCTCATCATCGCCACGTTCGCGTCCAATGTGGACCGTGTACAGCAGATCATCAATTCTGCATATAAGTATGGACGGAAGGTGGTCGTGGAAGGACGGAGCATGGTGAATATCATTTCCACCGCGTCTGAGCTGGGCTATCTGAATGTGCCGGAAAATACGCTGATCGAGATCGATGAGATGCGCAACTATCCTCCGGAGAAGATGGTATTGATCACCACAGGAAGCCAGGGGGAATCCATGGCGGCGCTGTCCCGTATGGCGGCGGATGTGCACCGGAAGGTGACGATCCAGCCTACGGACACGATCATTTTCAGCTCCAATCCGATCCCGGGAAATGAAAAGTCGGTTTCCCGCGTGATCAATGAGCTGTCTGCGAAGGGAGCCAATGTGATCTTCCAGGAGGCGCATGTGTCCGGACATGCCTGCCAGGAGGAATTGAAGCTGATCTACTCTCTGGTGAAGCCCAAGTATGCCATCCCGGTACACGGGGAATACCGCCACTTAAAGGCCAATTCGGAGGTGGCGCGCTCCCTGGGGATCCCGAAGGAGAATATTTTTATCATCCAGTCCGGCGATGTGCTGGAGCTGACCAGTGAGTCGGCGAAGGTCGTGGACAAGGTGCATACGGGAGCGATCCTGGTAGACGGTCTGGGCGTCGGAGACGTAGGAAATATCGTTCTGCGCGACAGGCAGCATCTGGCAGAGGACGGCATTATCATCGTTGTGCTCACCCTGGAACGGGGAAGCAACCGTTTATTGGCAGGCCCCGATATCGTGTCCCGCGGATTCGTGTATGTGCGGGAGTCGGAAGGGCTGATGGAGGAAGCGAGACACGCCATCTCCGACAGCCTGGATAAATGTCTGGCAGGCCGGAGGACGGACTGGAACAAGATCAAGACCTCCATCCGGGATACGATGAACGACTTTATCTGGAAGAAGACGAAGAGACGGCCGATGATCATTCCGATCATTATGGATGTGTAAAAAGGATATGGAAGAAATGGTTTCAGGCAGGCCGGATACCGGTCTGTCTGAACTTTTTCCACCATTGGTATGGGTTTATCAGGAAAGGGGGATGGGAAGATGATCACGGAGGAGAGAGTGGTTACGTATATCCGGTCTCTGGAGACGGAGGAATGTCCGATGCTGGAGGAGATCGAGAGGGAAGCTCTGGAAGAGGGGGTTCCGATCATTCGCAAAGAAACACAAAGCTTTTTAAAGACACTGATAAGTTTACAAAGACCTGAAAAAGTTCTCGAAATCGGAACGGGAGCAGGCTTTTCTGCGCTGCTGATGTGTGAATACGCGCCGGAGGAGTGCCGGTTTGTAACGATCGAAAATTATGAAAAGCGGATCCTTGCGGCCAGAGAAAACTTCCGCCGCGCGGGAAGGGAGCAGCAGATCACCCTGATGGAAGGGGATGCCCTGGAGGTGCTTAAGAGGCTGGAAGGGAAGTTTGATTTTGTGTTTATGGATGCGGCGAAGGCGCAGTATATCCATTATCTGCCGGAGGTGCTCCGGCTTCTCAGGGAAGGCGGAGTTCTGGTATCGGACAACGTGCTGCAGGGCGGGGATGTGTTCGAGTCCCGGTTTGCGGTGGAACGGCGGGACCGGACGATCCATGCCCGGATGCGGGAATACCTGTATGAGATCAAGCACAATGGGGAGCTTGTGACCTCCATCCTGCCGCTCGGGGACGGTGTGGCGGTAAGCGTGAAGACGGGGACAGCTGACAGAAGTGTATGAAAATGAAGCAGTGATTCAGAACAGCAGGAGAAAATGAAGCAACGATTCAGAACAGCGAGAAGCAGAAAATGATAGTAGCAGCGGATCGTCTGAGCAGCACATGGGTCTGCGGTCAGCTGGTTTGAACAGTTGCAAGAGGTGTATGGGAAAGGAATCATAACATGAGAGATTATCCGGAATTATTGATCCCGGCGGCCAGCCTGGAGGTCTTGAAGACGGCAGTGATATTTGGTGCGGATGCAGTTTATATCGGCGGAGAAACTTTTGGGTTGCGCGCGAAAGCAAAAAATTTCTCGATGGAGGATATGAAAGAGGGAATTGCCTTTGCGCATGCCCACGGTGTCAAGGTGTATGTGACGGCCAATATCCTGGCGCACAACCGGGATCTGGACGGGGTGCGGGAATATTTTCAGGAATTGAAGGCGCTGCGGCCGGATGCTCTGATCATTGCGGACCCGGGGGTCTATGACATTGCTATGGAGGTCTGCCCGGAGATCGAGCGGCATATCAGCACCCAGGCCAATAACACGAACTACGGAACGTACCGCTTCTGGCACCGGCAGGGGGCCAGCCGGGTGGTGGCGGCGCGGGAGCTTTCCCTGGAGGAATTGAGGGAGCTACGCAGGAGGATTCCAGAAGAGCTGGAGATCGAGGTGTTTATCCACGGATCCATGTGCATTTCCTATTCCGGAAGGTGCCTGCTGAGTAATTATTTTACAGGGCGGGACGCCAACCAGGGGGCCTGCACCCATCCATGCCGCTGGAAATACGCGGTGATGGAGGAGTCCAGGCCGGGAGAATATCTGCCGGTCTATGAGAATGACCGGGGGACCTATATATTTAACTCGAAGGATCTGTGCATGATCGGGCATATCCCGGAGCTGGTGGAAGCGGGGATGGACAGCTTAAAGATCGAGGGACGCATGAAAACGGCTCTGTATGTGGCTACGGTGGCCCGGACCTACCGGAAGGCGCTGGATGATTACCGGGAAAGCCCGGAAAAATATCGGGAACATATGCCCTGGTATCAGGAGCAGATTTCGAACTGCACCTACCGGCAGTTTACCACCGGATTTTTCTTCGGAAGGCCGGATGAGAATACCCAGATCTACAATGAGAGTACGTATGTGAAGGAGTATACCTATCTGGGAACTGTGGGGGAAACGCGGGACGGGCTGTACCGGATCGAGCAGAGGAATAAGTTTTCCGTGGGAGAACAGATTGAGATCATGAAGCCGGACGGCAGGAACGTGGAGGTCCGGGTGGGCCGGATCGTGGGCGAGGACGGGGAGGAGCAGGAGAGCGCTCCCCATGCGAAGCAGATCGTGTATGTGGATCTGGAAGGGAAGGCCGAGAGGTATGATATCCTGCGGAGAGCGGAATAGACATACTGAAATTTATTTTCGTGCTGGATGAATGGGATTTCCTATTTTGGGTTTTCCGAGGCAGAGGTGGATGGACTATACGAAACATATCTGGAACGGACAGTGCATCCGAATGTAACAAGAGAGGGACTTCGGACCTGGTACAACGGGTATCATACGATGTCCGGCAGCAGAGTGCACAATCCGCGTTCAGTGGCGGCATTGACCAACAACAATCTGGGGAACTATTGGACGAGCTCCGGCCCTTATGACGAGATATTTTACTATGTCGAGAAAAATGTGGACGATGTGAGGGACGCGCTTGCACTGATGGTATCCGGAGTGCCGGTTCGGGCAAAGATCCGGGAATATGCGGCCTCATCCATGAGCCTGACTACAAAGGAAGAAATATTTTCCGCGATGGTGGTCTATGGTTTTTTGAGCAGCGAACAGGGGAAGGTATTCATCCCGAATAAGGAACTGATGGATCAATTTGAGGAAATGCTGTTAAAAGAGCCGTCTCTGGGATACGTGTACCGCCTTGCGAAAGAATCAGAACGGATGCTTGCGGCAACCATTTCAGGGGATACGGATACGATGCTGTCCATTTTGGAATATGCGCACAATACGGAGATTCCGCTGCTCAGCTACAGCAATGAAACAGATCTGGTATCTGCTGCGCTTCCAGGGAAAACTGGCGGAAAAGCGGATGTATCAGGGGCGGATCCTTGGAGTTGGGATTGCATATGATAAAGGGAGTAAAAAGCACAGCTGTAAAATAGAAGTGCTGGAAGAACGCGAAATGGAGGCAGAACAGCTTTGAAGCATTTATAAAATATGTTCCATAGGTAAATGAAAAGAGGCTGCCGGAACATACGGTTTATCTGCAATATATTGTCTTGAGATTCTACGAATCACAGCAGCATATTGCAGGTATACAGTGATTTTCCGACAGACCTATTTCGAGCAGGATTTTGTGAAAATAAGCTGGAATCACACGACAAACAATCTATTTGAAAATGAGAGCTTTGTCAATTAAATACCTTATTCTGTAAGAATATGAATCCTGATTAAATATTCTCTTACTTTTTTAACAAATTGTTCCGCAAATATTACCAGTTCTTTGGTCTCTTCCTTATTTGCTACATAGAAGTCATCATAGTCCGAGGCATTTCTGATCTGATCCGCATAGGATATTTTCTGATAGTCCTCAGATGTAAATGTATGATCTCCATTATGGATAAAGTGGAAATTAAATTGTTTTAAGCATCCATTATGTGTTGCGGCCTCAATTTCTTTCGAAGCTAACAACCCTTTCAGAACTTTTTCAATTGCATAGAATGCGCGATTATTCGCAGATTTATATGCTTCTTTTTCTAGTAATAATTTTGACTCCGTCAATAATTCTTCCGCACGTTCCATTCGGACTTTTGCTAATATAAAGTAATACGTTTTATCCATACAGTACTTCTCCATCTCGCTCGATACTTTTGAAATATGGGTACCATGTTTTTTTCTGTATAAATTCTATACAGGGAATACATACAAAATTGATAACCACATAATATTCCATTGCCAGTTTTGTTGCGATTTCTGCAAGTATCTTACTATATTTTTTTGCGTCATTTCTGTTGCAGCTTGTGAGTAAAGCAATATCAATATCAGAATCTTCCGTATAATCGCCTCTTGCACAGGAGCCGTAAAGAATGACTTTATCTATATCGTCCTGCATTTTTTCGCGAATTAATATTACGACTTCTTTTTTTACTTTTTGTATGTTATCCATCTGTAAGCCCAGATCAACCATATTCTTCACCACCATTTCAATGGATATTACAGCTATAAACATTACAGTTTCGATACTTATATTAATATTATAATCCGCATCAATGAAAAATATCAATAGCAAATTATGAGTATAAGGAGTGGGGCTTTGTGAAATAAGCAGAATCACACGACCACTTCCAGAATCTTCTTCCCATCCAGCAAAATTTCATGCATACCGGTCTGCTTTTTCTTATTAAAATTAAAACTCAGAAGATACCAGGTATCCTCATTATAGTAATCCAGATAAGAAAGAAGCTGCTGTTCTCCGCGCTTGTGATAAGCGTCTCCCCGCCATAGCTTGAGTTCAACGATGAAGCGCTGTCCCCTGTAGTCTACGATGACGTTTGTCCGCGTCCGGTCGCGGGTCTGGGCTTCGATATAGTAATTTCCGGCGCCGTTGATGATCGGGCTGCTGTTTTCAAAGGAGTACCGGGTCCCACGGAACAGGATATCCTTCATGCGGTCTTTCAGCAGCGGATATTGCTCCAATGTCTTCACCACATCATCAAAAAGTGTATTGGAGTCCTGCAAAAAGATTCGGACTGCTTTCAGAAATCCTTCCTTCGTCCAGGCATCCTTCTGCAGAGGAAAATCGTCACTGCCGGCGACCTGTTCATCGATCAGCATACAGAGACGAGATACCATATAAAGATATCCGTCCGTATAATCATAGAGCCATTGGGCAAAAGCAGGGATATCCATGCCGGTATGACAGTCATTCTCATATGCGGCAAGCATTCCGGCAATGTCATCCGGCCGGAAGCTCAGATCCATCGTAAAGTCAGCGGCTACATTCCAGGGGCTGTTATATTTTGACTCATCCCCTGGGTGAAATGATGTTGGTGTCTTTTTTTATGGCAGCTGTAATGTTATTGTAGCATAGGGAAAGCTTGCAGGCAATCTTTGTGCATTACAAAGTTTTCACAAAAATATTGCATAAAATAATGGAGTAATGTATAGTGAAAAGAAAAAGGATATATTGAAAGACTTTGAATAGCACCCGGCGGCAATGCGGGTGCTATTCCATATCAACGTATGCGGAAAGGCTGCCTGCGGCGGGCTTTCCGCGTCATGTCAGGGAGGAGCGGCATAATGAAACCAAACGGAAACCAATATAAAGTCATCGTTGTAGACGACGAAGTCATGGCAGTCAAGGCCATTTGCTGCATCATAG
Source organism: Lachnospiraceae bacterium (assembly GCA_910575475.1). GTDB lineage: Bacteria > Bacillota > Clostridia > Lachnospirales > Lachnospiraceae > Schaedlerella. Next base: position 73,903 of record CAJTGD010000015.1, on the reverse strand, counting down.
AAAAGCAGTGCCCGGAGTTTGAGGTGGTGGGCACTGCAGGGAACGGAAGCGAGGCGCTGGAGCTGATCAAGAAGACGTCCCCGGATCTGGTGCTGACGGACGTGGAGATGCCGGTGAAAAACGGTCTGGAGCTGGTTCGGGAGGCCAGCGGGATGCGGCCGGACCTGTGCTTCTGCATCATCAGCGGCTATCAGGATTTTGAGTATGCCAGGGACGCCTTCCGGGGCGGAGTGCTGGATTACCTGACCAAGCCCATCGTCCCTTCCCAGATGCTGCGCACCATGAAAAATGTGGAAGAAAAGCTGAGGAAGTTCTATTATGACAGGCGGGTCGGGATCTTCCGGAAGATCTGCGTGGGAGAGAGCATTTCCCTGGAGGAGATTCAGGCGTTCTTTCCATATAAAGAGTTTTACGCGGCGCTCCTGCGGGAAAACGGACTCCCGAGAAGGTATTCCCCGGCCAGGGAGCCGGAGCTGTACGGCACCATTGACGAAGCCTACATGGTCTTTGGGCGGGACAACATGGAAGAGCTGTTTCTGATCCCGAAGGAGGTATTGGGAACGCAGCCCCTGATCGACTACATGACCAGGGTAGAACGGCGGCAGAAGACGGAAGGATCCTATACCACCCTTCTCTATTATGGGGAGGCATTTTCCGGACCGGAGATCTCTGAAAAAATCCGGGATCTGTACTACTGGCTGAATACGCTCAGCACGGTGGGTCTTCCCAGGTGGTGGACCTGGATCAAAAGCGACTCCTGATGGAAAGGGTTCCCTCTCCGGATACGTCAGAGCTTTCCGGCATCCTGCAGGAGATGGAGCAGTATGCCAAGACCGGCAGATACGATCAGATCCAGAAATGCATTGGGAAAGCATTTTCCAGGTGGGAGGAGGAGAAGCGGCCGCAGATCTGGCTGGAGCAGGCGGCCAGGCGGACACTGAACTTCATCCGCATGCAGACCAAGAGCGAGGAATCCCTGATTGAGAGCGAGTACCAGTTTGAGGATGCCTTTTACTATTCCACAAGCATGGAGATGCTGCGGCAGAATCTGTACACGCCGATCCATCAGCTGACGGAAAAGGGGAAGGAAAACATAAAGGTAGACTCCCCGGAATTTTTTGAAAAGATCAAGGTCTACTTAAGCGGCCACATTTCCGAACCACTCTCCCTCCAGGCCATCTCCAACCTGTTTGCCATCTCCCAGGCGTACATGAGCAAGCTGTTCCGCAAGTACACCAGGCAGTCCTACAACCAGTATCTGACCGGGATCCGCATGGAGCGGGCAAAGCAGCTCATGGAAGAGAACAGCGAGCTCTTTGTGAAGGACATCGCGGAGATGGTGGGCTACCGGGATCAGTTCTATTTCAGCAGGATCTTCCACTCCTATACGGGGAAGAGTCCGGCGGACTATATAAAGTAGAATGGCCTGTCAGGGCGCCGGACGATGATTTCCAGGGGGCAGCAGGTGCAGGCCATGCCGCACAGCTGGAAAATGTTTCGATTTTTCAATAGCATTGTTTTGAATCCTCCATGTACTTTTCAATGTTCAGCAGGTAAAATAAACCCATGTTGAAACAAGAAAACGAACAAGGAGGATTCAATTTATGAAAAAGAAAGTTTTGTCACTGATTCTTGCAGGTACGATGACACTGGGACTGGCTCTGACCGGGTGTAGCGGCGGTTCTGACGGCGGCGGATCTAGTTCCGATGAGGGAACTCCGGCAGCAGAAGAGGATGCAGGCTCCGACGAGGGCTCCGGAGAGGGCGGAGACAAGCCCTACGCAGGAGTTACCCTGAAATGGTGGGCAGGCAACGCGGAGAACAACCCGGGCACCCAGGCGGTGATGGAAGCGGCTACCGAGAAGCTGGGTATGGAATTCGAAGTAGAAGTCAACCCGGGCGGATCCGAAGGCGATAACATCATCAAGACCAGGATGGCATCCGGCGACCTTCCGGACTTTATGGCTTACAATTCCGGCTCCAAGCTGTATGACCTGAACCCGTCCCGGGGCTTCATGGACATTTCCGACTGGGACATTGTGGACAAGTTTGACGACGCATTCTTAAGCTCCGTTACCATTGACGGTGTCGTATACGGCGCTCCCCAGTCCTCCACACAGGCAGGCGCGGTCATCTACTACAAGCCCGACTATGAAGAACTGAAGCTGGAGGTTCCCCACACCTGGGATGAATTTGTAGACAACTGCAAGGCTCTGGCGGATGCAGGCAAGACTCCGGTATACTTCACCGGCGGCGAGACCTGGGCAACACAGGTACTGTTCCTGGGCGACTACTACAACATTGCGGCAGCCAATCCGACCTTCGCGGACGATTACACAGAAGGAAAAGCAAAATACGCGGACGTTCCCGAGGCAACCAGAAGCTGGACCAAGTACGAAGACCTGGTAGATTACCTGAACGCTGACAAATCCGCGGCAACCGTTACAGATGGAAACTTTGCCATCGCGACAGGCGAAGCGACCCACTGGTTTATCCTGACCCAGCAGCTTCCGCTGATCCTGGAAAATGTGGAAGATCCGGACGATATCGGTGTATTCGGAGTTCCCGGAGACGATGCGGACGACCACGGCCTGACCGTTTGGGAGCCGATGAGCTGGTATGTAAACAAAGATACCGAAAATGTGGACGCGATCAAGGCATTCTTCGAGTTCTACTATTCCGAGGAAGCGCTGGATCTGTATTTCGGAACCTACGGAGCAAACGGACCGTCCTGTATCAAGGGCTATGAGCTGCCGGATTCCGTATGCAGCGCGGTACGTGTAGACATGCAGAAATATTTTGACGACGGAAAGACCGTACCGGCACTGGAATACCAGTCCCCGATCAAAGGAACAACCTGCGAGCAGATGACCACGGCAGTGGGCCTTGGACAGATGTCCGGCGAGGAAGCAGCCGCGATGTATGACGATGACTGCAAGAAGTCCGCTGTACAGCTTGGCTACGATTGGGAATAAAAACCGGATAGTCTGAGAGAGAAAAGTGTGGCCGCCTGGATGAGCCGGGCGGCCATTCATATAAAGAGGAGGTTTTACTATGAAGACAAAAAAAGAACGGAGCATGTACCCCGTCTGGTTTGTCCTTCCGTCCCTGATCATTTTCGTGGTCTTTTTCCTGTGGCCGATCGTATCTTCCCTGTATTACAGTCTGACCGTATGGAACTTTGAGACCGCGAAATTCTGCGGACTTGATAACTATAAGCTTTTCTTTTCCGAACATTCCATGAGCTCTTCCGTGATACATACCCTGATCTATGCGTTCGGGACCAGTGCGTTAAAAGTCATTCTGGCATTTTTTATCGCCATATTCCTGACCAGCAAGATCAAATCCAAGGGCTTCATCCGTTCGGCAGTATTTTTCCCGAACCTGGTGTCCATGATGGCGGTGGGCCTTGCCTTTTCGTACATGATGCACCCCACCAAGGGACTTTTAAACATGCCGATCCAGGCATTGGGCGGGACACCCATTGATTTCCTGGGGGATCCCAAGACCGCGCTTCTGAGCATCATCCTGACGGACGTGTGGAAGGGACTTTCCATTTCCGTGGTCATTTATATCGCGGGGATCCAGTCCATTGACAAGACCTATTATGAGGCGGCCTCCATCGACGGAGCGACAGGATGGCAGCAGCTGAAGCACATTACCCTTCCTCTGGTGGCGCCTTCCCAGAATTCTATCATCATCCTCTCCCTGATCGGCGGGCTTCGTTCCTTCGACCTGATCTGGGCGATGACAGGCGGCGGCCCCGGATTTTCCACGGACGTACTGGCATCCGTCATTTACAAGCAGTACGCGGCCGGATTCTATGGACTTTCTACGGCAGGCAACGTGGTCATGCTGATCCTGATCTCCGTGATCGCATTCCCGCTGCAGCATTTCCTGAATAAGAGAGAGGAGGCGATCCAGGGATGAAAAAGAAAAAAAGACTTCTCCTCCTGGGAGATATCCTGGGCGTGCTGGTGACCTGCGTCATCTTCCTGGTCCCGTTTTATTTTATGCTGGTGCAGTCCCTGAAATCAAAGGCAGAGGCCAACAAGCTGTCCATCAGCTGGCCCAGCGAGCTTCATTTTGAAAATTATATCGAAGTATTTAAGCATGGAAACTACCAGCTGGTGACCGCCTTCAAAAACAGCGGGATCCTGACATTTTTCACCGTGCTGGGACTTCTGGTGACCGCGGCCATGGCGGCCTATGTGATCCAGAGGAGGCGCGACCGGCTGATGACCGGCATCCAGGCCATGATCATGCTGGGACTGATGATCCCAGCGGCGATCCTGCCTACGATCCACCTGCTGCAGAGCATGCACATTTACAAGACCATGTTCTCCATGGTGATGATCGAGATCGCCCTGCAGACGCCCTTTGCGATCATGCTGTATCGGGGGTATATGGCCTCCATCCCGAAGGAACTGGAGGAAGCGGCCCGGATCGACGGCTGCAGCAAATGGCAGATCTTCTGGAAGGTGATCTTCCCGCTGCTCAAGCCCATCCAGGCGACGCTCATCATCCTGGTCGGCGTGCAGACCTTTAACGACTTTACGAATCCGCTGTATTTCCTGCCGGGTTCCGAGAATACGACAGTTCAGCTGACACTGTACAGCTATCAGGGACAGCTGGCCAGCAGCTTCAACCTGCTGTTTGCCGATATCATCGTGATTACGCTCCCGATGCTGATCCTGTTCATCATCTTCAATAAGAAGATCGTAGATGGTATGGTGGCCGGCTCTGTCAAAGGTTAAGGTAACAATTATGAAATTTCGCAGTAAGATAGTGCTTGCATATACCACTGTTGCACTGTTAGTCAGTCTGATCCTGGGCATTGCGGTGGCCAGGATCAGTCTTCAATATGAGATGACCAGCCAGAAAAATAATCTCCGGGTCACCGCAAAATCCTATGTGACCCAGATGGATGAGCGGCTCAGCCGGATGGACGCCATCATGAAATACATTCTGTCGGATACGGTCATGCTGGAGAGCATTACCTGGCTGGCGGAGGATCAGTACGGGGAGGTTCCGAACCGTTATGTGCTGGACGCAAGATCCAATCTGGGCACCAGGCTGACCACGGAATACATTATGAAAAATTCACACCGGACCGTGTTCTTCAATCAGTCCTCGTTTCTGGCCAGCAGCGCCACCTACACAACGGGAGCGGGGATCTTGCCGAAGCAGCGCCTGATTTCGGACTTTGAGGTGGAAGAGATCCCTTACCTGGAGCGGGCGGACGCGGCGGACGGAAATTCTGTGATCGTCATTTCCCATCCGGATTACTGGAGCGCCAATGACAAGGTACCGGTCTATTCCCTGATGAAAGCGCTGCGGGGAGAGGGAATGGGCTATCTGGAGGTGGAGAACCGGATGGACAGCCTGGAATCACTGGAAGCATCGGATCCGGACATTGAATTTCTGCTCATCGTGAATGGAGGAGAGATCCTTTACGCCAGCAACGGAGAATATGGAACGGAATTGTCTGAGGAGGACCGCGAATGGCTTCGAGATCAGCAGGAGAATCAGGTGCTGACGGAAAACGGCTCGATCTATACGAAAGCATCCTCTGAGGAGTTTGACCTGACGGTACTGGCGTATAAAGAGAACGTGCTGCTTAAAAAAGAAAGAGGGCAGCTTTTTTCCATCTCCTTTGCGGCGACGCTGGCCACCTTCGGCGTCAGCCTGGCTATGATCATTTTCTGGGCAGGGATCCTGACCCGTCCCATCAAGCGTCTGCAGGAGACGGTGGAACATACGAATATCGAAAATCTGCAGGATAACCGGCACCTGGAGGCGGCCGGGGCACTGGATGAATTTCAGGAGCTGATCCGGTCCTATCAGGCCATGATGACGCGGCTGGACGAGGCGCTGCAGAATGAGAAAAAGGCGGCGAAGCTGCAGCTGCAGGCACAGTTTGATACGCTGCAGGCGCAGGTGAACCCGCATTTTATCTACAATGTGCTCAATACGATCTCGTCCCGCGCGATCCTGGACAATGACGAGACCATCTGTGAGATGTGCGGCTCCCTGGGAACCATGCTGCGCTACTCCACGAACAACAAGGAACGGTACGCCTCGGTGGAGAAGGAGCTGGAATACCTGGACAGTTATTTTTATCTGCTGAAGGCCCGCCATGAAAATTCCCTGGAAGTAAGTATCGATGTGGATCGGGAGATCCGGCGGCAGACCATCCCGAAGATGACCCTGCAGCAGCTGGTGGAAAACTGCGTGAAGCATGGGTTCCAGAACATGGACGCCGGCAGGCACATTTCCGTAACAGGCAGGGTGCTGTCAGACCGCTGGATCATCCGGGTGGAGGACAACGGCTGCGGCGTTCCGGAGGAAAAGCTTCTGGAGCTGCAGAGAAAGCTGGAGGAAGCCCGGAAGGATATTCTGGAGAGGGCCAAGCCTGCGGAGATGGAGATCGGCGGCATGGGTGTCGTGAATACCTATGCCAGATGCCTGCTGCTGTATTTTGAGGACTGCGTTTTTGAAATGGAAAATGTACCGGACAGCGGGGGATTTGCGGTGACTGTGGGGCAGAGGAATACGTAAAAAACGGAATGGGCCGCGGCCGGCAGAATGTCTGCCGGGTCTGTAAACGTATGAAACAACGATATATCGTTAGGAAGGAAATTGACTATGAAACTTGAACATTTAAAAATCAACCATCTGACCAATCCGCTGGGCTATGACCTGGCGAATCCCACCATTTCCTATGTGGTGACGGAGGCTGCGGGAAAACGGCAGGTCAGCGCGCAGGTGCAGGTTTCCCTGAAAGAGGATTTTTCTGAGATCCTGTATGACAGCGGGGAGTGCGAGAATGTGGTCAGTACGGGATTCGAGCTGCCGGTTATTTTGTCTCCCATGACCCGATATTACTGGAAGGTCCGGGCGACGGATGAGACGGGGGATTGCGCGTGGAGCGAGGTACAGTGGTTTGAGACGGCAAAAACGGTGACCTGGCAGGGTGGTGTCCTCCGGCCGGGAGAGGCGGACGTTTGCCGGTCAGGTCAGGGCGGCGCAGGGCAGCCGGGGGATTCTGGTCAGGCAGAATCTGACGCAGGAAGCGGTCAGGAATCGGCGGACTGCGGTCAGGGCGGGCAGACCGGCACCTGGCAGGCGAAGTGGATCACCCCCAGGCTGGAGAAGCAGATCCAGGCGGCGGTCTGGCAGGAGATCGAGATCGAGAAACCAGTGGCAAGAGCTCGGGCCTACGCGGTGGGCTTGGGCCTCTATGAGTTCTATGTCAATGGGGAGAAGCAGGGGGAGGAGTGTCTCCTTCCGGGATTCTGCGATTATGACAGCTGGATCCAGTACCAGACCTATGAGCTGAGTCTGAAAACCGGAAAGAACCGTGTGGAGCTGCTGCTGGGAGACGGCTGGTACAAGGGCCGCTACGGGATGCGTGTGAAATATGAGAATTACGGAGAACGTTTGGCGGCATTGGCGGAGATCCATGTCTGGTACGAGGACGGCACGGAGGAAGTATTCGGCACCGATGAGAGATGGAAGTCAAGGAAAAGCCGGATCGTGGACAGCGGCATTTATTCCGGAGAGGTGTATGACGCGGGGCTGGATGTCAGCGAGACCTTCGGCACGGAGCTGATCGAATTGGGGTATGACCGCCTGTCTCCCAGGCTGTCCCCGCCGATCACCGTGCATGAGCGGATCAAGCCTGCGGAGGTGATTCATACGCCCGCGGGAGAGACGGTCCTGGACCTGGGGCAGAACATGGTGGGGTGGCTGGCCTTCCGCTGCAAGGCGCCTGCCGGGACGAAGCTGCATTTCCAGTTCGGGGAGATCCTCCAGGACGGGAATTTTTACAATGAAAACCTGCGTACCGCAGAAGCGGAATATACGTATATCTCAGACGGGACCGAGCGCTGGGTGCGTCCGTATTTTACCTTCTACGGGTTCCGCTTCGTGAAAGTGGAAGGCTGGGAAGGGGAACCGGATCCGGAGGATTTCCGGGGGCTGGTGATCCATTCGGACATGGAAGAGCTGGGAGAGATCAACACCTCGGATCCGTTGGTGAACCGTCTGGTCCTGAATGCGAAATGGGGCATGAAGGGGAATTTTGTGGACGTGCCCACCGACTGTCCTCAGCGCGACGAGCGGTACGGATGGACCGGGGACGCGCAGATCTTCTCCGGGACGGCCAGCTACTTTATGGATACCTGTGCATTTTACACCAAGTTCGGGCGGGATCTGTATGCGGAGCAGGTGAAGATGAACGGCAGCGTGCCGGACGTGGTGCCGGTCGCCAATTACCCGGGAGACGCTTCCACCGCCTGGGCGGACGCGGCCACGGTCATTCCCTGGAATGTGTATCTGCATTACGGCGACAAGAATATCCTGCGCCGCCAGTATGACAGCATGAAGGCGTGGGTCAATTATATGAAGCGGGAGGACGACGGAGACGGCGCGAAACGGCTGTGGCAGACGGGAACCCATTACGCGGACTGGCTGGCACTGGACGGCAATTACGCGGGCGGCGTCTACGGCGCGACGGACCCGGATCTGGTGGCCTCTGCTTACTATTATTATTCTGCGAATATCGTGGCAAAGTCCGCGAAGATCCTGGGGAAGGAAGCGGACGCAAGGAGCTACGAAACACTGGCGCGGGAGATCCATGACGCTTTTGTGAAGGAATATTTTACACCGGCGGGAAAGCTGGCGGTGGATACCACGACGGCTTATGTGGTGGTTCTGTACATGGGCCTGACGCCGGACTTTGCCTATGAAAAGGTGCGCAAAGGTCTCCTGAACCGGCTGAAAAAGAACTTCTACCACCTGGATACGGGCTTTGTGGGAACGCCTTACCTGTGCCGGATGCTCTCCGAACACGGGATGAACGACCTGGCGTACCATCTGCTCCTGGAGAAGGGCTATCCGGGATGGCTGTATGAGGTGCTCATGGGCGCAACCACCATCTGGGAGCGGTGGAATTCCGTGGAGCCGGACGGAAAGATCAGCGGAACGGAGATGAACTCACTGAACCATTATTCTTATGGGTCCATTGTGGAATGGATGTTCCGCAATATGGCCGGGATCAATCCACGGGAGGATTATCCGGGATTTAAGAGATTTCGGATCGCGCCTATGCCGAACTATCAGATCGGAAGCTCCGAGGTACGCTTAAGGGCTGCGTCGGGGATGATCGAATCGGCGTGGGAGATTGACGGGAAGCAGTTGAAGTTCCGGTTCACGGTGCCATTTGATACTCAGGCGGAGATCGTGCTTCCGGATGCGTCGGTGGAAGTGATCCGGCGGCAGGCCGGGGATATGTCCGGCTGTCAGGGGAAAGAAGTGTCCGGCGGGCAGAGCGGCGAAGCGGAGGCTGCTCGGGCAGGAGGCGCAGGCTGCGGGCAGGACGGAGCAGTGGGTGAGATCCGGCAGAGCGAAGGTGCAGGCTGCGGCCAGGATGGCGAAGCAGGGACGATCCGGCAGGACGGGAAGAATGTGGTGTTCCTTGCAGGGGCGGGAAGCTATGAATTCTGCTATGAGCCAACCACACCGTACCGGAAGACCTACAGTCTGGATTCTACCTGGGAGGAATTGAAGGAAAATCCGAAGACCAGGGCGGTTCTGGATCAGGAATACCATTTCGACAGGATTCCGTTTGAGAAGGAGCTGTGTACCCTGGAGGAGCTGACCTGGGCGCCGTTTACCGGGTATGGCGTTACGAGGGAGAAGCGGGAGAGACTGGACCGGATGCTGCGGGAAGTGGAATAGAGATCATTGTTTTGAACAAAAAAGGGGGCTGCCAGTCGGGCAGCCCTGAAAGTATCAAAATAAGATGCTTTTCATCAATTCAATATCAAATATTAAGATCTCCTGCGCCTTTTCCAGTTCTCCCATCTCCAGTGCATCCACAATCTTTGTATGGCTTCGATCCACTGGCTTTTCATCCGTCCAGATGCTGGAATAATATTGATTTGCATATCTGTTTCCTACGCTTAATGCATTTTTTATTGTGCTGCGAAAATATCTGTTAGGACAAAGATTTGCCAATTCCCAATGGAATTTCTCATTGATTTCCCATGACAGGCGAGCATTTCTTGATTCCAGAGCTTCCTGTCCGCTTGCGTCCAATGCTCTCAGCTGGTCGATTTCAACTGGACCTATAAAATGATAACTTAGCCGAAGCGCCTCTATCTCTACGATTTTGCGATATTCAATGATTTCCTGGATCTCGCTTTGCGTGACCGGGATCAAACGATATCCATATCTGGGAAGATTCTCAAGAATCCCTTCACTGCATAATCTGACTAAAGCTTCGCGGACAGGCGTCTTGCTTACGGCAAATTTTTCTGTGAAATCTTTTTCGTTGATAATAGCATTAGTACTTAATTTTCCATACTGAATCTCATTTAAAATATTCTGATAAATCTGATCTTTTAGAGCAACCTTCTGCATCCTAATACTTCTCCTTCTTGATTTCCTCTGCGTTTACTTATACTAAACGGCAGATTTATCCGGCGCTCAGTATCATATATAAGCCAGTCGATTCCCAAAACAAGATTATATTTTGTCACCAATTTCCGCCAGGAAATGGATGACCTGCTTGCGCATCATCCCAATTCATTGTGGCATCAAGATATGTATGTTACTCACACATAAGCTTTAAAATATCAACATCTGTCTCTCTCATTCCCTCGCGGCCGACTATGCCGAAATTGCGGATTGTCTTTTCAATATCATCTTCTACCAACCCTTCGCCCGGCTGAAAGACTCTTTTTTGGATGCTCATTTTATAGGCGGTAATCGCTGTTTCAACCGCTGCTGCAATCTTAGCCGCACAGGAAGCCTTTGCTCCGTCACAGATCATCCCGCCGATTGTCGCGATTGAATTTGTGATCGTATCACATATTTCCTGATAACGGGCATCCTTCAGATAGGCAATTCCACATGCGGCGCCGCAGCCGGCGCTCGTTGCACCGCAGTATGCAGACAGATCGCCAATGAACCGTTTCTGATGGATAGAAATAAGATTCGCTAAAACCAGCGCACGATAGAGCTTCTCGTTTGCGGTATCCCATTCCCGGGCATATTCGATGACCGGAATAGAAACCGCGATTCCCTGGTTCCCACTGCCTGAATTAATCACAACCGGAAGCGGACAGCCGCTCATTCTGGCATCAGAGCCTGCTGCTGCTTTTGCACGGGCACGGACCGCGACATTTTGTTCCCCATATTCTTCTAAAAGCGTGCGCCCTACCTGGGCTCCATATGGGAACCGCAGCCCCTCATCGGAAATCATAGTGTTATAATTTATTTGTAAAGTAATTATATCATAAATATCTTTCATTTCAACCTCATTTGTAAAATCATAAATATGCCTTATATCGAGGAGAGACTTGTCTCCCTTAAGAGCTTCTGCCTCATCCTTTCCGTCATATGAAAAGACCGTGCATCCATCCTTTTCGATTTTACAGATGTTCGTATGCTTTCCACGGACTGTAACCTTAGCACTTTTATCTTTGTAATACACTGAGATTTCTATATACAGGTTGTCAACATTTTCTGCAAGCTCGCTGGTACAATATCCCTTTTGTTCTGTAAGCTGTTTTGTTTTTTCAATATCCTGTTTTTTCACGCTGTTTAATACTTCTAACTTTCGGCCTGGATCTCCGCCGACTACGCCTAAGACCGCTGCTGCTTTCATTCCTTTGAGCCCGCCGGAATTTGGTACAATGACACCTTTTACATTTTTTATGATATTGCCGCTGCAGCGCACGGATATATGTTCCGGTATTTCACCAAGTACAGACCGGGCTTTTGCGGCCGCATAGGCAATTGCTATCGGTTCGGTACATCCCATAGCAGGCACGAGTTCATTTCGGAGAATCTGGATATAATTTTCATAAATCTGTTTATCGATCATACTCATCCCCCGCAGCATCTGCTATTCCTTCAAAAATCAGTTTTCCGACCACAGAGCCTCCGTCCAGTACACCGATGCTTTGATCTGCATAGTAGGCAGCACGTCCATGTACGGATTTCATTTCTTTTGTACGCTCAGATCCCTGCGCCGCAGCCGCAGCAGCGGCAGCACAAGCCTTCTTTAGTTCTTTAGCAGTGTATTGCCGCATGCACTCTATGGCAGGGATCAGTGCATCCAAAATTGTTTTTTCACCCGGCTTTGAGTGTGCTTTATCCATAATATTGTCCGCGCCGGCCTGTAGTGCATCGGTCATGTCTTCCAGTGTAAATTCGGATTTCCCTTTCAGTTTTTTTGCAATTCCCATCATACCGATCGAAAGAATTGTGCCAAGTGAAGAGGGGGCTGCTTCATTAAATCTTCTTGATGCCAGCATAAATATCTTTCCCAGATCTTCCTCTTCCACAGAGCAGAAAAAATCGCATAATGACTGAAATCCGTTCTGCATGGAGAGTCCAAGATCGCCATCTCCGTTTTGCTGATCCAATTGAATCAGATATTCCTTGTTTTCCGTTATTTTTTCGTAGATAGATAAAACAGCTGCTTTCATAAATTGTATATTCATAGATTAGCCTCCAAGTCATTCATGAAAAGTTATAAAATGGTGTTGAGGCAGGAGCCTTTAAAAGACGTTTTAACTGATCATCCAATTTAAAAACAGTCAGGGACAGACCGGCCATTTCCATGGATGTAGCATATTCTCCGATATGCGGCAGAACGACAGAAACGCCCCGATTGTCTAATAACTTATGTACCGCACGGTAAAAGATCATCTGTTCTTCTAATGGAGTGGCGCCTAAGCCATTCACTAACACAGAAACCTCATCTCCATTTTCCAAAGGATTGTCAGATACTATTTTTTCAAGCATGACCGCCGCAAGTTCATCAGCAGTCATCATCTTGTGTACTTCGATTCCTTTTTCTCCGTGGATCCCCATGCCGATTTCTACTTCATCCTCTCCGATGGTGAAGGTTGTAACACCGACTTCAGGGACAATGCAGGGAGACAGGGCAATGCCCATACTTCGGATATTGTTTAGAGCCTTCCTGGTTATATCTGCTACTTCCTGAAGATTCATCATCTCATCTGCTGCAGCTCCTGCAATTTTATATGCATAGATCAGTCCTGCCACACCGCGGCGCTTCTGGGCATTTTCGGAAAGAGCAGAGGCTACATCATCAGCGGCTGTGACAATTTCTGTCTGGATGCCGTCTATCTCAACCTCGTCACAGGCCATCTGGAAGTTCATATTGTCTCCGCCGTAATTTCCATACAGGCATAATACGCCCCCGCCAAAATCACAGGCTCTTATCAAATCTGCCATTTTGCCGGAAGAAGGGGAAGCAAATACATTTCCTACTGCACATCCATCAGCCATGCCTTTTCCGACATATCCCAGGAACAGGGGAAGATGGCCGCTTCCTCCGCCGGTCACGATTCCTACTTTTCCGGGCTTTGGCATTTGGCGGGCCATAACCATGCGAAAATCCCCATTCAATAATTTTAAACGGTCTCCATATGCTGCAATGATGCCTTCTATCGTATCACGTACATAATTTTCCGGCGTATTTATTATTTTTTTCATAAGCGGTATTCTCCTCCTTTACTGTGGCATAAGATTGTGCTTTTTTAAAAAGGCGTCCAGAATCCGGTTAAACTCATCCGGAAATTCATAAAACATCATGTGATTTCCAAGTGTTACGACCTCACTGTTTGGATAGTCTCTGGGGATACACTTCATTCCTTCCGCAGCTCTATATTCCGCTACATAATGAAGACAGGGGATTTTCCTGTCTACATCTGCCATGACGGATCTTTTATCGGAAAGATGTCCGTCCACGATCAGCTGGCCGGCAGCCTCCAGAGGCAGATGCAGGCAGGTGTTTAAGATGCTTTCACGTTCATATTCGTCTTTGGGCGGATTCATAAAAAATATCCCGTCAATAAAATTTTTTATTATAAATTGGCGGAAGCCTTCCTCTGACTGAAAATATTGAAAGTGAAATTCCCGAAGCATATCCAGATTCCCAGCACGGTATTCCAAAGGGTCTTCTTGAATGGCACAGACCGGATTGTCAATAGTAATAAAAGCATCCACCTTATCTGTCCCATATTGTTCCAGATAATTTAAGACGGCATATGCCCCGAAACTCCATCCTGCTAATATGACATGATCCAGCCCTAATGCATCTATCAGAGTTCCAAGATCTCTGCCCTGCTGCGCATAGCTGTTTCCCCTCGGAGAGTAGGAGGATTTACCGTGATTTCTGGGATCTACGGCAATGACTCGGAAAGATTTTTTAAAATATTCGATCTGATGAAAAAATCCCTGAGTACTTCCGGAAAATCCGGTGAAAAACAGGATTGTTTTCCCTTCCCCTTCATCAATATAATGCAGCCGGATTTCAGGCTCTACATAGCAATAATGTTCTCTATATTCCATCTTTATTCCTCCTCGTATTCGATTACTTGTTTATGCTTCCAGAGAAGAAGCTCTGCTCTTTGACAGGCAGTCAAAAGCAACGGCAGCGACTAATACGACTCCTTTTATGACCTCCTGAACATGTTGATTGACGTTGATCAATACAAGGCCATTGTTTAGTACGCCGATAATTGCCACGCCCATAACTGCATTAAATATTTTTCCGGATCCTCCGTTGATACTGACGCCGCCCAGCACAAGTGCCGTCAAAACATCCATTTCAAATCCAACGCCGGTATTTGCCTGTCCGGACATCAGACGGGATAAAAAGATCATTCCGGAGAGTCCTGCGAATAGTCCGCCAAGTGTATAGACCATTCGACGGATACGGTTGACGCGGATGCCGGAAAGTCTGGCAACTTCATCATTTCCGCCAATTGCATAGATAAAGCGTCCAAAATATGTCTTGTTCAATACAAACCACCCAATGACCAGTACAACTGCCATCAATATGACGGGAACAGGTAAAAAGCCTATATATCCCTGTCCGATAAATCGAAAGCCGTTGGGGAACCCTGCAATGGAGTGGCTGTTGGTAATAATATATGATATGCCATACAAAATGCCCTGCACTGCCAGTGTTACGATCAGGGGAGGCATTTTTGCCATCGTTACAAGGATTCCGTTAAAATAACCGATGGCGGCAGAAATGACCAGGCTGATGAGGACTGCAAGTACCGGAGAGATACCGGCCTTCATCATGAGACATGCGCATATGACATTCACAAATGAGACAACGGCTCCCTCCGAGAGGTCAATTCCGCCCTGGATGATCACCAGCATACCGCCTACGGATGCGATGCCGATCATGGACATCTGGCGCATTACGTTCATGATGTTTCTCAATGTAAGAAAGACTGGGTTTAAAATTGTAAACAAAATACACAAAGCAATTAAAACGAATGTAATGCCATATTGTTTAAAAATCTTTTTTACTGCTGTTTTAGAACTCATAAATACCCTCCTTAACTTTCAGCACCAGACGCATATTTCAATATTTTTTCCTGATCAAACTCCTCTTTTTTTAATTCGCCTGTCTGCCGGCCCTCACTCAAAACCACAATACGGTCGGACATATTGATCAATTCCTCCATTTCAGAGGAGATCATGATGAGTGTCTTTCCTGCCCGGACCATTTCGTGCATTAATAAGTAAATTTCGTATTTTGCCCCGACGTCAACGCCGCGTGTCGGCTCATCCAGGATAATGATTTCCGGCTCTGTAGCCATCCATTTTGCCAGGACGATCTTTTGCTGATTACCTCCGCTTAAAGTATCTGCCTCAAATTCCAGACTGGCCGCCTTTAACTTCAATGCTTTTGCATAATCACCTGCAATCTTTTTTTCTGTACGGTTATGAATTACGAGTCCTTTTGATATTCTTTTTAAGGATGCAAGTGAAATGTTTTTTTCTATGCTCATTTTCAGGATCAGCCCTTGTTGTTTTCGGTCTTCAGGGACGAGAGCGATGCCATGTTCAATTGCCTGTGCGGAATCGCTGATCTGTACTTCTTTACCATGAAGCAGGATCCTGCCGGATTCCTTCTTGGCAGCGCCAAACAGTATCTGGGCCAGTTCTGTGCGGCCGGCGCCGACCAGTCCGCCCAGCCCCAGGATTTCCCCTTTTTTTACCTGGAAGGAGATATCTTTTAATCCATTGCCGCAAAGATGATCTGTCTCGAGTATGATCTCTTCACTGCGGCTCCCGGTATATTTCGGATAAATTTCTGTCATTTCCCTGCCCACCATCAGGCGGATCAGGGTGTCTTTATCGGTATCTTTTACATCCAGTGTTTGTATCTTACATCCATCCCGGAAGATCGTTACGCGGTCTGCAATCTGAAAAATTTCATCCAGACGATGAGAAATATATATGATTGTGGTGCCCATTGCTTTCATTTTCAGAATGGTTTTAAATAGCTTCTGCACCTCGGTATCTGTCAAAGCGGCCGAAGGTTCGTCCAGGATCAGGATACGGGCATCATGGCTCAGAGCCTTTGCAATCTCTACCAGCTGCTGATATCCGGGACTTAAATCCTTGACTTTTGATCTGGAAGAGATATTCATGCCCAGTCTGCTTAGAAGCTCATCGGCTTTCTGCTCAATGACGGACTTATTAAAAATATGCTTTGCACCGATTTTTTGACCCAGATATATATTTTCTGCCACAGAAAGTTCATTCACAAGGTTTAGCTCCTGATATACAACGGCTACGCCGTTTTCTTCTGAAAGCTGCGGTGTTATCTGGGAATATTGCCGGCCGTTTATTTCAATCGTCCCTGATGACGGTCTGACGGCGCCGGTACACACTTTGATCAGTGTGGATTTTCCTGCACCGTTTTCACCCAGCAGGGCATGGATTTCCCCTTCCTGGAATGCAATGTTTAAATGATCAAGAGCCAGGACGCCGGGATATTGTTTTGATATATTTTCTAATTTAAGTACTGTGTTCTTCTCCATCTGCTGCCATCCTTTCAGATATGGGGAATACAGGGTGAGATAATGCGATGACACCCTGTATTACACTGACGCTGTTCATGCCCTATTTGGCAGATTGTACGGTATACCCCAGTGCGTCTGCCTGCTCCAGTACATCGTCTTTATATACTTCAATCTCCGGAAAATTGATGACTTTATCATAATCTTCCCCATTCAGCATCTTGACTAATGTCTCTACAACGGCCTTTGCCATGTAATCTCCACCGCCCATGCTCAAGGCGCCTCGGATCAGGTCATCATTGTAAAGGGCGTCTGCTACACCGTCGTCACAGTCTGTACAGAAAATACCAAAATCGTCGGAATCCATCCCCATTCCTTTTGCTGCCTCACGTGCTGCCAAGGCCCCGCCGGCACAATAGGAGATGACCATATCTACATCCGGGTTGGCCGTAAAGGCATTTTCCATGACCGGAAGAAATTCTTCTTCATTTGATCCATATACCGTAGCAACGACCTCTGTATTTGGCGCAAATTCTTTCAGGCCGTTATAGATGCCTTCCGTCCGCTCCATCATCAGCGGAATGGTCTGGTTTCCGGCTACAATGACCTTACATTTTCCATCCGAAAATTTTTCATGGATCCACTTCGACGCCATCTCAGCCGTGTGGTGCCCAAAAACCTGCTTTTCCTCTAACATGGCTGCTGAATAATTATCAAATTCGTAACCCTGCGAAAATACAATGACGCCTTCATCCGTGACTTTTTTTGCTTCCTGTCCCATAGACTCATTGTCGGCGGCGCTGACGATGATAACGTCATAACCATCCGTAACAAAATTTTCCATTTGGGAGATCTGTTCAGCTGCATTTCCTTCCGGACTTACGATATTCACATACATTCCTTCCTGTTCACCATATTTTTTGACTGCATTTGCATAGTCCTCCCATACGGGAACCGTAAGGTCTGTAATAGTCAGACCGACCTTCCATTTTGCATTTTCTTTGGAAGACTGAGAATCTTCCGCCGGTGCTGCAGTATTTTCAACGGTGGGTTCTGATACATTTCCATCGTTACTATTTCCGCAGCCGGATATGATCAACGTTGTTCCAAATAGGAAGGACATCCCAAGTGCTAACAATTTCTTTCTCATATAATAACCTCCTTGTCTCAGGCCGGATTTCACCTTATTTGTGAAAATGAAGTTTGCAGCTTTTGCAGCCTGCTGCGATCGTATCCGTTAAATCAAGTGTTAATCCCATTTCTTCTGCAATCCCGCGGTCGCCATCCATCGCAATGTCACACAGTCTCGCGCAGGTCTCATCGTCAAAACCCAGCTTTTTCCATGCGTTTACCAGTGCACAATAATGAAATTCAACAGACACATTATCCCCATCCGATTGAATATTATCCATTGCAAATGTCTGCGGCCCCACAGAATCTTCTGTTCCGAGAAATACTTCGCAAAACTGGTTGCAATTTTGTGGATTACTGCATTGGCTCTTAAAATTTGTACCATGGATATTTCCTGTCCGTCTGATCGCTCTTCGGATAATCCCTTCAGCATCTAAGCCTTCTTTTTTCAGTTCATCATAGATCAGTCCCATCCAGGTTGCACGGTGCTCAATCTGGCTTCGATTTACTGTTACAGTTTCCATTACCGGATTTTCATTGTTTTGAATAGACATTTTTTTCATCCTTTCTACATCAGTTCTTGTTGTACAACTACATTTTTGGGCGCCTTATTTCATTTCACAACTGATATACTATTAATATATCACTAATATACCAATGTTTCAATTTGGAATTTTTCACAATTATTTCAGTCTATTTTTGTATAATTTTTTAGAAGTCAATACAATTTGTTGCGGATTTGGAATTACTGGTCCGCTTTACTATTCCAAAGTTCTATGATAAGATATATTGAACAGTTAGAATTTCGAAAGAAGTCCAGAAAGAGGTGTGACTCATGCCGGCAAAGATCAGGATTCCTGTAGGAGAGGAAAACTTCCCGCTTCTGAGAAAGAAGAAAAGATATCATATAGAAGCAAAGGATTCTGTGTTTGAAATGGAGTAGGAGGTGTTTTGCTTGCCAGGTTTTACAAAACAGGCCATAAGAAATTCTTTTATCAGGCTTCTGAATGAGAGGCCCGTGAGCCAGATCACGGTCAAGGATATCGTGGAGGACTGCGGGATCAACCGGAATTCCTTTTACTATCATTACCAGGATCTGCCTTCCATGGCGGAGGAGATCATCCTGGAGGAAGCGGAGGCCATGGTACGGCAGCATCCTTCGGTGGACTCCATCGAAGAATGCATCGATCTTGCGGTGTCCTTTGCGCTGGAAAACCGGCGCGCTGCCATACACCTTTACTCGGCGAACCGGGATCTGTTTGAACGGTATCTGTGGAGGGTGTGCGAACATGTGGTGGACACCTATATCAGCACCGCATTCGCGGAATATCCGCTGAAAGAAGCGGATAAGCGGGTGCTGGTCCGCAATTACAAATGGGAATGCTTCGGGGCGGTGCTGGACTGGCTGAACGGAGGAATGAAGGAGGACATCCAGGCGGATTTTTACAGGCTGTGCGAATTAAAAAAGGGAATGCTGGAGGAAGTGATCCGCAGAAGCGCCGGAGAGCAGGATTAAAAAAGCTTTAGATAGACATTTTCACAGGATTGTCTGATTTTCAGACATGAAAGGGAAAGTGTCTATTTTTTATTGGGCAAAAATTGATTATAGTGGATGGAAAGAACAGGTACAAAAATTTAATGAATCAGGCGGGAATTTATTCTACGGGAGGGATATACTAATGAGTGAGATGACACACAAAGCAGGAAGGGCTGCATTTGGTAAAACGATCGACATTGCGCTTCAGCACAGGGACAAGGACTGGGAGCAGGATGCCGAGCGGCTTCTGGACCTGATGCAGAAATATATGAGCGGCGCGAAGCTGGAGTTTGACTATGACCGTGCAAAGGAGAGGATCTGTGACAGGGAAGGGATACTGAACCGGTACGTCCGGCGGATCCTTGCGGAAACAGATCCCCATGTGCTCAGGACGACGGCGCTCAACCTGGGCTTTGAAGCATTTTTTCACGGGACAAGGACGATCCGAAAGATGCGGGGAATCCATCAGTGCAATATCCCCTGGCTGATCCTGATGGATCCGACCAGTGCCTGCAACCTGCACTGTACCGGATGCTGGGCTGCGGAATACGGGAACCGGCTGAACCTTTCCTTCGAGGAAATGGACGACGTGATCAGACAGGGCAAGGATCTGGGGATCTATTTCTACATGTTTACTGGAGGAGAGCCTCTGGTACGGAAGGCGGATCTGATCCGGCTCTGCGAAAAGCACAATGACTGCGCGTTTCTGGCCTATACAAACGGAACGTTGGTGGATGCGGCGTTCTGCCAGGAAATGAAACGTGCCGGAAATCTGTATCTGGCCATCAGCCTGGAGGGCTTTGAAGCGGTCAATGACCTGCGCAGGGGGAACGGCGTCTACGGAAAGGTCATGCATGCCATGGAACTGCTCAGGGAGAACGGCCTGATCTTCGGGACCTCCATCTGCTATACCTCCAGGAACATAGAGGCCGTGACCAGTGATGAATTCGTAGACCTGCTTGTAGAAAAGGGCTGCCGCTATGCGCTGTATTTCCATTATATGCCGGTGGGAAATGAGGCTGCCGTGGAACTGCTTCCCACCGTGGAGCAGCGGGTGCGGATGATGGCGCGGGTCAGGGAGATCCGGAACATGACAACCGGAAAGGGCCTGTTTACCATGGATTTCCAGAACGACGGGGAATTTGTAGGCGGCTGCATCGCGGGGGGACGGAATTATTTTCATATCAATGCAAATGGGGACGCGGAGCCATGCGTATTCATCCACTATTCGGACGCGAATATCCGGACCCATACGCTGCTGGAGATCTTGAAGCAGCCGTTGTTCATGGCTTACAGGGAAAACCAGCCCTTCAACGACAATCATCTGCGGCCCTGTCCGATGCTGGAAAATCCGGAGATCCTGGAACGGATTGTGAAGGAGACCAGGGCACGCTCTACGGATCTGCAGTCCCCGGAGAGCGCGGAGCATCTCTGTGCAAAATGCCACGAATATGCGGCAGGGTGGGCGCCGGCCGCGGATCAGCTGTGGAAAGAGGGTGGATCATGTACGGATCAGCTGTGGAAAGAGGGCGGATCACAAACGGATCAGCAGCATGAAAATTGCCGGTCCTCGAAAACCGTATCTCAGATCGGCTGCGCCGGAAAGGCAGGGGCAGGAAAGAGCCGCAGGGGAAAGAAGGAAAACCATGAGAAGGAAAAATATGAAACCTGTCAAATGGCAGCGGGTCAGTAAAATATTGATATTTTGTCTGCTTCTGACGGCAGCGTTTTTCTACCGGGATTCCCTGGCCGAGATCTTCCAGGGGATCCGGCAGGCCGAACCGGCCGCGGTCCTGATGAGCGCTATGCTGTCCATGGCAGCGTATTTTGTGGAGGGGATGACCATAGCCTGTATGGCGGGGGCGGTCATCCCCTCCGGTTTTTGTGAGCGGGATTTGCCATTGCGCCCGCGGCCTCAGGCATGCGCTGTACAGGATCCGGTCCGGGCAGAGGCGCTGCATGAGAATGCCGGGCAAAAGGAAAGGCAGGCGGGTCCTCTCTCGATCAGACAAGGGATCAGGATCACATTTTTATGTGAATTTTACCGTATGATTACGCTGGGAAACGGTTCGGGATTTGCGGAGATCCACTACCTCCATAAAAACGGGATGGGGGCCGGAAGCGCCGCAGTGCTGACCATGATCCAGTATATGCTGAAAAGGACCGCCGTCATGCTGCTCGGGACGTTTGGATTTGCGGTGCTGTGGAGAGAAGGAGATACCAGGGCGGTCTGCCGGGAATATGCGCTGTTTATGGCGGCAGGCTGCGGGGTGACAGCCGGGGTGATCCTTGTATTTACGGCACTGGCGCTTTCTGACAGGATCGCTTTCTGGGCGGAGCGGCTTTTGGAAATACTGACGCGGAAGCTGCCGTCCTGGGAAAAACGTTTCTCAAAATGGAAGGAACAGATCCGGCTGCTGAACCGGTCCGGGAAGGATTTTTTGAAACAGAAGCGGCGGAGCCTTTGCGCCCTGGCGCTGCAGATCGTGAAAATGCTGCTCTTTTATTCCATTCCTGCAAGCCTTCTTTTTGGAACGACCGGGATTTCATTTGCAGAGTCGATCCTGCTCATGGCAGTCGCATATATGCTTTCCGGGATCATCCCGGCACCCTCCGGGGCAGGGGCGCTGGAGTTTGTCTTTCTGCTGTTTTTTTCACATTTTACGGATTCCGGGAGGGCCTTGTCCGTGATCCTGCTCTTCCGGTTCGCAACCTGGGTGCTGCCCTTTGGGATCGGCGGGGGACTGATGGCTGCGGGCAGGAGGAAGGAAGCAAAGGATAATCCTATCCAAAATGGGTGACATGTGTTATAATGAATTGCGCAAGCAGGTCATCATTTTTCAGCGGAAATTGGTGACAAATTACAATGAATTGTGTCATTGCAGAATCACTGCTTATATGAACTGTGCGTATCGGAAATATATGGATACGGGAAATCCATTATACCTGAACAAAACGCCGAAACAGATCCTGAGTGAGCTGGGGGTTCGGGCAGATACCAAAAAAAACATCAGTGAACAATATGATGAATTTATTTTTGAATGGATGGCGGATATCTATACTTACATGCAGTGGAAATATAACCTGAGTTCCAGGGAGATTGCAGAAAAAATAGGGCCGGAAGAGCTGTATGCAAAGTATTACCCGCTCCATGAGGCATCGGTGGAAAATGGAGTGGATAAATTGCGGAAGATTTATCAGATCGGCGGAAGTATATGATGCCTTGCGGTAAGATGCAAGGCACCGTGAATACCATCGTATGCAGAAAGGCTGCCAGTGGCAGGCTTTCTGTATCGTAACGAAAGGACGGACAAATGATAAAAACAGTGATATTTGATATTGACAACACGCTCTATGATTTTGTCAGGGCCAACCGGTTCGGGATGGAGGCGGTGCGGGATTACTGCCGGCGTTCCTTTGGACTGGAGGAACCGCATTTTCGGGAATATTACCGGAAGGCGTGGCGGATGGCTGAGGAGCGGGTGGGGTCGGATACGGCCGCGATCCACAACCGGATGCTCCGGTTCCAGTGCATGATGGAGCTGCTGGGTGAGCCCATGTTTCCCCATGTGAAAACACTGGCCTGCACATACTGGGATACGGTGCTGGAGCAGATGAAGCCCTATCCCGGCATTGCAGAGCTGTTCCGGACTCTGCACGAGGATCAGATCCGGATCGGGATCGGCACAGATATGACGGCTTATATCCAGTATCGGAAGCTGGAGGAGCTGGGAGTCGCCCCTTATGTGGATCTGGTGGTGACCAGCGAGGAAGCAGGAGTGGAGAAGCCGGATCCGAAGTTTTTCGGGCTGTGTGTGGAAAAGGCCGGATGCGCGGCGGAGGAATGCGCATTTATCGGAGACAATGTGAAAAAGGATGTGCAGGGCTCGATCGCCGCCGGGATGCACGGGATCTGGTACAGCCAGGGAAAAGAACCGGAAGCGGGGCTTATGTACCCGGTGATCCGTTCTTTTGAAGCAGCGGATGAAGTGAAAAAGTTCATCACCGATCTGGATAGGTAAGCAGCTGAATAAACGGAAAACGTGATCTGAACAAAGAAGGAGAAGCATCATGCAATACATAGGATATGGGCTGCTCTGGCTCTTTCTGGCATACTCATTTTTGGGATGGGTTCTGGAAACGGCTGCTGCGGCAGTGAAGCAGAAAAAATTTGTCAACAGGGGGATGATCAACGGACCATTCTGTATCATTTACGGTACAGCGGCAGTCCTGATGAGCATCGGCCTCCATGAAGTGACCGGGATCTGGCTGTTTTTCGGAAGCATCATCTATGCGGTATCGCTGGAATGGATCGCAGGGCATTGGATCGAAAAGTATTATCACGAGAGATGGTGGGACTATTCCGGGATCCGCTGGAATCTGGACGGCTATATCTGCCTTCCCATGTCCCTGCTCTGGGGAGCGCTTGGATTTTTCTGTGTCAGATGGGGAAACCGGATCCTGATCCGGCTTTTTGACATGCTGCCGGTGCTGCTCCGGAATATCCTGATCTGGGCTTTGGTGATCGCGCTGGCCGTGGATGTTCTGGCAACGTACATCCTGCTGACAGGAAAAAGCGGCCGCCTGGACCGGTGGGAGGCGGCGGACAACCGGTTCGAGCAGGTGTCCGCGCGGCTGGGAAAATGGATCTCCGTACAGGTAGAAAAACGAATCCACAACGCGTATCATGTTGTGGAGCAGATGGAGCTGGAGGAGGTATTCGGGACCTTTGCGGAAGGGTGCGGCTTTTATAAGGTAGTGTGGCTCTTCTTTGCGGGCGCATTTCTCGGGGATATCACGGAAACCATCTTCTGCCGGATCACGGCGGGAGTCTGGATGAGCCGCAGCAGCGTGGTCTGGGGGCCGTTCAGCATCGTCTGGGGGCTTGCCATCGCGCTGGTAACGGCCATGCTCTATAAGTACCGGAACCGGTCCGACGGTTTTTTGTTTCTTGCAGGCACCTTCCTGGGCGGCGCTTATGAATATTTCTGCAGTGTCTTTACGGAAATGGTATTCGGCACGGTGTTCTGGGATTACAGCGAGATCCCCTTCAATCTGGGCGGGAGGATCAATCTGCTGTACTGCTTTTTCTGGGGGATCGCGGCGGTGGTCTGGTTCAAATGCTGCTACCCATTCATTTCCCGGATGATCGAAAAGCTGCCGGTGATCTTTGGAAAGATCGCCACATGGGTGCTGATCCTGTTCATGTGCTGCAATATCGCGGTGTCCTGTATGGCACTGGTGCGCTATGGAGAGCGGCAGGAAGGCATGCCGGCAAAAGAGAGCTGGCAGGTATGGACGGATGCGCATTTTGAGGACGCAAGGGTGGAGCGGATCTATCCCAACGCGATCCTGGTGGAATAAAAGCAGAAAAATCGGCTGCCGAAATCGGCGGCCGCTTTTGGAGAATATCAGCCGAACGCATGGATCGCGGCTGTTTTTATCTGGGTCTGCGGTCCTCCCGTCCGGGGAGTTCTGGAAATCTCTGATGAGGCTCCCTCTGATACCAGTAGGCCACGCTGGACAGATCGTCCTGCCGTTCGAAAAGTCCCCGGTGGGAGACTCCGATCTGCTGTACGGTGACCTTCAGATCCTCCTCAAAAAAGATGGGATCGCACATGTGCCAGCGGTAGAAGCCGCGCATGGGCGGACAGTCGTCGTTGTGGTACGGATGGGTCAGGTTCGTATCATGCCGGGAATAGAAGGGATATCCAAGGTAAGGCATGGAATAGCACAGCTCCTGCATTTTCCCGTCCGGATATCCGGCAAAGCTCCAGGAGCCGCCGAAGTAATCTTCCATTCCGGTTCCGCAGATCGTAGGAAATTCCCGGTCGCCGTCGAGATAGAACTTTACCTCGCCTTCGCCCCACCAGTACCGTTCCAGGGTGGACAGGGCCAGGTAGGTTCCCACATACCGGCCGCAGCCCTGCACGTTGTCCAGGATCACATAATCCTTTCCCTTTTCCGTGACGGCCTGCCGCCGCCATTGGGCGTGAAAATATTCAGTGTTTGCAGGCATTTCTTCATAAAGGATATAATCAATCTGATAGAAAAATACGGGCAGGGTTTCCGGATGGTCATTGACCAGCACGATCTTAGCACCCCGTCCGAAGGGCATCTGAAAATAGCTGTTCAGCCCGCGCATGGGAGCCACCGCGATACAGGCGGAATTGACGAGGCATTCCCTTCCGAAGCCGCAGCAGAAGAAATCACCCAGCGGGACTTCCACGGAGGGCATGGCTTCCCCGTCCCAGAAAAATTTTAAGATCAGGTCCCGCAGGACAAAACACTCTGCGTCAGAGGTCTTTTGATCTACGGTCATCCAGATGTGGGAGATCATGCCCGCGCCTCGGATATCCGCAAGAACGACCTCCTCGCCGGGAGCAATGTCTCTCAGGCAGGGACTTCCTTTTCTCGACTGTCCCAGATGGCTGGACGCCATTCCGCCCTTCCCCTTCTCGCCGGTCAGATTTTCCGCATTGACGGCCCGGCTTTTTCCTCGTTTTATCGATAATGGATCGATCATGTGCAGTACTCCTTTCTGCAAATTCTGTAAAATGGATCGTACCCTTTAGTCGTGGATCCCTTTTTCGATGATCCCGAATCCCAGCGGATAGGGCCCGGTGTGGACTCCGATGGTGGCGCCGATCTGGTAGACGGGGATCTCCTCGATCGCATATCCCTTTTTTTGCAGCGCCTCCAGCGCATGGTCACGGAAGGCAAGCCCTTCCTCCCGGTCATATCCATAGCCAACCGCAAGGCTGTAGCATTCGATTCCCAGACGGCTTTCCTGTAAATATTCCAGCAGGAGATTCAGGGCTTTCTGAGTGGTGCGCTTCCTTCCCCGGTCGATCCCGGAGGGGAAGATCTCGCCCTCCCTGAGTGTGATGACGGGACGCACGTCCAGGACGCTCCCGGCCAGGGAAGCCACCTTCCCGACCCGGCCTCCGTGCTTTAGATATTCCATATTTCCTACCGTAAAGAAGATCCGTCCGGTGCTCTTGACCTCCTCCAGCCGTGCCGCCGTATCCCGGAAGCTCCAGCCGCTGTCCCGAAGGCGCGCCGCCTCCAGCACATACTGGCCCTGGAGGACCGTATTGACGGTGGCATCGATGACCGTGATCTCCGCCTGGGGCCAGGTCTCCTGTATGAGCGCCCGGGCATTGAGCGCGGACTGCATGGAACCGCTGAATTTGGCAGTGATGCAGATGCAGATCACGGGAATATTGGCCTTAGCAAAGGGCCGGAAGGCCTCCGCGTAATCTTGGATGGAAGGCATGGAGGACTTGGGAAATACGCCTTTTTTATCAACCATCTGCTGGTAAAAATCCCGGATATCGATGTCTACATTTTCTTTTAGATAATGCTCATCATCAAATGAGACATAAAACGGAACGACCGTAATATTTTTTTCCTGTGCCAGCTCTGCAGGCAGATCGCACGATCCGTCGCTGATAATGTGAAATGCTTCGCTCATATCAAACCCTTCTTTTCATTGCGTTTCTATATAGAATACTACGTTTCCCGCGGAAATGCAATCGTTTTGCGTTTTAAAATGCATGAAGAAGTTTTTAAAACCTTATAAAGTAGTTATATATACTATATAGAAACCGAAATATGATGTGGAAACTATTTTCTGAATGTGGTAAACTGATAGAAATGACGAGTTACTGCCTTCCGGCCATGAATCTTGTTTTTGTGCAGTTTAGCGCAGAATGGAAGTGACCGCAAAAAGTACAGTAGATCCTGTGATAAGAGAGGAGAAAGAACATGAGTGATACCAAAAAAGCAAAGGTATACTTTACAGATTTTCGATGTGAGATGGATGAGAGTCCGGTGGAGAAGCTGAAACGGCTGCTGAGGAAAGCCGGGATGGATCAGATCAATATGGACGGCAAATTTGTCGCGATCAAGATGCATTTCGGAGAGCTGGGGAATATGAGTTATCTCAGACCTAACTATGCGAAGGCAGTCGCGGACCTGGTAAAGGAATGCGGCGGCAAGCCATTTTTGACGGACTGCAACACCCTCTATCCCGGCAGCAGGAAGAATGCCATTGAGCATCTGTATTGTGCGTGGGAGAACGGCTTCACACCCATGACGGTGGGATGTCCGGTGATCATCGGCGACGGCCTGAAGGGTACGGACGACATTGCGGTGCCGGTGGAAGGCGGCGAATATATCAAAGAAGCAAAGATCGGGCGCGCGGTCATGGACGCGGATGTATTTCTCTCGCTGACCCATTTCAAGGGGCATGAGATGACCGGATTCGGGGGAGCCATCAAGAATATCGGGATGGGGTGCGGTTCCAGAGCAGGCAAGAAGGACCAGCACCATAACGGGCAGCCGGTCATTGACCCGGAGAGCTGCCGGGGCTGCAAGCGCTGTATGCGGGAATGCGCAAACGACGGACTGGTATTTGACGCGGAGAAAAAGGTCATGACCATTGACGGGGAAAAATGCGTGGGCTGCGGACGCTGCATCGGTGCCTGCAACTTCGATGCCATTGCATTTGGACAGGATGCGGCGGTCAAGGAGCTGAACTGCCGTATGGCGGAATATACAAAGGCGGTGGTGACAGGCAGGGATTGCTTCCACATTTCCCTGGTGTGCGATATCTCACCGGTCTGCGACTGCCATTCCGGAAATGACGTGCCGATCCTTCCGGACATCGGGATGTTTGCTTCTGCGGATCCGCTGGCGCTGGATCAGGCCTGCGCGGATGCCTGCCTGCGGCAGACCCCGCTTCCGAATACGCAGCTGACAGACCAGATGGCGGGCAGCGGTTTCTGCGACCATCACGACCATTTTGAGAATACCACGTCCAATTCCGAGTATAAGACCTGTCTGGCCCATGCGGAGAAGATCGGGCTGGGGACGAAGGAATATGAATTGATCACCGTCAAATAAAAGGGAACGGCTCAGGGCAGGGCAGTATTTTGCCATGAACAGGCAGATTTATTCCGAATGAAAAGGAAAAATCTGCCTGTTATACTGTGTGCCGGAGTAATCTGCAGGGACTATTTTGTCCGGTTATCGTCAATGACATGCTTTACCAAATTCAGAAATTCACGTTGTGCAAGGCACGCTGTATCACGGTTTTGTCTTTCCGCTTCATCCTGGATCCAGTCGGGACCGGAAGAAAGGACAAGACAAAGCCCGATCTCCGGATCGACCCAGTGAGCCTCCACACTCCTGTTTCGAGCGGCCAGATAAATCGTACAGCCCTGATACTTTGTTGTCTCCACATTTTTTATATCCGGGCCGGAACTTCCGGCGGACGATTCCGTATCCTGCTTTTCTGTGTTTTTTTGTCCGGTATCTGTCTCTGCGCCGAGCCAAACCTCCGCTTCCGCGTCATAACTGAAACAGTATGCCCAGAGAGGATGATCGGTTTTTCCGAAGCCGAGAGAAAGAGTCTGGCCGGCTTCATTTTGATATTCCGCGCTCATCCAGGTATAGTCCGGATCCAGCCAGGCTTTCAGGCCGCTGGATTCTTCCGGGGCTGCATGGATGCGGCGGAAAGGGGAGGGACCGGACAGCCGGTATTCTCCAAGCCGGTTCGGGCAGGAAAGCCCCATTTTTTCCACACTACGAACCGAAGCATGATGTACCCAGCCGCCCATCCTCCGGCTGCCTGCGGCTAAGGCTGCAAAGGACAGCAGAAAGACCAGCAGGGCGGTAAGCAGGACGGCAGGGCGGATCCCATGTGGAGCTTCTTTTCTGGTCTGTGACGTGAGTTTTCGAATTTCAGCCAGCGTATCCTCAGAGGCATGAAGGGCTGAAAATGTTTCTACATAGAGTTTTTTGTCAAACATGGTCATTTCACCTCCATCAGTTTTTTGCGGGGAAGATCCATGGTCAGATAAAACAGTTCGCCGTGCTCCGGTGTGGAAAAGGACAGCTTGTCCGCATAGGTTTCCAGCGGTTCGGTTTTCCTCCACGGGGACAGAAATGTTTTTTTGCAGCAATTGACCGTGACGCGCATCAGCCAGTGCCTGATGTGGTCTTCATTTTCAAAGTCCTTTTTCGTATTGTACAGCTTTAACAGGACTTCCTGTGTGATATCATCGGCTTCCGGACGGTTCTTTACATAGTGAAACGCGATCCGGAAGATCATGTCCATATATTTTTCTGCCATTTCAATAAACTGCTCTTTCGGTAACATTTCAGGATCTCCTTACATTCTCCGGTGCTATTTGGGCGCTTCTCTTCTTTCAACCAGGGCGACCGCCCCGGCGTTGTGTATACCACTCTACTATATATATCTTTGAAATGGGGAAAAAATTTCACTAGGGAAGAAAAAATTTCCAGCTGTGCGGTTGCTGATTCGATAGGTCATTTTCATTGCAATAAATTGCATGCAAATGACCTATCGAATCGCAACCGCACAGCTGGAAAAAATTTGAGATTTTTATGATTTCGGAGGGATTATGGTATATACTATAGAAATGAATTCCAATTGTGCGGTTTGATGATCCAGGGATCACGAAACTCATTTATCCAATCGCAACCGCATAGCTGGAAAAAATGAATGACAAATCGAATGGAAGTGAAAGGCATGGAGCAGAAAAGAGCAATGAAAAAAGTGGGGGATTCCAGGACTGAGCAGGTCTATGTGATCCGTTCCCAGCACATCAATCCCCAGGGCAGGCTGTTCGGCGGTTATCTGATGCAGTGGATCGATGAGATGGCCGGGATCGTCAGCCGGCGCCATTCCGGGAAAATGGTGACAACGGCATCCATTGACAATCTGAATTTTAAGGCAGGAGCTTATCAGAACGACATGATCGTCCTGGTGGGCCGGCTGACCTATGTGGGACGCACGTCCATGGAGGTGCGGGTAGACACCTATGTGGAGGACTACCAGGGAAACCGCAGGAGCATCAACCGGGCGTACCTTGTCATGGTGGCGGTGGATGAAAAGGGAAATGCGGTGGAGGTGCCGGGGCTTGAGCTGGCATCGGAGGCTGAGCAGGCAGAATGGCTTGGAGGGGAAAAACGGTATCAGCTGCGGAAGCGGAGGCGGGAGGAAGGGTACTGAGCAGTAACTTTTGTCGATACTATTTACGGTGCCTTACACCCTGCTGAAAGGCATCCGGTCAGTAAAGCTGAGGGCATCTCTTCCTTTGAACAGTCCGTACAGCTTGCTTCGCCGGCAGGCAGAATAGTTGTGATCGAATTGAAAAACCAGCCCTCCAGGATCACAATGGCGGATATTACCAAAAAGGGGTTGCGGCAAAATAGCTGCAATATACAAGGCATGGCATTTGGATTACACGCTCAGCCATATAATGTATACGAGCTGTATTTTGCGGCAGCCCTTTCAGCACTTTATAGGATATTCTGCGCTATGAAGAAAGAAGATCAGGCAGTGACCGGAATATGATATTGCTCCAGCAATGTCCGCATTCGGGCAAGCTCCGCATCCTTATCAGCAAGTAAGGCATTTTTTTCTGCAAGACCAGCAGTCAGGGTATTGTTTTTAGCGATCAGAGCATCTTTATCAGCGATCAGAGCATCTTTATCAGCGATCAGAGCATCCTTATCAGCGATCAGAGCATCCTTATCAGCAATCAGAGCATCTTTATCAGCGATCAGAGCATCTCGATCAGCAGCCAGAGCATCCTTATCAGCAATCAGAGCATCCCTATCAGCAGCCAGAGCCTCATTATCAGCGATCAACGTCTTTTTATTTGCATTCAAACTGTCAATCTCATCATACAAACGTTTCTGCAGTACACTGGGCAGTTCAATCATCGGTTTCGTCATAAGGTCTACCTCCTTTCGAAAATCAGCATGTATCTCCAATATTTTTTCTGCGGCACGGCGGAAGAGGTTAATGTAATCATCATATTCCAGTTGTGTCAGATACCCTTCTTCTAATTCATTTTCTAATATGATCATAACCTTATCCACAAAGTCTGTCAATTCCTTTTTCTCTAATGGAAATTTCCTTTCCGGATCCAACTTTGGCCGCAGCCGGAGCAGCACATAGGGAATAAAAAGATTTAGATGCTTTTCATGAATTTCCTGCAGAGAATAGGACTGGATCCTGACGGTGGGAATCTCGTAAATGTGCTCGGTTTCATCCTGAAAAATAATGCGGCAGCGCAGATATTCGGGAAGCTTTTCATTTTTTTCAGGATAGATGACCGCAGAACGGGGGAAATGCATAGTATAACTGCCATTTTCGTTATCTTCATGAATGGTATACTGCATGGCAAAATGCAGATCATACGCGACCATACGGATCACCATTTCCCGGTCATTGCGCATCTGGCATTCCAGATGATAATAATCTGTGCCATTTACAAAAGCGCAATATCGGACAGACGCGAGCCTGGCGGAGCATTCGGGGCCTCACGGTAGGTGGAGGATTCTGTGGCAAGCAGGGTGATGGGGGTCCCATCAGGATACTCTTTTCCATACACTTCCTTGAAGAGCGGAAAAAGCTGTTCCGGCATGGCATCCACGATGGCTTTGAGAATTTCATCCCACAGCATGGCGTTGCCGGGCGTGTTTTTCTGAGACATAGAGATCAATCCTTTCTTCTGTAAATTTTCAACCAATGGGTTCCTGTGCTGCTGTGAAATATGGCGAGATGCCAGAATTGGCGGACGGCCGGAATGGCGTGGTCCGATCGATTTTCACAGAACAAGTATAGCAGAAATGGCCAGGAAAGTAAATACGAAATGGAAAATGTCAAAAATGTCAAAGCAAGATTATGCAATCATTCGGCAATAAAAACGTTGAATGAATGCGCGATCTTTTTTTAATATAAAGGCAGATACAGCCATTCAGAACGGCAGACCGTCCTCAGCTTTGGATAGTTACAGGCAAAGGAAGAACGATCATGAATACAAAAAAAGAAGGAGGAAAAGAAATGGCTCTGCGATATTTAAACGATGTGGGAGAAAAATTTGTTCGGACGGACAGGAAGGAGATGGTTCAGGGAATCACAAAAGCCTGCGGGCGTGTGGTGGTAGGAGAGACGATCACATATCGTCAGAATCTGATCGACGGGGTGTCCAATGTAGAATTATTGAAGGGCTGTGGCTGCGATATGGTTTTGATCAACCATTATGACATGGATATGCCGATGATGCCCGGCCTGGCATCTTCAAAAGAAGGGATTGAAAAGTTTTTTTCCTTGTGGAACGAGTCAGGCAGCAGGGGGGCAGTGCCGGATCCATCAGTGGTCGAGGGGGAATTTCAGGATTATTTTCTGGAGAGTCTGGGATTCGGAAGGACACTTGCGGATGTGAGACGGCTGGCGGGGATTCAGGTAGGAATTGTACTGCTGTGTATGGAAGATAACGGGAAAATTCCACCGGCTCTTCTGGCAAATGAAGAGAATGCAAGACGCGCGGTTGAGCACGGGGCGAATTTTATCTCCCTGATCTGTTCTTCGGAGGTTCCGACGGAAGAACTGGTGAAACATATCAAAGCCGTCCGCAGAGGCTTTGGTGAGCATGGGCTGGTCAAGGCAGGAAAAATGCAGGCAGGGGGATTCGTGTTCCAAGGAAAAGCAGAAGAATATATGACAGAAAAGGAAATCAGAGAAATCGCGGAAAGTGGGGCAGATGTGCTGATCATGCCGGGACCGGGAACTGCCCAGGGATTTACCGTGGAAACCGTAAAACGGTGGATCGATCTTGCCCATGAGAATGGGATTTTGGCTGAAACTGCGGTGGCTGCTTCACTGGAAGGCGCAGATCCGGAGACGATCAAAAGATTTGCGGCAGATGGAAAAATGGCCGGCGCGGATCTTCAGCAGATCGGGGACAGTGTATATGGAGGTGTTTCCTCCCCGGAAAATATCCTGGCATTCTCGCAGGCGATCAAAGGTGTGCGCCATACACTCCGGAGAATCGCATTGTCACCGGTACGGGGAGGAAGCAAATGCGAAGCATTTTTTCGGGCTTCCGACGACATGCCGACGAACGAAGGAGAACCGCTATGAAATATGTATTGGGACTGGACCAGGGACGGACGAAAACGATCGCCGCGATTGCGGATCTGGATGGAACTATTTTATCCGTTGGCGGGGCCGGCGGAGGGCACCACTATCTGACCGGGATGGAGCATGCCGCAGGACAGATGAAATCCGCGGCCAGTGCCGCATTGGGGCGGATCGGCGGAATGCAGGGGGATATAGCTGCAATCGGAGGCGGACTTGCAGGAGCAGATCTTCCTCATGACTGTCAGGCACTGAAAAAAGGGGTGGAAAAGGCATTTTCCTGTCCGGCTGTGGTGGTGAATGACTGTATCATCGCGCTGCGGGCGGAGACCAGTGAACGCTCTTCCCTGATCATATGTGCCGGAACAGGATTAAATGTGGGCGTCTGGGCGCCGGATGGCAGCCAGGATGTTCTGGGGTATTATATCGATGAATTGTGGCATGGGGGAGAAGCTATCGGAAGAAGGACGTTGTTTGTGGTTATGGAATCTGCTCTGGGAGTCAGGGACGAGACGATGCTGACACAAAAGCTGCTGGATTTTTATGGGCTGCCGGATGTTCTGACGTTACGTGAAAAATGGGTCAAGGAAGAAATCGAACGTGAAAAGATTAAAGACTTTGCGATTGAAGTGGGAAGCTGCGCGGCTGCGGGAGATCCGGTCTGCATCAGACTTTTAGAAGAATTTGCGCATGCGTGGGCCGGATATGCCATTGCAGGGATGAAGAGAAACGGGATGCTGGACAAGCCGGCGGCAGTCTACACGTCCGGAAGTATCTTTAAAAGCGCGACGGATGTGCTGCTGGAAGCATTGAAAAGGAAGCTGCAGGCAGCAAATCCTCAGGTGAGGGTTGCAGATTCTGTGTATGAGCCCATTGTCGGAGGTGTGATACTGGCACTGGAAAAGGCGTTGGGAGGCAAGGTATCGGACAAGATCCTTCAAAATGTCTATGCATCTGCCAGGACAAACGGACTGCTGCGAAATGAAAAATCAATAGAAAGGATTGGGGAATGAAAAACGTAAAGATCGTAACAATCGGAGGCGGCTCTTCTTATACGCCGGAACTGGTGGAGGGATTTATCAAACGGTACGATCGTCTCCCGGTCAGAGAATTATGGCTGGTAGATATCGAAGAAGGACGCGAAAAGCTGGAAATCGTAGGGGGACTGGCAAAACGGATGGTAAAAAAAGCCGGAGTGCCGATGAAGACCGTATTATCGTATGACAGACGTGAGGCATTAAAAGACGCGGATTTCGTGACAACACAGATGCGGGTCGGACTGCTTGAGGCGCGGATCCTGGATGAGCGGATTCCGCTGAAGTACGGCATGATCGGGCAGGAAACCAATGGTGCAGGCGGGATGTTTAAGGCATTTCGGACCATTCCGGTTATTCTGGATATCGTGAAGGATATGGAAGAATTATGTCCGGACGCCTGGATGATCAATTTTACTAATCCGGCAGGAATGATCACAGAAGCAATACTGCGGTATACGGATTTTAAGAAAGTGATCGGATTATGCAATGTCCCGATCAATATGGTAAATGGTTTTGCAAAGATGATGAAGGTCAGCCCGGACCGCATCAGGATGGAAATTGCAGGCGTGAACCACCACATTTTTGCGACAGATATTTTCCTGGATGGGGAATCTATTCTGGAAAAAGTGATCAAAGTATATCAGAATCTGGATACTTCGGATGCTATTGCAATGAAAAATTTCAACGCATTTCCATTTTCACCGGGACTGCTGAACGGACTCGGCTGTATTCCCTGTCCCTATCATAACTATTACTTTTTTACAAAGAAACAGCTGGAGGAAGAATTAAAGGAATATCAGGAAGGCAGGGTCCGCGGAGAGGTCGTGAGAAGGCTGGAAGCAGAGCTTTTTGAACTGTATCAGAATGAGGATCTGGATGAAAAGCCGAAACAGCTGGAACAGCGGGGCGGGGCACGGTACAGCGATGCGGCGTGTAATCTGATCTGTTCGATTTATAACAACACCTGCGATATCCAGTATGTCAATGTCCGCAATCAGGGGGCAGTCTCCAATCTTCCGGCGGACAGCGCAGTTGAGATTGCCAGTGTGATAACGAAGGATGGACCAAAACCAATTGCGGTAGGAGAATTAAAACCACAGATCAACGGAATGATACAGATGATCAAGTCCTTTGAACGTATGGTGTGCGAAGCAGCGGTGACAGGAAACCGGGATCTGGCAGTTGCGGCGCTGAATATCAATCCGCTCTGTCCCAGTGATGAACTGGCCAATATTACGGTTGACGAGCTGATCCGGGCGCATAAAAAATATCTGCCTCAGTTTGCCGACAGAATTTGATCGACGGAGAGGAGATGCTATGTCAGAGAAAAAGATTCTGGTTTTGACCGGAAGTCCGAGACTACATGGAAACAGCGACCAGGGAGGAAGCGCATTATCAGGGAGCGGTAGGTTCTTACCGTCAGTATAGCAGCTATCAGGGCTGGAAAGACCGGGGGATCATACTGGCAAAAGGATTTTCAGGAAAGGGGGAAATCGATGGACATCCGGTTTTAGAGGAATGCATGCGGCTGGGTAAAGCAATTTAAATCAGGCAAAAAACGGAATGGAAATATTTCACAAGCTGTTTTTGGATAAAGCTGCTTTGAAATGGTTCAGAATAGGACTGTGGTAAACTATTCGGATAAATAAAAGCAGTAGAAGAGGTGACTGATTTGAAAAAAGAAATGTTATTGGAGGGATTTTACATTCCGGAAACGACACTGCCGTTCACGATTGGTTTGTTTACTGAAAGAAGGTGTGAGTCGCATTGGCATCATTATTGGGAAATTCTGTATCAGGTTGAGGGAGAGACCATGATTAAGGTAGGCAGCGAAGAATTTCATTCGAGAGAAGGAGAGGTGACGATCATCGGAGCCGAAGAGATCCATGCGACGGCCAAATTGTCCAGGCGGCATACGATCCTTGTGATGCAGTTTGAACTGTCAGCGGTTCTGCCATATATCGGGACAATATCGGAATACCAGTATCTTACCCATATATTGTTCAACAGTTTGGAAGAAAAAGCCCATTTCCGGGTGACAGAAGAAAATAATCAGATGCAGGAGCTGCTCACGAAAACCTTTGAGGAGTATGAGAAAAAACAGATTGGTTATGAGATACAGATACAGGCGTATCTGATGCAGATGTTTGCTTTTTTTATACGAAATGAGTATCTCAAATTTCCGCAGATTCCGGAAGAGAGAAGGCAGGCATTGGAAAAGGTAAAGGAATCCATACTTTATGTGGAGAAAAATTTCAGTAAAAGTATAACATTGGAAGAGGTCGCAGAGGTTTCTTCCATCAGCATTTATAATTTCTGCAGGACCTTTAAGAAGGCGACGGATCGGACATTTGTAGAATATTTGAATTATATCCGTTTGCGCGAAGCAGAGAAAATGCTGTTAACGACAAACAGATCGATCAGCGATATTGCTTATGATATCGGTTTTTCAAGTGTAAGCTATTTCAATAAAATGTTCAAAAAGAAGTATGGGTACCCTCCGTTTTTATACAAGAAACAGAATGCAGGATTAAATGGACAAAAAAGAAAGTAGAGGTAGAGAGATGAAAATAGGTTGTGCAGTAGGGTGTTTTACATACCCTCACTATGATCCGCCGTATGAGAATGCAATCCGGAAGATCGGAGAATTGGGATTTGACGGGCTCGAGCTGATCGTAGCCGAAAAAGAAGATCTGCGTCAGTATTATACCCCATCCAGAATCAAAGAATTGCGATCCATGTATGAAAGCTATGGCATGGAGCTTTCAGAGCTGGCGCTATATGCAACGGTCGTGACAGGATTGATGGAAACGGGAAAGGCGGAAAAACAGGCAGCATATGACCTGTTTGAAAGAGGAGTTGAGACTGCGAAGAAGCTGGGAACGGATAAGATCAATATTGTGTCTAACTGGCCCAATGAGTTTACAGCGCCGATTCCGTATATTCCCTGTCATTTCCATCCAAACGGGGTGAGTCCGTTTTCGCCGAAATTAAAGATGGATATCCCGCGGAATTATGATGCGAAAGGGGCATGGGACAACTATATAGAATCGTTACAAGTCCTTACAGAGATCTGTGAGAAAAATCAGATGGATTTTCTGGTAGAAGGTCATGCGAATGTAGTAGTGGGAACGACAGACGCATTTTTGCGCGCGTCAGACCAGATTGCAAGCGAGCGGTTCTGTACAAATTTTGATACGGCATGGCAGCTGGTTCAGAGAGAATATCTTCCCTGGTCTGTATATAAGCTGGGGGAGAAGATCAAACATATCCATGTCCGGGACGGAGACGGGATGCTGTGCTATTCTTATCCGCCGGGAATGGGGATCATTGACTGGAATGGATTTGTGAAGGCATTGCTGGATATCGGCTATGACGGATTTTTGTCGCTGGAACTGGCAGGCTTTGACGATCCGGATAAATACATCAAAGAAGCAAAAGAGTATATGGAACGGATCCTGATCGAAGAAGGGACAAAAAAATAAGGAGGCAGTGGGGTATGGTGCTGAGTGTAAGTACATGGAGCGCTCATGAACAACTGTATTATGGAAAGATGTCAAAGGAAGACTTTGTGAAATTGCTGCATAAGCATGGGGTGTCTGGTATGGAAGCAGTGGACATTGATTTCCAGGATACTTCTTTTGAAAGTATGAAAGAATTGCAGGATATTGGCCGGGCGTATGGGGTTGAGATCACATGCATGTCGCTGGAGCATGATCTGTGCAGATATACGGAGGAAGAACGCCGGATGGATGCGGACAGGGTGATTCATTGGCTGGAGACCGCGAAAAAGCTGAATGTCCGGAACGTGCGTGTGTTTACCGGATGGCTGAAAGAAGGGGTTCCCTATCACATGCAGATGAAGTGGATCTATGAAGGGATCGAGAGGATCATAAAAAAAGCGGAAGAGTGGGATCTGAATCTTGTATTGGAGAATCATGACAATGTGTGCTTTGGGGCGGATGAGATCGTGGAGCTGATCGGAGATATGCGTTCCGATCGCCTGTTTACCTGTCCCGATGTATTTAATTACAAAACATTTACAAAAGATGGAAAACCGGCGATTGGTGATTGGAGTTATGAGGAAATTGAAAAATTGCTTCCATATGCAAAAAATGCACATATCAAGATATGCAAGGCGATAGAAAATAACACCAGAGATGAATATCTGGATATCGGCCGTATGCGGAAGCTTTTAAAAAAGTATGAATATGGCGGACCGGTTGTTCTTGAATTTATGTGGCCCCTGTTAAAAGAAGGGGCGGATTCTACAGAAGCGCTGGAAAACGCGATTGAAGTACTGAAATACCAGATGCAGGGATGTATATGAGGTATATGTGGGAGAAAATCGTGTTGGATATAGATTAAAAAATACAGGAATTTCCACACATAGAAAATCAGGAGGTAATGGGATGGATAAGATTAAAATCGGAGTAGCCGGATGCGGAGATCTGGCCCATATTCGGTATTTTTATGCACTTGATCGTCAGAAAGAATTATTTGAACTGATCGGGGTACATGATTATAACCCGGAAGTGTGTAAAAAAACAGCGGAAGAATTTGGAGTAACAGGATATGAGAGATTAGAAGATATGCTTGCGGTGGAGGACATGGATGCGGTCATCATCGCCACTTTCCATCCAAGCCATGCAGAGATTGCAATCAGGGCGATGAGAGCAGGAAAGCATGTTTTGATAGAGAAGCCGTTTGCCACCAGTTCGGCAGACGCGTTTGCAGTGGGAAAAGCAGCAAAAGAAACAAAGAAGATGTGTATGGCGCTGCCATTTGAGATTTATCCCAATTTTGTGATGGCAAAGAAAATGATCGAAGACGGAACCATTGGCGAAGTTGCCTCAGCAGACGGTGTTTTCGCACATCATGGACCGCTCCATGCCCCATGGTTTTTTGACCGGGAGCGTGCGCAGTGGGGCGTACTGGCGGATCTTGGCATTTATCCGATCTCTGTTTTGATGTATTTGCTGGGGCCGGCCAAATATGTAACAGGTAAAGTGGGAATTTCCGAAGAAAACAGGATTTCATTGTCAGGTGATCCGATCCATGTAACCGTAGAAGATAATGCGGCGGCAATCCTGGAATGGGAGAACGGCGCGGTCGGAACGGTACGTACCAACTGGTGTACGGCAACGGATAAAAGCGGATGCTTATACTATATTACGATATATGGAAACAAAGGGATTATTTATATCAATATGCTGACACAGGAACTGATCGTATATTCTCCATATAAGGAGATTGAGAATGCAAAAAAAATCAATTATCTGGGATTTGGGGAAAGCTATCTGGTCAATGTGGAAGCATACGATGATCACTGCAATATTTTAAGCGCATTTCACCGGGCGATCGAAACGGGAGTGATTGAGAATGACGGCTGTAATCTGGACAGGCAGATCCATGTGATCGAAACGATCGACAAGCTCTATGAAGCTTCCAGGACCGGGGTTCGGCAGATGCTGTAGAAGTGCGCAGTGATTATTTCAAGACCTGTAAAACGAAAAATCAGTAGAAAGGGAGTGGTGATGACAATGGTGCAAATAGAGTTTCCAAAAGAGCACGAGAAAAGGAAGTTCCGGCTTGTAAATCGGATTGGAAATACAGAATTAGAGATGCGTTCCCTGTGAAGATTCAGATTCTGGGAGGCAGAATGCTGAAAGCACGTTATGACAGCATAGAGAAGGAAGGGGATTCCTTCCGGTGCGAAGCATACATAAAATGCGCATCTCTATTGGAGGCAAGAGTAGTCGATCTATGGACACCGGAAAAAGAGGGAGTCAGACTCGACCGGTCTCTGTGCTATATAAGAGGGAGCAGTGCGCTTCGTCTGCATACGGAATTCGAGTGCAGAGACAACAGGGCAAGGTCATTCGATGACTATCAGTTTATCTTTCCGGGCGCATTTTACAACAAAAATGATACGGACGGCGACGGAATGGATGATTACCTGGGGACATTCAGCCAGGATTATAAAGATGATCGGAATCCGCTGCTGGCTGAGACCTGTTACTGCGTCAATACAAATACATTTATTTCATTAATCCGTGCGGACCAGCCGAAGAAAGTGGAACTTCAGCCGGGAGAACAACGGAGCATGTCCTACATGATCCTGATGGGAAAAGCACAGGACCTGACGGCAGCATCATGGAATACGACAGCATTTCAGATGGAGCAAATACTGAATTCAGATATCCGATTTCCATTTACACTGGAAGAGGCGATGAAATACCGGAGAGAGCTGATATTTCACAGCTATAAAGAATATCCGGAAAAGGACGGTAATCCGGCAGGCTTCTTTATTCATTTCTCACCGAGAAAAAAATATGGAAATCAGAACCTGCTGGAATATGGGTTTACCGGAAACCAGATCATGAACTGCTATGTGATGCTTAAGGCGTATGAGGAATCAAAGGATGAAGAATACAGGAGGAGAGCTCACAATGTAATACGGTTCTTTGTGGAAAAATGTATCGAAGAGAACGGACTGCCAAATGGTATCTATAATATAGAAAAACAGGAGTTTGTCTATTGGTGGACAGGGGTGCTTCTCCCATTCCAATATTCTGACAGCAGGGAGGAACTGGAAAACTACTTGGGGGATCAGGCAGTTGACGCATTGATGGAAACAGCAGAGCAACTGAAAGGCAAGATCGGAAATTATGTGCGTACCATGGTAGAGGCGATGCATTATTTGATGCTCTGTTATCAAATGGAGGCAAAGTGGGGACAATATCATAAGGATTGGCTGGATGCGGTGATCAGATTCTGCGATACAATGGTGGAGATTCAGAATGAAAATGGTTCATGGAACCGTGCCTATGATATGAACAAAACCTGCTGGGCAAACATGGCTTTTAAACCATCGGCTGGGCAGGGTGCGATGCAATCCCCGGATGCAGCTACGTAGACGATGAATTTGTGGAGTTTGTTCCGGATCTGATGCGGATTGCCAAATACTGCCGTGATGAAAAGCTGGCCGAGCTGGGAAAAATCGTTACATTGGGAATGCATCACGGGCTGTCCATGCCGCAGAATATGTACGGATATTCTATGCCCGGAATCCAGTGCGAGGGATATCTGACTTCGCTGTGGCTTTCGGATACGGAGGCAAAAGAATTTGCCGGAGCTGTGGCAAAGAATAAGGGGGATGACAACGATACGTGCAACGGCCTGGTAGCAGCACAGGCGTTATATACTCTGGAGACTTTGAGAGAGCTGTTTGGAACACTGAACTTTGAGGAGATATGCCGGAGGGTCATCGCGCAAGAATAGACACGAGGCTTGGGGCATGGACTGCCTGAAAATGAATGGAATGGAGCCTGTGCCCTGATCCTGCAAAAGCAAAATCGTACAATAATCAAGCAATAATGCAGGTAGATTACAGAACGGGTTTTTTGTATACTGACAACAACATCATTCAAAAAGGGATGGCAGGCAAATCGTACAGGCGAAAAATCCCGAAAGATTCTCAAAACAAAAGGAGGAAGCATTATGAAAAAGAGAAAAATAGCGGCGTTTTTACTGTGTACAGCAATGATCGGAACCGGGTTGTCCGGCTGTGGTTCAGATCAAACAGAACAAACAGAAACATCAGAGACGTCAGAGGCATCAGGAGACGAAAGCGAGGAAGTCCCTGAAGAGAGCGGAAAACCGGAAAAAATCACGATCATCAGCACCACGGACGATGTGGGATATTTCGAATACATCGGGGAGCAGTATACGGAAGAATACGGTGTAGAAGTAGAGATCATCAGCCAGGCATATGATGACACGAAGACAAAGATCACGACAAGCGTTACCAGCGGGAATGCAGATATCGCATATCTGGATGTGGTATGGCCGGCAGAATTTGCAGATAAAGGGCTGATCCTTCCTCTGGATGAATATTATACGGATGAGATGCGGGAGAATCTCCTGCAGGGAAACATCGACCAGATGTCGGCAGGCGGCAAGGTATACGGTGTGCCTTTCTGCAACAACGGAACCTTTATGTATTACAACAAGGCAATGCTGGGACAGGCAGGCTACGACGCGCCGCCGGAAACGTGGGATGAGTTAAAGGAAATGAGCGTGAAGATGCAGTCCGAGGGAATCTGCAAATACGGGATCGCCTGGCCGGGACTGCAGGCGGAAGGCTCCATCTGCAACATGTCTACCCTGTTGTGCTCCTTTGGAGGAGAATGGGTAGACGATCAGGGGGATTTTGCATTTCACAGCGATGAGGGCGTGCAGGCCATTGAATTTATGACCGGTTCGATTCAGGACGGATGGGCGGATCCTTCGTCTGTGTCCTACTCAGACCGGGATATCCTGGATGCATTTCTCGCAGGAGATACGGCTTTTGTGACCAATTGGTCTTATGCGTACAATGTGGCAAATGATCCGGCGCAGTCCCAGGTGGCAGGAGACGTGGATGTATGTCTTGTTCCGGGAGCAAATGGAACAACAAGCGCGTTTGCGACGGGCGGGGGCGGACTGGGAATCCTGTCCACATCCAAATCCCCGGAGTACGCATGGAAATTTATCGAAAAGCTGGCGGATGCGGAGATCCAGAAATATGGATTCGAAAACTTTACGATGATGCCGACATTAAAAGCAGTATTTGAAGACCCGGAGGTTCAGGCGTTAGATCCCTCCCTAGAGAAAATGTATCCTCAGTTCGAATATCCGGCAAACAGACCGGCTGTTCCGAATTACAGTGAATGGTCCAATATCCTTCAGGTAGAGCTGAGTTCTATCATGATTGGAAATGAGGATGCGAAAACAGGGCTTGATCAGGCTTATGACCAGGTAAAGGATTTTTTGAAATAACTGAGATGTGAGCAAATGAACAGGAGTGACTATGCTGAAAAAATGGAATCAATCAATGGGAAATGAGAAGAGTACGGCTTATCTTATGGTATTTCCCACGGCAGTTATCATTACCTTGTTAGGAATCGTTCCGATTTTATATGTAGTCTGGCTCAGTTTGTGCAAAGTCAATCCGGTGACAATGGAGACCGAATTTGCGGGGCTGCAAAATTACACGGAAACATTGAGTAATCCAGGGTTTTGGCAGTCCATGGGGATCACATTCTATTTTACGATCGTATCCATTGCGCTGCAGCTTTTTCTGGGAGTGTGCGTGGCGCTTCTGCTGAATCAGGATTTCAGGGGGAGGTGGCTGGTCAGGACATTGTGTATACTGCCCTGGGCAGTCCCGACCCTGGTAAACGCGAATCTGTGGAAATGGATGCTGAATACCTCATATGGGATCATCAATAAGCTGCTGATCGCCCTTCATATTGTAGACGAGGGGATATTCTGGCTCGGAGATCCGAAGCTTACGCTGAACTGTGTGATTCTGGTGGATACGTGGCGGATGCTTCCCATGGTGACTTTGATGCTGCTTGCCGCGTTGCAGACCGTATCAAAGTCTACCCTGGAAGCGGCGACCATGGACGGGGCAGGCGCGGTCAGAAGGGTGTTAAGTGTATATTTGCCCAGCATCAAACCGATGCTTCTCGTGGTGCTGGTATTAAGGACGATCCAGGCATTCCGCGTCTTCGATATTATTTTTACCATGACGAAAGGCGGACCGGACAACGGAACTATGGTAATCAGTTTTTACACCTATTATGAAATTTATAATTATCTGAACTA
Source organism: Lachnospiraceae bacterium (assembly GCA_910575475.1). Classification (GTDB taxonomy): domain Bacteria; phylum Bacillota; class Clostridia; order Lachnospirales; family Lachnospiraceae; genus Schaedlerella. The sequence continues at coordinate 29,707 of CAJTGD010000015.1, read as the reverse complement.
TGGGAAAGGCGCGGCGATCGCATTGCTCATTCTGGCTGCGATGCTGATTCTTTCATTGATCTATATGCAGCTGTTGAAAGAAAAGGATTAGGGTGGCGGATGTATAAGAAAAAAAAGAAACTAAAGAGAGCAGGTATTTATATTGGAGCCGTTATACTCGTGGTATGGAGCGTGCTGCCTGTTTTGTGGATGTTCCTGTCCAGCATTACCCCGAGCAACGAGATCATAGACGCATCCATCTTACTTCCGAAACATGTTACATTGGACCGATATAAAATGATCCTGTGGGGAGAACAGATCGAAGGAGTGAACCGGAACGCGGCGGCGCAGTCGGCCGTATTCCGTCAGGCAATGGTAAACAGTACGATCGTAGCGGTTGTAACGACAGGCGTCAGTATCCTGATCGGCGCGTCTTCGTCATATGCGTTTGCGAGACTGCGGTTCAAAGGGAACGGCACCCTGCGGTTTTCAGCACTGTTTTTCCAGCTTCTGCCGCCGATCTCACTGCTGATACCATACTATATTGTGGTCAGTAAGTCGGGGATGCTGGATAAATTGTCTACACTGATCTTAGTGAACGTCAATTTTGTACTGGCCTATGTGATCTGGGTGATGTCGAATTTTTTCAAAGCCATTCCCAAGGATCTGGAAAATGCGGCCAGGATCGACGGGTGTACTTGGATGCAGGCGTATATCAGGGTGGCGCTGCCGAATACGCTGCCCGGCTTTGTGGCGGTAGGCGCGCTGGCATTTTTGATGTGCTGGGATGAATTTATGTTTGCTTTGGTCTTTGCGCAGTCGGATAAAGCAAAGATGATCACGGTTGCCGTTTCGGAATTCGGGACAAAGTATGGGATTGATTATGGAATGACGATGACAGCGGGAGTGATGGCAACGGTCATCCCCATGCTGCTGGTATTGTTTTTCCAGAAATATATTGTTTCCGGGCTGACATCCGGGGCAGTAAAAGAATAGGATTGATTTAGGAGCAGGAGAACATGAAAATTACATTTCCTCAAATTTATGGACATCATTATGTCAAAATGGAAAATAAAAACAACAGCACCCGGATACAGCTGGACTTTCCGGCCCGGGTACAGATCCTTGGCGGAAAAAATATCAGAACCAGATACGATCATGTGAAAGAAGAGCAGGGAAGATATCTGGCAGGAGCGGCAATCAGGGTCAATGCAGAATATGAACTGTGTCTGACGGATACATGGTATCCGGCCGGGGACGGCCAGATCAGGCTGGATCGGAGAGTCGAGTGCGTAAAATCCGCAGAGAAAAAAGGAATCCGCGTTACAAGCGAATTTCGTATGGAAGACGCGGAGGCAAAGTCATTTGACGATTATCAGATCCTGTTTCCAGGAGCATTTTACAATAAAAATGATACCGACGAGGATGGGATGGACGATTATCTGGGCACCTTTGAGCAGGACTATAAGGATGATCGGAACCCAGGCCTGTTAGAGACCGTGTGGTGTTCCGGATCGGGGCAATATACCGCGCTCATCCGGGCGGACGTGCCCTCGGCAGATGAAACGATTACGAGAGAGCAGATCAAAGAGCGGCATTTCCTGTTGGATACGGAGATCGGATCTCTGGGCTTTTCCCCTTCCAGCTATAAAATGAACGAGGTCATTCTTCGATGTGATTTTCCGTTTTGTGAGAGAAACAGTTTTTGCCTGAACGTGGACGGGTCCGGCTGGGCAGGCTATCGGAAGATGGAGCAGGGCGACCGCTTTGAGATTTCCTATATTCTTGCGTTCGGCCAGGCAGAGGATCTCACAGAGGCGGGATGGCAGGTCTCAAAACTGCAGATGGACCGGATTTTGCAGGAGGACGCGGCAGCTCCGTTTACGATGGAAGAGTCGATGGAATGCAGAAGAGAGATGACGCACAACAGCTACCGCGAGTTCCCGGAAAAAGAAAATGAACCGGCCGGATATTTTGTGCATTTTTCCCCAAGAAAATCTTATGGAAAACAAAATATACTGGAATATGGCTTTTCCGGGCAGCAGCAGATGCTGGCGTATGTCATGCTGCGGGCGGCGGAGGATTTAAAGGATGGGGAATACAGGCGCAGAGCCGTGAAGACACTGGAATTTTTTATGAAAAAATGTATCCATGGATCAGGCATTCCATATGGGCTGTATGATGTCGATAAAGAAGACTATATTTTCTGGTGGACCGGGGTGCTGTTTCCGTTCCAGTACAGCCAGGATAGAAACGAACTGGAGAAATATCTGGGCGTCCAGGTCGTAGAGAGCATCCTGCCGGTAGCGGAAGAACTGAAAAAGCACAAGGGCAATTATACCAGGACGATGATCGAATCCATGTATTATTTGTGGCTGTGCTACGAGACGGAAAAAAAGAACGGCTGTATTCACGAGGACTGGAAGCAGGCTGTGATCAGATTCTGCGATAAGTTTACGGAAATCCAGAATGAGGACGGTTCCTGGAACCGGGCATATACGATGTCAGGAGAGCCGATCAGGGAACCGGAGATGTGGTTCGGATGCAACCGCATCGAGCGGGGATCCGGCGTGATCTTTCCAATCGAGGTGATGACAAAGGTCTATCTGGAGACGAAGGATGAAAAATATCTGAACTCCTGTATCAAAGCCGCAGATTTTATCTGCCGGTATTATGTGAAGGATATCAAATATATCGGAGGACTGAATGATACGACACATAAAAAATCGGTTAAGATTGACGCGGTCGGTGTGATGTTTGCCATGCGTTCTCTGTTATTTACATATGAGATCTGCCGGGAACAGAAATATCTCAGAGCAGCGGAAAAAGCGGCGGAAGTACTGTCTACATGGACCTTTTTGTGGGATGTTCCCTACAACAAAGGAACAGTGCTGGGGGATCATGGATTTAAGACGACAGGCTGGGCAGGCTGCGACGTGATTCCGGCAGGAAGCTATGTGGATACGGAATTCATTGAATTTGTGCCGGACGTGATGCGTATTGCACAGTATTGTAAAAATCCATACCTTGCAAAGCTTGCGAAGATCGTGTATCTGGGGATGCAGCACGGAACCTCTACCTATAGGGATATGTATGGATACAAGATGGCCGGGGTGCAGTGTGAAGGATATATGAATTCGCTCTGGCTCTCAGATTCTGAAAATCCGGAATTTTCAGGAGCCGTGGCAAAGCTGAAGGGAGACGATAATGATACCTGCAATGGGCTGATCAATGGACAGAACCTGGCAACCATGCATTGGTTCCTGGATCATTACGGAACGCTGGATGTGGATACGGTGATCGACCAGATGTTTTCATGTTAGTACACAGCCGTTTATAATAACGATTTTACAAAAAGGGGCTGTCGGTTAATACCAATTTTTAAGCGCCCTGCCATAAAAAGAAGGGTGTTAAAAACCGCATAAATCCAATAAACTTATTCCCCTTACATATGATATAGTGTAGTCAAAGATATTTTTATTTTAGACTACATGAGGAAAACAGATATGTACATATCGTACAGCGCTATCAGTAGAGTACTTGACAAGGAAAAGGGCATCTATAGAAACAGCGAGTGCGGCGGGTTCATCTTCGACCTTGCCACTGGAACCTACGGGACGGTCTCCCCAGATTTCACTGAGCCTCCCAAAAGAAAGGAAAATACATCCATGTGAACGGGAAAAAGCGTTCCCGGCTATGCATCGAATTCGGGAACAGCTTCTTCCTTGACGAATTCCTCAAGAAGACCGGATTCTATCCTGTGATTGATGCTGTCGGATACGGGAATCCGGACACCCTGCGCACCATCATTTTTTATTACCTGCTCAGCCAGCAGGCGAATTCCCATGCCGCCGATTGGCACGAACTCAACTATACAAAGAACCTGTTCCCGAATGCCGCCGTCTCATCCCAGAGGATTAGCGAGGCCCTTGCGGAAATCGGGACAGAGGAATCCAAAAGGGCTTTCTTTGCAGCCTATTATGCCTTTGTCAGGAACCGTTCCAGGGTGCGGGAAAAAGTCTGCAAGCCCGGGGCGGTAGATCTCACTGCGGGAAGCGACGGGATTGACTGTGGCAGCGACGGTATCCTGATTGACAGCACCGGCCTGCCAAACAGCGCACATATGCCAATCACGGCTATAAGCAACCACAACGGCACGGTCAGCGAGGAGATCCGACTGATCTACGTGGTGCAGCAAAACAAGGGGTTCACCAAAGCACTGAAAGAGCACCGCTGGTCGTTGGAGTGCCGGGAAAATTTCGTGACCTACAACGGAAGGTTCTACTACATAAAACGCACCGAATACAGGATCGGGCAGAACTGCGACAGGAGGGCACATGCTTACCTTGGCTTTGACCTGACGATGCGCGAGCGGCAGAAAAGACACCTATGTGAAAAAATGTCTGACAAGCATAGCAACGGTCATACTGATACTCCTCCAGGAGAAACTTGCTGATACCTCATTCACATCCTCTGCCATGTTTGAAGAACGCAGACACCAACAAGGTATCGTATATGATGATGCCATAGTTCCAAGTGTTGCGGTTAAGAAAATGAATGATATATACAAGTTGTTCAAGGTGAAGTGCCCTGATGAAATGGTGTCCTTGTAAGCAAAGCCTGAAACAGATCCGACAGAAACAGATCAAGCTTTCCCGCCGCCAGTTTCATAAGTTTTGCAATATATCCCACGCTTGGGCATACTTCCCCCTCGGTTATCCCTGACAACAGGAGCGCAGCCTTATTGATCGGCGCGTTTGTTGTATTCATAAGGGAAAGGGCAGTCCGACGATGGGATCAACTCACCTGCCTCTGGATCTTCCGTCCCTAAATATTTTCTTTTTGGCCTCGACTGCTTCGCTTTCGGACCATAATGTGATGTCGCAGATCAAAGCCATGCTCATGAGCGGAGAGCTGCAGCCCGGCGGCAGGGACGGTTATTTTCTTTGATTGGAATGGAGATGGTGTCAGATGTGCGGATAAATTTTTGGAATGATATCCTCGTGCAAAATATTCAATAAAAACGTGCCAGAAGCTGTTGGCTGAACGCAAACTGCCGGGTCAGAAGATGAAGAAGTTCTTCTTCTGATTCCAGGCAGCCGCCGTTCAGCCATTTTTGTATGAAAGCAGTCAGCCCGGCAAGGAAAAATGTCTGGCAGTATTCATATTCTGAAATACGATTGATCTCAGACTGACGCATGAATTCCTGAAGCCGGATATCGGATACGGATAACACCGCATAGTCAAAAATACTGGGTCGATACTGGCTGGACAGAAATACCCGGTAAAAATCCTGATGTTCTTTAATAAAAGAAAATAATTGCAGAAAACGTTCCCGGAGACAATATTTTTTTCCGGGGGAGGTAAAAATCGCATTGAAATAATGATACATATCCGATTCGATACACTGCATTAATCCGTAAATATCCTCATGGTGGAGATAAAACGTCGTGCGGTTGATATTCGCCAGACAGCAGATTTCCCTGACTGTGATCTTTGACAATTCTTTCTTTTTTAACAATTCTAAAAAAATATCCCGAATTTTCCGTTCCGTCTGTTGGAAACGCAGATTGTTCTTTGAATTCATAAATCTCTCCAAATCCTATTAACACGACACATGATGTTATATTGATGATTGTACAACAGTGATGTCCTATTTACAATAGATATATCGAAATAAAATCATCAAACACTATCATGGAGGAAAAAGAGATGGAAAAAAATGAACAGATACTGAAACAAGGTTCTTTTCTGCAGTTGGCAGTGAACCTTTGTATTCCCACAATTGTGATCATGCTGGTGATGGTCATTTACAACATGGCAGATACCTATTTTATAGGAAAAACAGGGGATCCATGTAAGATTGCGGCAGTCTCTTTATGTGCGCCGGTGTTCAGCATTTTATCGGGGCTCGGCACACTTTTGGGAAGCGGGGGCTGCACCGTGGTCTCTCTGTCTCTGGGAAAAAAGGAATATGACAGGATCAAGGCATGTACCAGTCTGTGCTGTTACGGTTCATTGGTGATCGGACTGATCTTTTCCGCGGCGGTCCTCATGAACCTGACCGGCATCAGCAGCGCGATCGGGGCAAATGAGGATACACTGGGGTATACCCGTACGTATCTGAGGATTCTGGCTTTCGGCGGACCGATTATTTTGTTCGGAAATGTCTTCAATAACCTGATCCGCGGGGATGGCTCCGCAAAGCAGTCCATGATCTCCAACGGTCTGGGGACTATCGTAAATATCATTCTGGATCCGATCCTGATCCTGGGATTCCGTATGGGAGTTGCCGGGGCCGCGGCCGCGACAATCATCGGAAATATGGTCAGCTTCCTGTATCTGCTCTGGTATGTCATAAAAAAGCAGAAAATATTTTCTCTGGATATCCGAGATCTGTCACTGAAAAAAGAGGTGGTCCTGCCGATCGTGACGCTGGGGCTTCCGCTGGCCTGCAGCACGATCATGATGAGTTTTTCCCATATGTTCATGAATCATATACTGGCAGGCTACGGCTCCGTTGCCGTGGCGGCAAGCGGGGTGGCCGGAAAAGTTTCCATGGTAGTGTCCATGATCGCTATGGGGCTGTGCATGGGCATGCAGCCTGCGATTTCCTACAACTGCGGGGCGGAAGACTATAAAAGGATGTATCAGATCATCCGGAATCTGGGAATCCTGACAGTGATCGTCGGCAGCCTTATGACTGTGGGCTGTCTGATTGGAAAGAGCAGCCTGGTAGCGGCCTTTATCGAACATGAGGACGTGATCAGGCTGGGAGAGAAGATGGTCGTCGCCTCCATGCTGATGGGACCCTTTTATGGGCTGTATCAGCTTTGTACCACGTTTCTGCAGTCTACAGGAAAAGCATCCTATGCAACGGTGGTAGCCCTGCTCGATAAAGGAATCATCTATCTGCCCATGCTCTTCGGGCTGAATGCGTTATTTGGCTTAGACGGCGTGATCTATACGGCTCCGCTTACGGATATGGTCTCCCTTCTGGCCGGAGGGGTTCTGTGTTTCCTATGGAACAAAAAACTGCCCGGCAGCAGCCAGAGATAGAAAAAAGAGAGGACGAGTTACAGTTTGCGGCCGGTCAGGCCGTGAACTGTAACGATGACGAATTTATGACGAATTTATATCCAAATTCGCTAATCTATGTATATACAGATAAAACGAATGATGATAAAATGCAGTGTATTTCCACCTGTACGGCTGGATCATCTAAAGATGCTCCAACCTGCTCATCCATTCTCAAAAACCGTGCTGACGCAACCGCACAGATGGAAAAATTTTGGAAAGGGGTGTGATGATTGATGTATGATTCTATACGTCCGGGACAGATATGGCTGGACACAAAGGGAGAAAGAATCCAGGCACACGGCGGTTCCGTGATGTATCTGGACGGATTGTACTACTGGTATGGAGAAAATAAAGAAAAAACGACGGGGAAAAACAGCGTCTGGCACTGGGGAGTGCGGTGCTACTGCTCGTCGGATCTGTATAATTGGGAGGATAAGGGGCTGATCATTCCGCCGGAGGAAAATCCGGCATCTTCCCTGCATCCGCATTCCATGATGGACCGTCCTCATATCATTTATAATCAATTAACCAGAAAGTTTGTGTGCTGGCTGAAGATCATGCACCCTGACGGGACGCAGACAGTCACCATTTTGACAGCCGACCATATTCTGGGGCCTTATACAAAGGTCAGGGAAGGACTGAGACCACTTGGAATGAATGCCGGGGACTTTGATCTGGCTGTAGCGCCGGACGGCAAGGCTTATTATTATTTCGAACGTGTCCACAGCGAGACGATCTGCGCGGATCTTACTGAAGATTATCTGGATGTGACTGGGTTTTACAGTACGCATTTTCCACATCCGGGGCCGCCTTATGTGCGTGAGGCAACTTCACATTTTATGAGGAAGGGACGGCATTATCTGTTGACTTCGGGAACCACGGGATATCTTCCCAATCCGTCAGAGGCCGCGGTGGCAGAGACCTGGCACGGTCCATATCAGGTGCAGGGAAATCCGCATAGAAATGATCCCTCTAATACCTCTTTTCATTCACAGATTTCTTCTGTATTCAAAGTGCATGGAAAAAAAGATCTGTATATAGCCTGTGCGGATCGCTGGCTCCCGGAATATACGGATTTAAACTATGAAGATTATAAAAAGGGATATGAGCTGCTTTTTCATCCGGAGGAGGAAAAAAGAAAGAGCCTGGAGGAAATACTGCGGACAGAAAATATGGAGGGACAATGGTTCCGGGATAATGAACAAAATACGGCTATTGCGGATTATGTATGGCTTCCGCTAAAATTTGACGGAGAAACAGTTTTTATAGAATGGATGGATGAATGGAAGATGGAAGATTTTAAATAGAAAGAAGGAGATTCCAATGGAAAAGTATTTGGACAAAAATTTACCGGCAAAGGAGCGGGCGGCTGATCTGTTAAGCCAGATGACCCTGGATGAGAAAATTGCGCAGGTGGCGGGAGTATTTGCCGTTCCGGGAAGAGAAGAGGAAATGAAGAGGTTTTTACGGCATGGGATCGGCCAGGTGAGTACCCTGGAATTCAGAAACTGTGAGTCCATGGAAGAGGCGGCGCAGTGGCAGAGGACGCTGCAGGAGCTTATCATGGAAAGCAGCGAGCACCACATCCCGGCGGTATTTCACATGGAAGGCCTGTGCGGGGCGTTCATCCAGGATATGACTGCGTTTCCTTCCGGGGTGAACCGCGGTTCCGCCTTTGATCCGGAATTAGAACAGCGGATCGGGGAGATCGTATCCAGGCAGGAGGCGGCTTTTGGTATTACGCAGGTTCTCGCGCCGGTACTGGACATTTCCAGAGATTCCAGGATGGGGCGCCAGTCAGAGCCTTATGGGGAAGACCCCGCGCTGGCCGCGGCGCTGGGGACCGCATTTACAAAAGGGATCCAGAATACGGAGACGGCGGGCCGTCATCCGGAGTCGGTGGCAAAGCATTTTCTGGGATTCCACAATTCCCAGGGAGGGATCCACGGGGCGAATGTAGACGCGGGAGACCGTCTATTGTCCGAAATCTATGGAAAACCGTTCCAGGCGGCCATCCGGGACGCGCGCCTGCGGGGAGTCATGCCCTGCTACTGTTCCATCGGCGGGCTGCCGATCCATGCGTCAAAGCAGTATCTGACAGGACTGCTTCGGACGGAAATGGGATTTGACGGCGTGGTGGTTTCGGATTACAGCGCGGTGGAAAATGTACATCAGGTGCAGCATGTCGGCGAGTCGAAAGGGGAGGCCGGACTGCGCTGCATGAAGGCCGGAATGGATGTAGAGCTTCCGATGCCTGTCTGCTACAGCGGGGAAATGAAGGAATATTTTGAGGAAGGGAAGGAAGACACGGCGGTGTTGGACCGGGCGGTGCTGCGGGTTCTGGAAGCGAAATTCCGTATGGGGCTTTTTGAGAATCCTTATGCCCTGACAGGGGAAGAATTGAAGAAGACCGTACATCATGACGGGGATGATGAAGTCTCAAGACAGGCGGCGCAGGAGTCCATGGTCCTTTTGAAAAACAACGGGGCGCTGCCTCTGACCGGAGAAGAAAAGACGATTGCGGTCATCGGGCCCCATGCCGGAAACGCGCGCTATTATTTTGGAGGATATACCCATCTGTCGATGGTAGAGGCGGTCCATGCGGCGGCAAATTCCATGGCGGGAGTAGGTGCGGGAGGAGATACCGCGGGCATCCAGATGGAACGGGTGCCGGGGACCAATGTACAGGTCGATGAGACGGACGAATTTCATGAAGTGCTGAAAAATTTACATCCGCAGTGCAGGAATCTGGTGGAAGTATTAAAGGCAAAGCTGCCGGAAACAAAGATCCTCTATGCGGCAGGATATCCCAAGGCAGGGGCGGATACGTCAGGCTTCGAGGAAGCGCTTGCGCTGGTCAGGGAGGCGGACGCGGTGATTCTCACCCTGGGCGGAAAAAATGGTTCCGGCTCCGTGGCGACCATGGGGGAAGGCGTGGATGCGGCAGATATCAACCTTCCGGCCTGTCAGGACACGTTTATCCGGGAAGCAAAAAAATATGGGAAACCGCTGATAGGGGTGCATTTTGATGGAAGGCCGATCTCCAGCGACACGGCGGACGAGCTTCTGGACGCGATCCTGGAAGCCTGGACCCCGGCGGTGTTCGGCGCGGAGGCAGTGGTGAATGTGCTGACAGGAGATGACAATCCGTCCGGGAAGCTGCCTTTGACTGTGGCAAGGTCCGCAGGGCAGATTCCGATCTGCTACAATCATCCCAACGGCTCCGCATGGCATCAGGGCGCAAGCATCGGATTTCAGGATTATGTGGACATGTCCCATACGCCCCGTTATTCTTTCGGACATGGGCTGAGTTATACCACATTTTTATATGAGGATCTGGTTTTGGAGAAAAAGCAGGTGAATCCGGCGGAAGACCTGAAGCTTTCCCTGACTGTCCAGAATACCGGAAACGTATCCGGCACGGAGGTCGTGCAGCTATACCTGCGGGATGAGAAAGCCTCAATGACCCGCCCGGTCAAGGAACTGCAGGGATTTGCAAGGGTGGAGCTTGCGCCGGGAGAAAAGAAGAAGGTGGTATTCACCGTCAGCCCCAGCCAGACGGCATTTCTGGATGAGGACATGCGGTGGAAGATCGAGAAGGGAGAGATCAAGGTCCAGGCGGGCTCTTCCTCGGAGGATATCCGGCTGGAGGACGCGTTTGAGATCAGCCAGGATCTGTGGATCGAGGGCAGGGAACGCAGGTTTTACGCGGATGTAAGACAGGAGGACGCAAAGGATGGGATATGAGCAGGGAATGGACGATCTGGAGGAATATCGATAGGGCCAGGGTTGTTGTAGAATAAAAAGTATTCAGGAGGAAAAAATGGATATTGAAAAAATTCTTAAGGAATTAACCACGGAAGAAAAAGCATCCTTATGTTCAGGACATGATTTTTGGCACACCAAGGCGGTTGAGCGCCTGGGAATTCCATCTGTAATGATGTGCGACGGCCCCCATGGGCTGCGCAAACAAAAGGGAGAGGGAGACCATCTTGGTATTAATGAAAGCATTGAGACGGTATGCTATCCATCGGCCAGCGCGCTGGCTTCCAGTTTTGACAGGGATGTACTGTCAGAACTGGGAACGGCTCTTGGAAAGGAGTGCCAGGCAGAACAGGTGGGGATGCTTCTCGGACCTGGCGTGAATATCAAGCGGAGTCCGCTCTGCGGCAGAAATTTTGAATATTTCAGTGAGGATCCTTATCTGTCAGGAGAATTGGCGGCGTCTTATGTTTCGAGCCTGCAGAAGCAGGGCGTTTCAGCCTGCGTGAAGCACTTTGCGGCCAATAACCAGGAGACCAGACGGATGAGCGGGAGCAGTGAGGTGGATGAGCGTACTCTGCACGAAATCTATCTGCCGGCCTTTGAAACTGTTGTAAAGAAAGGAAAGACACGGAGTGTCATGTGCGCTTATAACGCTTTGAACGGAGTCTTTGCATCAGAGAATCAGTTCCTGCTGACAGATGTTTTGCGGGAAAAATGGAATTACCAGGGGATGGTGGTTACAGACTGGGGAGCTGTAAAAGACAGGGTAAAAGGCCTTCTGGCAGGATTAGATCTGGAGATGCCGGGAGGACCGGGCGTCCAGGACAGGAAAATTGTAGAGGCTGTAAAAAACGGAGATCTGAAAGAGGAAGTTTTAGATAAGGCGGTCAGAAATATCCTGACTATGGTCAGAGATTCTATGGATAATCAAAAGGCAGATGCCGTCGTTGACCGGGAACAATGTGCGGATTTAAGCGCCCTGCTGGCTGAAAAATGTGCTGTATTGCTGAAAAACCAGGGAGTACTGCCGATCTCAAAGGAAAAAAAGGTGGTATTTATCGGGGAGTTTGCGAAAACTCCAAGATATCAGGGGGCAGGCAGCAGCCACATCCATGTCGCGCATGCGGTCGGGGCCTGTGAAGCGGCAGCCGGACTTGGCATCGAAGTGACATTTGCGCAGGGGTACCGCATCTGTGAGGATGATGACACAAAACAGCTGAGAGAGGAAGCGGTAAAGGCGGCGCGGGAAGCAGAGACAGCAGTGATTTTTGCCGGTTTGCCGGACAGCTATGAGAGTGAGGGCGGAGACAGGGAAAACCTAGCAATGCCAGAAAATCAAAATCTGCTGATTTCTGCCGTGGCGGAGGCACAGCCAAATACGGTGGTCGTACTCCATGGAGGAAGTTGTATGGAACTGCCCTGGATCGAACAGGTGGCGGCGGTACTCTGCGTCCATCTGGGCGGGCATCAGGTAGGCCGGGCTTCGGCGCGGCTTCTTTATGGAGAAGCAAACCCAGGCGGGAAGCTGGCGGAAACCTGGCCTTTGAAACTGGAAGATAATCCAAGCTATCTGAATTTTCCGGGTGAGGAAGGCGTTGTTCAGTACCGGGAAGGAATTTTTATCGGCTACCGTTATTATGATAAAAAGAAAATGGATGTCCTGTTCCCGTTTGGATATGGCCTGAGTTATACGGATTTTCGTTATGAAGAGTTGAAACTGGATAAATGCCGGATGGAGGATACAGAGGAACTTACCGTGAGCTGCAGGATCACAAATACAGGAAGGTATCCGGGCAGCGAAGCGGTACAGCTTTATGTACGGGATGCCGGATGTACGGCAATCCGTCCGGTACGGGAACTGAAAGGATTTGAAAAAGTGGCACTGGAACCGGGAGAAAGCAGGGAAGTTTTCTTTACACTGGATAAACGTGCGTTTGCAAGCTACGACATCGGCCTCCATGACTGGTATGTGGAAAGCGGGACATTTTTCATTGAAGTTGGGGCATCCAGCCGTGATATCAGGCTGAGCGGGGAAGTGAAAGTGACAGGAACTCTGGAAAAACCGGTTTATTATACAAAGCAGTCCACAGTCGGAGAACTGATGAAGACAGACCGGGGCAGAGCCTTTATAGAACAGATGATGAACAGGGGGCAGGATGGCGGCGGAGAGGCCGCGAAAGCGGAGAATGTAAAAAACATGGGGGAAGGCAGCGATAAAATAGTAGAAAGCATGATGATGGAAATGCCGCTGCAGTCCATTGTGACATTTGGCAGGATGACAGAAGGGCAGCTTGATGATCTGTTGCGGATGCTGAATGCGGATTTCAAAGGAAGAGACGATGAAACAAATAGAAAAGTATAATGTATTGGAATTAAAACTAGAAGATGTGGATGAAACTGTCCTGACAGCAGAATGTGCTGTTTTTGAACAGAAAGAGAAACAGGTCCGGGTATCGGCATTCCGGAACAGAAATAAAGAATATATTGTAAGATTTATGCCGGACAGGGCAGGGATATGGAAGTATCATATCTCACTTGCGGGAAAAGAAATACAGGGAGAGTTTGAATGTACGGAGAACACAGGGGATAATCACGGACGGGTGGTGGTTCATGGATATCATTTCAGATACGAGGATGGGGAACGGTTTATCCCCTTCGGAACCACGGCCTATGCATGGATACACCAGACAGAGGAATTGCGCAGACAGACGATTGAGACGCTTGGGAGGTCTCCATTCAATAAGATCAGGATGTGTGTATTTCCAAAATCCATGCCATACAACACAAATGATCCCGACTGCTATCCATTTGAAAAAAAGCCGGACGGTACATGGGACGTGTTCCAGCCAGATCCGCAATTCTGGGAAAAGCTGGATCAGAGTATCGAGATGCTGATGGAGCTGGGGATCGAGGCGGATCTGATCCTGTTCCACCCATATGACAGATGGGGATTTGCGGAATTATCCCAGGAGGATTCCCTGGCCTATCTGGAATACTGCATCGCCCGTCTGTCGGCATACCGCAATTTGTGGTGGAGCCTGGCAAATGAATATGAAATGGTATATGCGAAATCCATAGAGAATTGGGAGGAATACGGGGAAATGATCTTGCGGAAAGACCCCTATGGACATCTGCGGTCTGTTCATAATATTCTGGATCTGTTTCCCAAAAGGCGGTGGCTGACACACTGCTCTGTCCAGTCATCCGAGATAGACAGGATCCCCTTCTGGCAGCAGGAATTCTGTCTGCCCGTCCTGATCGATGAGTGCGGTTATGAGGGAGACCTGCCGTATTCATGGGGAAGCCTGCCCGCTTTCGAGATGGTACACCGCTTTTGGCAGAGCGTATGCAGAGGCGGTTTTTGTACGCATGGGGAAACCTATCACAGAGAGGATGAGGTACTCTGGTGGTCGAAGGGTGGAAAGCTGCATGGGCAGAGCGCGCAGCGGATCTCATTTTTAAAAGAGATATTGTACAGCCTGCCAGGAGAATGGCAGATGCCCAGATACCATGGGAACAATCCGAATCTGGATGAGGAGGATGAAAAAGCGGTGCGGGAGGAGCAAAACTTCCAGAAGATTTTGAGCAAGACATCCCGAAGGACGAGAGAAAATTTCTGCGCCTATATCACACCGATGAAAATAGAGGGAGAGGGTTATACTCTTGAATATTTCGGGCATTTCCGGCCGGTGTATCTTGATCTGAAGTTAAGGAAGGACAGGGAATACCAGGCAGAGATCATTGATATATGGGAAATGAGCAGGCAGTCTGCGGCAGACCGACTTTCTGGAAATACAAGGGTACAGCTTCCAGGAAAAGAAGGGATCGCCCTGCTTGTAACCGAGAGACCATAAAAAATAATCCAGAAGAAAAGCAGCACAAATTAGCGATAAGGAGACAGGATATGAAAATTTATGATTGTAAGGTAAATCATTTGACAAACCCGCTGGGCTTTCGTATGACAAGGACTGTTTTTTCATGGAAAGTGAAGGAAGCGCAGGGAAAGAAGCAGACGGAAGCACGAATACAGGCGGCCAGGGACCAGGATATGAAAGAAATCATCGCAGATACCGGATGGGACGCGGACGCTGACAGCCTGGGCTACAAAATGGAATTGGAACTGCAGCCAAGAACCCGCTGTTATTGGACGGTTTCTGTCCGAAGCGACGGGGGGGAAGAAGCGGTCAGCGAGGCGCAGTGGTTTGAGACAGGGAAACGAGGAGAACCGTGGGTTGGAAACTGGATCACCTGCGACAGTACAGAGAAGCGCCACCCCTATTTTGAAAAGGAGATCCTGCCCAAAAAGGCGGTCAGGAAAGCACGCCTTTACCTATGTGGGCTTGGGCTCTATGAAGCATTTTACAGGGGCACAAGGATCGGGGAGGAGTATCTTACTCCATACAGCAATGATTACAATGAATGGGTGCAGTACCAGACATATGATGTGACAAAGCAGATGCAGGAGGGCGGAACGCTGTCAGTGCTGCTTGGGAACGGCTGGTATAAAGCCAGGTTTGGTTTTCATGCCCATGAAAATAAAGGATTCTATGGAAATGAATGGAAGCTGATCGCGGAGCTTCGCCTGGAATACGAAGATGGCACGGAGGAAGTCATCGGTACCGATGAGAGCTGGACGGCGCGAAGGAGCAGGATCACATTTTCCAATCTGTATGACGGAGAATGGCAGGACGACACCCTGGAAGAGATGCCTATAGAATCTGTATGGCTTTGCGAGGCGCCAAAGGGCGGACTGACAGACCGGATGAGCCTGCCGGTGACGGTACATGAAGTGCTGGAACCAATCGAACTGATACATACTCCGGCAGGAGAGCAGGTCTTTGACCTGGGGCAGGAGATCACAGGTTTGTTTACTCTGAAGGTTCATGAGCCCAAGGGGACGAAGATCCATATCCAGACCGGGGAAATCCTGCAGCAGGGAAATTTCTACAATGAAAATCTGCGGACGGCAAAATCGGAGTATGTATATATTTCTGACGGGGAAGAACATACATTGATGCCGCATTTTACTTTTTATGGCTACCGCTATGTGAAGGTGCAGGGTGTATCTGAACTGAAAAAAGAGAATTTCAGAGGAATCGCGCTGTACAGCAGCCTGGAACGAAAGGGGAATCTCCGAACGGGCCATGCCCTGGTGAACCGGCTGATCGAAAATATCCGATGGGGATTGAAGGATAATTTCCTGGATGTGCCGACGGACTGCCCGCAGAGGGACGAGCGAATGGGATGGACCGGAGACGCCCAGGTATTTTCCGCGACGGCCACATATCTGAAGGATACCTATGCATTTTACGCAAAATATCTGTATGACATGGCCAAGGAACAGTCTGCGATGGACGGCAAGGTGCCGGATGTGGTTCCGTCGGCAGGGATCGACTCTACGGCATGCGTGTGGGGCGACGCTGCCTGTATTATCCCGTGGAACCTGTATCTGTTCTATGGTGATCAGAGCATTTTGGAGGATCAGTTTGAGAGCATGAAAAGCTGGGTGGATTATGTCCGCAGGGTAGACGGGGACAACCATGGCTGGCGGTATGTTTTCCATTACGGGGACTGGCTTGCGCTGGACAACCTGAACCAGACGGCAGAACAGGTCATGGGCGGCACGGATGAGGAATTTATCGCAAATCTGTATTATGCCGTCAGCGCGGGGCTTGTGGCGGACGCGGCAAAGGTACTGGGAAAAGAAACGGAGGAACAGGAGTACCGGAAGCTTTCCCGGGAGCAGTTTGATATCGTAAAGAAGGAATACTACAGTGTGACCGGAAGGTGCTGTATCAAGACACAGACCGCGCTGCTCCTGACTTTGAAATATCATCTGTCAGATCATGAGGAACTGGTAAAATCTCAGCTGCGGAAGCTGTTTGATGACAATGGAGGGAAACTGCGGACCGGATTCGTGGGGACCCCTTTGATGTGTAATATTCTCTCCGACCACGGTATGGATGATATTGCATACGGCCTTTTATTAAATGAAGAATACCCGGGATGGCTCTCCGAGGTGAAGCTGGGGGCCACCACCGTGTGGGAGCGCTGGAACAGCCTCCTGCCGGACGGGACGATATCCGGCATCACCATGAACAGCATGAATCATTATTCCTATGGGGCGGTCGCGGAATGGATGTTCCGCCATATGGCAGGCATCAATACCATGGATGCGGCGCCGGGACTGCGCCGCGTTTCCATACAGCCGGTACTGAACTGGGAGCTTGGCATGGCGGACGCGTCCTATGATTCCGCAAGCGGAACCTACCGCTGTGCATGGAAGCTGACAGATCCGGAACATGTGGAACTGGCGGTCAGTGTGCCCTTTGGCGGAAAGGCAGAACTCCATCTCCCTCTTGCGCCAAAGTCCGTCATGGAAGAGAAAGGCAATCCCATGTTCGGAGATGTACAGGAGGGCGTGTGCATGCTGGAAGCCGGGGAATACAGCGTGTCCTATCGGCTGATCCGGTCTTTGAAAAAGAAATATGATATGGACAGCACCTGGCAGGAACTGTTTAAAAATCCGGTGATTTCCAGATTCCTGAAAGAAGAATTGGATATGGAGATTCCACGGCAGTACTGGAACCGGACCGTGAAGGAACTGGCAGAGACACTTTCATCTGAAGCGGAAGGCGGGAAGCTGGAAAAACTGGAAACGTTTTTGAAAATTAAAGGCTGAATTGGATATTGCGGCTCTGATGCGGCACAACCCGGCGATATCTCAAAAACAAATTGCGGAGCAGCTAAACTGGAATGTAAATACGGTGAAATATTGAGCGGAGAGCAGGGCGGGGTGAGCCAGGAATAGAGGTTTCCCCCGCCGGCTAGCCGCTTTTGAACTGCGGCGCGGATGCCGTTAATGTAGCCGCCGCAGGCACAAGATTCACAAGCGAAACAATTCATTCTTAAAATTCACTACTTTTGATACACTTCTGACGAATTTACATATCACCAAATCCCACATATTTGATTATAATATCCTTAACCTGAAAAAAACAGAACAAAAAAACTGGCATTTTGCGCGAAAAATGCTGATAAATGTTCGGAAAATCGGCAGACTGCATATCGTCTGCCGCATAACCTGTTAAAGTGGAGGAACTGCAAAATGGAATTTGGGATTGAAATGACCTTAAAACAGGTACACGATCACCCGGCTGCCGCAGTATCTTCTGGACGCGGAATTGTCCGACATTTTTACCAGGGTAGTGGCAAGCCGCTATGATCCGGAAGGGTATCAAGTGACGGCAGAGGAACAGAGGCTGTTTGATGAAAGTCCGGATCTGGAAACGGCAAATACAGGAATCTCGGATTATGTATGGCTTCCGGTCAGGATCGTGGACGGAAAAGCACGGATCCGATGGTATGACCGATGGACGGTAGAAGAACTGGCAAGTGAAAACTGACAGACTGCCCTTGGACAGGCAGGGGCGGCATGTCTCAGATGAGGAGAAGAAAAATGAGAAAGATCAAAGAGTGGAACCAGGACTGGAAATTTTCAAAATCAGCGGAAACAGAAGGGGAAAAAGTGGCCGTCCCACACACCTGGAACGCCCTGGACGGGCAGGACGGCGGAGACGACTACTACCGGGGGCAGGGATATTATACCAAAGAGTTCCCGCGCCCGCAGACGGAGGAAGGGGAGCAGGTATATCTGGAATGCGCGGGGGTGGCAAATTCCGCATTGGTATCCCTGAATGGAAAGGAACTGTGCACGCACGACGGCGGCTTTTCCACGTTCCGGGTGAATCTGACGCCGGAATTGAAGGAGACGAACCGATTGACAGTCATCGCGGATAATTCGGTAAATGACAGGGTGTACCCGCAGAAGGCGGACTTTACATTTTACGGCGGGGTCTACCGGGATGTACGGTTGGCTGTCGTTCCCAGGGTACATTTTTCCATGGATTACTTTGGCGGAAACGGCCTGAAAATTTCCCCCGTGGTGAAAGACGGACAGGCAGAGGTCACCGTGGAAACATGGCTGTCCGGCCCGGCAGCATCCCCCTGGCAGGAAAACGCCGAAGTGAGGATCACGCTGGAAGGGGATCATGCGCCGGAAAGCAGAGTGATGCCGGTGAAACGCGAAGCGGGACAGGAAGCGGACAAAACAGCGTCTGTGCCGGGCAGCAGTACATCCGGATACGCGAAGGCGGTATTGAAGATCTTGTGTCCCCATTTATGGAATGGCCGGAAAGACCCCTATCTGTATACGGCAAAGGCAGAGCTTTTGCTGAACGGGGAACTCCAGGATGAAGTGAGGCTCCGGTTTGGATGCCGCAGTTTTTCAGTAGACCCGGAACAGGGATTTTTCTTAAACGGGGAAGCCTATCCCCTGCGGGGCGTCTCCCGCCATCAGGATCGGGAAGGGGTCGGCAACGCGCTGACCAGGGAAATGCACAGGGAGGATATGGAGCTGATCGCCGAGTTGGGGGCAAACAGCATCCGGTTGGCACATTATCAGCATGACCAGTATTTTTATGACCTCTGCGATGAGTACGGCATGGTGGTATGGGCGGAAATCCCATATATCACCAGGCATATGGAGAACGGGCGGGAAAATACGCTGCAGCAGATGCAGGAGCTGATCGTCCAGAACCACCATCACGCTTCCGTCTGCTTCTGGGGGATCTCCAACGAGATTTCCGCCGGGGGCCTGGATCAGGCGGTACTGGAAAACAACCATGCCTTAGAGCGCCTTGTGAAAAAGCTGGATGACACCCGGCTGACCACCATGGCATGCGCGTTTATGCTGGAGGAAAACAGTCCCATGCTCTCGGTTACGGACACGGTGGCATACAACCACTATTTCGGATGGTATATGGGTTCGGTGGAGGAAAACGACCGCTGGTTTGACCGTTTCCACCGGGAACACCCGGCGCTTCCCGTGGGGCTGTCGGAATACGGCGCGGAGGCGGTGATGCAGTGGCAGACAGACAAGCCGGAGCGGGGGGATTACACCGAGCAGTATCAGGCGCTCTATCATGAGCATATGCTGCGGATGATCGAGGAGCGGCCTTATCTGTGGTGTACCTATGTGTGGAATATGTTTGACTTTGCCGCGGACGGCCGGGACGAAGGCGGAGTGAAAGGGCGCAACAACAAGGGGCTTGTAACCTTTGACCGGAAGATCAAAAAAGAATCCTTCTATCTATACAAGGCATACTGGTCCGAGGAGCCGTTTGTTTATATTACGGGAAGAAGGTTTGTGAACCGCGCGGAAACAGAGACTGAGGTGAAGGTCTACAGCAACCAGAAGGAAGTCTCTCTGTATCAGAACGGGAAGTTGGTGGGGAGCGTAGAGCGGAGCGGACACATTTTCCGGTTCCGTATCACACTGGAGAAGGACAATGAATTGACGGCGAAGGCCGGGGAAGCGGCAGACAGCATCGTGATCCATCAGACAGATGCCCCGGACCCTTCCTATACCATGCCGGTCATGGAGGAGATCACAAACTGGCTGGACGGTGTGGACATCCAGTTAAAGGAAGGGTATTTTACCCTGGACGACCGGGTGGAGGAGCTGGTCAATGTGCCGGAAGGGGAGGCAGTTTTCCTGGAATTCCTGGCTGCCTATGACAGCCGCAAGCAGGGCGCGGCCGCCAGTGTGAAGATGACGATGGAGCAGCGGATGGCAACCATGCGTTCCATGAAGCTTTCGGAATTCGCAAGACGCACCAATACCCCGGCGGAGGAAGTGACGGAATTTTTGCGGAAGCTGCAGACCGTGA
The DNA here is from genome assembly GCA_910575475.1 of Lachnospiraceae bacterium. Taxonomy (GTDB): domain Bacteria; phylum Bacillota; class Clostridia; order Lachnospirales; family Lachnospiraceae; genus Schaedlerella. The sequence goes on along the minus strand of CAJTGD010000015.1, from coordinate 9,152 downwards.
AAAAACCAGACGGCGACATGTAATCTGGATAAATCTTCCGTGAGTACAAGAAAAGAATAATCGCTGTAATCTTATAAAAATAGAGACAAAGGAGAAAAAATGGAAGCACAAAACAGCAAGAAAAAGAACAAAGTTGGAATTTTGAGGCTATTCTGCTGGCAGAGCAGCGCCGTATCTGTGTCGCTGTCCACCCTGGTCCTGATCTATGTGACAATCTACTGTACCGATACCCTGGGCATGCCCCCGGCACTGGTGGGGACACTGTTTATGGTCAGCAAGCTGGTGGACGGTGTGACGGACGTGCTTGCCGGATTTATCATTGACCGCACGGAGACCCGGTGGGGGCGCGGGCGTCCTTATGAGATCTTTATGGTGTTTTTGTGGCTCAGCACCTGGCTGTTGTTCTCTTGTCCGGAAAGCTTTTCCCTGGCGGCAAAGAGCGTCTGGATCTTCTGTATGTATGTGTTTATGAACGCGATATGCGTTACTTTCCTGAATGCCAACAACGTGGTGTACCTGGTGCGCGCATTTGAGACCAAGGAGCAGCAGGTCAAGCTGACTGCCTACGGCAGCTTCTTTACCATGGGGGCGGCAGTCATTTTTAACATGATGTTCCCGATGGCTATGAGCAAAGTCGCAACCTCGGCGGCGGGATGGAGCAGGCTGATCGCAATGCTGGCAGTGCCGCTGACATTGCTGGGTATCATCCGGATGCTGACCATCAAAGAGCAGTATAACAATGATGTCAAGGCAGAGGGGGAGAAGCTGAAGCTTGCGGATGTCTTTACCCTGGTCAAGACCAATGAGTATGTGGTGCGGCTGTCCCTGGCAAGGTTTATTGCCAATACGGTGGGAAGCATGGGCGTGACCGTCTACTTCTGGACCTATATCGTGGGAAATGTGTCTTTGATGGGCGTGACGTCCGTGACCTCCATCATCCTGCTCCCGCTGGCGTTTGTACTCCCGCTCCTGCGCCGGAAACTGGGGCTTGGCAGGCTGGTGATCTGGGGCTTCTGCGTGAGTATTGCCGGATATATCATGATGTTCTTTTTCGGCGGGAACCTTCCGGCCGTGGTGGCGGCCACCTTCCTCACCACCGGTGGTACCGTGCCGTTTTCCATGCTGTTTAACATTTTCCTGATCGACTGTGCGGACTACAATGAGTGGCAGGGAAATCCCCGTATGGAAGGAACCCTTGGAAGCCTGACCGGCTTCGCGAACAAGGTGGGAGGCGCCTTCGGCGGATTTTTCCTTGGGATCATGCTCTCCCTGTCAGGTTATGACGGAACACTGCAGGTACAGGGGGACGGCGCGATCCTGATGATTCGGCTGCTGGCAAGCGTGATCCCGGCCGTGTTCTATCTGGTGATCATCCTGATCATGAGGACATACAAGCTTGACAAGGAACTTCCGAAAATGAAAGAGGAGATTGAGGCGCGCAGGGCGGCGGAAAATTCGGCAGAAGGGGTACATTAATTGATTGGGATGTGGTATCATATGCATGACAATTCAAAGTCTGGCGGAATTGTAACTTATCCGGATGGAAAGAGAGGTATGAGTTTATGGCGGATTGGCAGGTAGAATGTCCGATGCGTATCTGTCTGCTTGCGGGACATATATACGCGGCGACCAGGATGGGGATGTGGGGATTTAACGGGAGGTGGGAACTGGCTTTTTCTACCAGCGTCTATCAGAAAGAACTCCAGAACCTGCTGGAGCTGAGCGGATGCATGGATTATCTGAAATCAATGGAAGGCGGCTGCAGAACCCCGGTGCTGCTGGGGGATGAGATCGGGATGATCTGGATCGCGGAGCATTATTACCGTGACGGGAAGCCTGCGTGCCTGATCCTCTTCGGTCCCATGTTCCTGAGCCAGCTGTCTGTAAAAAGTGTGGAGGAATCCCTGAAAAAAATGACTTTTTCCATGAGCGCCCGGATCCAGTTGTTTCGGATTCTGGAATCGCTCCCGGTCATGCCGTTCTCCCTTGTGCGGCAGTATGCCATGATGCTGCACCACTGCATTACGGAAGAGACCCATCAGGATTTTTCCTACTATCAGGAAGCACTGCTGCAGTTTCAGAATGATTCGCTGAGGGCTGCCTGCGAGGGAAAGATAGAGTCAGAAGATAGCTTCGGCTCCGACCCGGAGCGGATGGTAGCACTGGAACGACAGCTGCTCCAGTGTGTCCGGGACGGCAACGGAAATAATACCGAACTCATGAACAGCGTGACGGAACTCAGCAACCTGCCCGTATCCCATACCGGGAATCCTATTCGGGACGCAAAGAACACAGTCATCATTTTAACCGCCCAGTGCTGCAACGCGGCCATTGAGGGCGGACTGTCTATCCGGAAGGCCAAGGAGATGGAGAATGAATATATCCGAAGGGCGGAGTCCTGTACCACTGTGACCGAACTGATGACGTTGGACCGGAAGATGTTGGAGGATTTTATCATCCAGGTGCGCAGGACCAACGAGAATCCGCTCATCTCTCCGGCGATCCGGGAGGGCTGCGATTTTATCCGGGCAAATATCATGAAAAGCTTTACATTGGCCGATGTGGCAAAGCATGTGGGGTATACGGAATATTATTTTACGAGAAAATTCAACAAGGAAATGGGGATCCGTGTCAATGATTTTGTAAAAGAGGCGAAGGTGGAGTATGCCAAGATCCAGCTCCTCACCACCTCGCAGGGGATCCAGGAGATCAGCGATACCCTGAACTTCGGAAACCGCACCTACTTCAGCAAGGTGTTCCGGGAGATCACAGGGATGACGCCGGCAGCATTTCGAAGCCAGTTGGGAAAGGAGAAGGAAGATGAAACTGCAGAAAGGACTTAGACATCAAATCGAACCTGTTCATTTTCTGAAGGCGGTCAACCGGTGCCGTGGGGAGGTGGTGCTGACCACCGGGGAAGGGGACTGTCTCAACCTCAAATCCACATTGTCCAGATATATCTTTGCCGTAAATGCGGATCAGCAGGAATTCCCGGAGAGCAAGATCTGCTTCGAAGAAGGGGATTATGACTGCATCCGGGAATACCTTATGTGACAGGTTGAAACAAACATCAGGGCTCACGAATGAATATTCGTGAGCCTGTATCTTTTTTCGGAGATTTTTAGAAAGATAACAAATTTTGAATTAGAAAAACGAATTTCGGACTATATCATGATCCTCCATCCGAGTATACTTTTAAGTAACTATTGAGAGCGGCGGAAGACGGGTCTGGGGCCTGCCGTTCTAACAGTTACAGTTTTTATCAGGGGATGAGGAAAGGACGGGGGTGCACACCTGTTTTTTCTCTCAGGGTACTCTAAAAAATGGGGAATTTTTCAGAACCGCGGAGCACAGACCAGCCTGCCGTTCTGAACAGTGAGCCAAAGTGATTGACAGGAATTGGAGGAGAAAAGAAATGAGTAAGAACAAAACGATCGAGTCCGGGGAAAAACTCGGTTTCGGAAACCTGCTGCTGTGGAACAGCCGTATGATCTCTACATCCATCTATGTCCTGCTGGCAGGATTTTTGATGGCATATTGTACAGATACGCTGGGTGTGACGCCCGCCTATATCAGTATCATCATGGTGGCCAGCAAGCTGGTGGACAGCGTGACAGATGCCTGTGCGGGATTTATTGTGGACAGGACAAAGACCAAATGGGGGAAGGCCCGTCCTTATGAAGTATTTATCATACTGATGTGGGTCTGCACCTGGCTGATGTTCTCCTGCCCGACCGGACTGAGTGAGATCATGAAATGTGTCTGGATCTTCGTGATGTATACGATGGTGAACGCAGTTTCCTATACATTTCTGAATGCCAGCAATACCGTTTACCTGGTGCGCGCGTTCAAGGGAAACCAGATTGTCAAGCTGACTTCCTACAGCAGCGTCATCACCATGCTTGCGTCTGTGATCTTTAACGTCGGCTTCCCGATCCTGATGTCGAAGTATGCCACATCCGCTTCTGGATGGAGTCTGCTGGTAGGGACATTTGCCATTGCCATGGGCGGCATCGGAATCCTCAGGATGATCTTCGTAAAAGAGAAATATAATGTTGACGCAGAGAAAAAGCAGGAAGAATCCCTGAAATTTTCGGATGTCATCGAGCTGATCAAAGGCAACCGCTACATCCTGATGCTGGCACTGATGGGCCTGATCTTCAACTTCGTGACGAACATGGGGACGATCGTGTACTACTATACCTGGATCGTGGGAAATGTAGGATTGATGAGTGTTGCCAGCCTGGTCCAGATGATCGGGATCCCGCTTGCATTCGCGTTTCCGCCGCTGTTGAAGAGAACCACGGTAGCGAAGCTGATGTTCGCCGGATTTGTGTTATCTGCGGCAGGCTATCTGCTCAACTTCTTTGCCGGGGCAAATATCGTCCTGCTGGCGGTTGCGGCCGTGATGACCGGAACCGGAACCGTTCCCGGAAGTATGCTGATCGCCCTTGCAGTTCTGGAATGTGCGGAGTATAACGAGTGGAAAGGACGCCCCCGTATGGAAGGAACCATGTCCAGCGTAGTCAGCCTTGCGAAAAAAGTGGGCGCTGCAGTCGGAAGCGCGGGCCTGGGCGTGATGCTGACGATCGTGGGCTACAACGGGTCCTTGGATACCCAGTCTGACGGGACGCTGATGGGGATCCGCCTGTTATTCAGCCTGGTGCCGATGGCTCTGTATGTTGTTGTTGCCCTGTCCTTGAGAGGATATTTTAAGCTGGATAAGCAGATGGCCCAGATCCGCAAGGAAAATGAAGAACGCAGGGCTGCCGCGTCTCAGGAAAATCAGGAAGCGCAGGTACAGGAATAAAGAAGCACAGATACAAGAGTAAAGAAACGTAAATACAGGAATCAAAAGTCAGGAGGCCGGCACGAGATAACGGGTATGTGTTATCTCGTGCCGTATCCTAAAATTGGGCAGTATCAGGTATCGTACAATTGGGCAGTCCATCTGCCGTATAAAGAAGGAATCGTTCTTAAACTACAGTATATGGAGGAAATAATTATGGAAGCAATTTATGACGCAAAACTGGATCCGGAATTCCAGAATGCTTTTATTGACATAGATAAACAGGATTCCCGAAAACTTCCGGACGGGACGGAGATTCCGCTCCGCTACATCCACGGAGGTTTCGAGGGGACCGCTGTCCGTTTCTCGTTCTTTTATCCGGAGAAGGAGCGGTATGAGGGACGGTTTTACCAGTATCTTTCGCCCTTTCCGGGGCCGGACGAGGAGATCGCGTCCATCTCGCTGACCGGAGGGGACGACAAGATCGCATTCGCACTGACCCACGGCGCTTATTTTGTAGAGACCAACATGGGTTCCGCCGCTATTTTCACAAACAGCAATGACAACACGATGACGCACCGTTCCAGTGCGGCGGCAGCGGAGTATTCCAGGAAAAAGGCGCGGGAGGTCTATGGATATGAGCACAGGCCCTACGGCTATGTGTACGGCGGCAGCGGAGGCGGATACCGTACGATGGCATGTATTGAAAATACAAATGCCTGGGACGGGGCGGTGCCCTACATCATCGGTTCGCCTTATGCGATCCCAAACTGTCACACCACCCGGGTTCATGCCATGCGGATCCTGAGACATAAAATGGAACAGATTGCGGATGCCATGGACGCAGGCGGCAGCGGCGATCCCTATGAAGGACTCAACGAGGAGGAAGCGGCAGCCCTCCGGGAGGCGGAATTGTTCGGATGCCCGCTTAGGAGCTGGTTTTCCTTCCGGGAACTGGGAGACGGGGCGGTTCCGGTACTTCTTCCGGGAGTCAAGAGGATGGATCCCGATTATTTTGAGGATTTCTGGAAAGTGCCAGGCTATCTGGGCGCGGAGCCGGACAGCAACGCTGTGCGGGATCGGATCAAAATGACCGCCCATGTGCGGATGATCTATATCCCGGAGAAAAAAGCCGCCGCCCTTGCCGGAAATGTAAACGGGGCCGATACGGCATGGCTGAAGATGCTCAGCAGCAATATGTCAGGTGAGCCCTGGATTGAGCTGGATCAGATTCCTGTGGGGGACGACCTGTATCTGACCGGGGTTCAGATATTAGTCAAAACAGGAGCGGCAGAGGGCAAGAAGCTGATGCTCGACCATATTGAGGGCAGCCGCATTTACCTCAGCAAGGCCTACGGTGTGGACGATATACCGGAAGTCATGGAACTGCTGCAGACCGGGGACGAGGTTCTTCTGGATAATTCGGATTACATCGCGTTCCAGACCTACCACCGTCATCAGGTGCCGTCGAAGGATTACCATGGATGGGATCAGTTCCGGGATGCCGAGGGAGAACCCCTCTATCCCCAACAGAAAAAACTGGTGGGACCGATCTTCAGCAGCAATGGGCCGGGATGTAAGCAGAACGGGCTGATCCAGGGGAAGGTCATCATTGTGGCGTCCCTGATGGACGAAAGCGCCTATGCATGGCAGGCGGACTGGTACCGCAGGAAGATCGCCTCGGTTCATGAGGGTGTGGACGAAAGGGAACTTTGCCGTCTGTGGTATGTGGACCATTCCCTCCACGATGACCGTGCGGAAACCATTGACGAACTGCATGTGACCAGTTATCTGGGCGCGCTGCGGCAGGCGCTGTTGGATGTGGCACAGTGGGTGGAAAATGGAACCGCTCCGCTGCCTTCCAGTGAATATGAGGTCAATATCGGGCAGATGAGCGTGCCGGAAACGGCGGTTCAGCGCAAGGGCATCCAGCCCGTTGTGACCCTGCTTGCCAACGGCAGCGCCTGCGCCCATATAAAATGTGGGGAACAGGTGGCCTTCCTTGCGGAGGCGGAGGTGCCGGACGGCGCCGGAAGCCTGACCCATGCGGAGTGGAGCTTTGAAGGAGACCCGTCCTATCCGGACGAAGGAGAACTGGAACTTACCGACAATGGCCAGAGGGCTGTGATCCGTGCGGAACATACTTATGATGAGCCGGGGACCTACTTCGCGGTCATCCGGGTTTCTTCCGAGCGCAATGGGGAAGCAGGAGCGTTCTTTACGCAGGTGCACAATCTGGAGCGGGTGCGTGTGATCGTGGACTAATACTAGTACGGACACATTTGAGGAAGAAGAAAAGGTCACAATCCCAAAGCTGATGAAAAAGACAGGGCTGTCCCGGGGATTCTTTTATAAGAACCCAGTGGCGTAAAAAGAGTTGGACAGGGCATTGGATCTCCAGGCAGGGATGGCGCCTGTTTTTTGGGGAGTCAGGGGATTTGGGGAAAGGGTACACATTACACAAATGTGTATGCCGTTAAAGCCAGTATTTTCAAGGCATGAGGGGGATGGGGTACAGATTAAGAAATGTAAACCGCTTATTTGATACAAAGGGAATGAACAAAATATCGGAAAAACCGCAGAAATAAAGGATTTCGGCAGATCCAGCACGACCGAGAGCCTTTATTTTTTTGCGGATTGTAATAGTCGGTGGAAGAGGGGGCAGATTTGAACCCTCTCAAGGAAAAATCAAAAAGTAATAACTTGCTTTTGTTCGTTTTGCCGTATATAATTAGAATGGACAGATTGGAGGAACTAAAATGTTTGATTATATTTCTGTTAGGGATGCGGCAAAAAAATGGTGCATATCAGAACGTCGGGTGCAAAAGTTATGTGAGGAAAAGCGAATTGAGGGGGTGATACGCTTTGGGCATTCATGGATGATTCCAAAACTATCATCAAAACCAGTAGATTTAAGAAGGAAAAATTCGAAGATCCCTTCTGACGAAAAAAATGATATATAATTTTCAGGGGTACTTGTATTAGGTGCAATAAGGGGGCATATATGACAATACAGCAGTTAAAATACATGATAACAATAGCGGAAAAGGGTTCAATTACAGAAGCGGCAAAGGAATTGTATATTTCTCAGCCCAGCCTTTCTGGAGCGATAAAAGATGTCGAAAAGGAAGTGAAAATTACAATTTTTAACCGCTGCCGGGCAGGTGTGGCTCTGACAACGGAAGGTATGGAATTTTTAGGTTATGCAAGACAGGTAGTACAGCAAATGGAGCTGTTAGAATCAAAATATATCAATAATCTGCCGGAAAAGCAGCGATTTTGTGTATCCTCGCAGCATTATACTTTTGGAGCAAATGCTTTTGTTGAACTGGTACAGCAGTTTGGCCAGGAGAGGTATGAATTTATTTTAAATGAAACACAGACACATCAGGTTATTAAAGATGTACGGAATCGTTTTAGCGATTTGGGGATTCTTTATCTTAGCAAAAATAATGAAAATGTACTGATGAAAATTTTTGAAGAAAACAATTTAAGCTTTTATGAAATATTTTCAGCGACACCCCATGTATTTTTGAGGAGAGAACACCCATTAGCTAAAAAAGAAAAGATTAAGTTAGAAGATTTGAAGCCATACCCAAGGCTTAGTTTTGTACAGGGGACTTATGAATCTTCTAACTTTGCGGAGGAATTATTTAGTAATGAAACGGCAGAAAAGAGCATTAAGATTAGCGATCGGGCTGCCATTGTCAATTTCATGATAGGATTGGACGGATATACCATATCCAGCGGTATTTTTCCTAAATACTTGCATGGGGATTCTATCATTTCAATCCCGCTTGCTGAAGATGAAATCATGCATATTGGTTATATTTTAAATAAGGACAAAGAATTGTCGGAATTGGGGAAGATTTATATTAAGGCCCTTAAGTAGTATCAGATTGAATGAAATATAGGCTCATCCTATGTTTTAGCATAAATATTCGATATTACCTATTTCATGACGTTCCATGGTACAATCATACATGGAAGGAGGCGTTATCATGCCGGGTTATGTGATAGGTAATTTTTTTGTGTATTCTATGATCAATGCGTTCACGCCGGGACCAGGTAATATCCTGGCTTTAAATACCGTGACGAATTATGGATGGAAGAAAGGAAAACCGTTATTTTTTGGGATATTTACTGGATATTATGTTGTCCAGATATTGTGTGCAGTTTTTGTGTTCGGTGTCAGCACGTTTCTGCCTATGGTACTTGGTGTTATGAAATCAATGTTAACAACTTAGTATGCGCTTGGAATAAATGTCATTGAAACGTGTGAAAGAATGAGTGGTTGGAACATACAACCTTAAAAAATCGCAGACTTCCCCCTTGGTGCTTATCATTCTGAAAATAACTGTTT
>CAJTGD010000014.1 GCA_910575475.1 Lachnospiraceae bacterium | reverse complement strand
AGACGATAAAGAAAAAAGGTACGGAAACAGAGTACAGGGATTTTATGGCTTAAATCGGATGGTACGGATCATAGGATATGAAAAAAATGGAATCCGATGTGCTCTAAGAAAGTAAGCATAAATTTAAGCGTCAGAGCTGCATAAAACCATTGCATATTTCGTGTTATCTGTGTATACTATAGTTAGTAGATAGGCTATATGCTTGTCATGTGGACTGACACATAAAATCCGAAATTCATTCCGGACTTCGGGTGCCGGACAGTTGGCTGGCAACGGAAAAACCAGCATTGCTTATCGGACTTCGGGTGCCGATCAGTTGGCGGACAACAGAAAAATCAGTCACTAAAGGAAGGCGTCATCTGCTACGGCAGAAGAACCTTCCTTTTAAATTTGTCAAAATACTTTCACATAAGGATTAATAAGATGAACAAATCAGAAGCAATCAGCATCATCAGCAATTGTGCTGATACATATAAAAAATTCTTGGATGGAAAACAAGTTGTTTTCGTATACCGTGATGAAAACAACCACTCAAACTTTACAGAGGTGAAATTCCGTTCCTACAACTTTTTACATTTTACAGGTGTAACCCTTAGAAAAGGATTAATTGCTAATGACTTCTATCGTTATGCATTAAACAAACGATTAAGTGAGCGTGATTTTTCGTTCAAAAACAACCACACAACTGAACTAAAATTAAAAGTGCTTAGTACAATTATGAATATTGATACTAGAGCAAGAATGATTGGCAGCTATATCGGATCCCACTTAGAGATTTATACCGAAAAGGTTACCGGCACTACCACTGCTTGTCTCGGTCTGATTGAAAAAGGTGACTGCTATATTCCAAATAGTGTATTAAGTGAAGATATCCGTTCTATTGTTCCGAAGCCTCCGGACAAAATATTTGCCATATTCAAAAAGACGATTGGCAGCACTCTATACACACAGCTTACTTACAAAAGCCAAAATATAAATATCACCAACAAGTGTCTTCCTAAAACTTTGGTTGATCTCATTGAACCATCATTGTTAGAAGATGCTGATAAAGAAAATGATCAGCAGCAGACCTAATCAGTGGTCTGCTTTTTTCTTTCCTTCTGTTCCTGTATTATCTCATGAAGATTTGTGTTATACAGCTTATAAAGGCAGGTCTCCTTCAGCCTTTGTCTGATTGTGGATTTCCAGTTGAATTTTGTTCTTTGGAACACAATGTCACTAGCCTCGCCTCTCTTGCAGTCGGCGATTTTAACAGGACGCACTCTTTTTGTTCCCTCTTTCGTTTCATAAGGAACAGACCATGTTTTCTTGTCTTTATATTTCCTGATAATTTTGCGAACAGACGATTTGTGCTTGCCCGTGATTGTTTTCAAACAGCTATATTCCATTAAATAGCAGAAGTAATCTAAGGTATGGTAATCCACTGCCAGATTATAATAATTCAGCAGTCCTCTCACTTCGGCATTATATTGTTCTACAATCTCAATATCAGACTGGTTTAAAAGTGCTGTCCTATGGACTGGTTTAAATTTACCATCCTTTTGGATGATAGCTTTCTTTGCAAACATAAATTTCTCTATCTTTTCCGTATGGGGAATTGTCAGAGCAACTTTGAGGTGTAAGGATCGTGATTTCCTCCACTTTCCATTCTTCACTTTATGGCCTTTGATTTCCTGGCTTCTCCGGACACTGATATCATATCCTATGAAGCGTACTTTTTCGGAACTGTGCGTTATCAGCGTCTTTTCCTCACTTAAAGTCAATTTTAATTCTTTGTTCAGAAAATCCGCTATCTCCGCTTTAAGAGCAATACACTCTTCTTTTGTTCCGCATACTCCCGCCAGCCAGTCATAGGCATAACGTACAAATGTAAATTTCTTGTTTGTCTGTGGATGGCAGGGAATCTTATGTATCGCCTTTTTCAGACGTTTATGTTCATCAATCAATTCCTGCCTTTTGGTGATGTCTTCCGTGTGGTCAATCCAATAAGATATCTTTTTCATTTCATTATCTATTTCCCTGTATTCCGGTGTTTTCCTGTCTTTGGCATCTCTTGGCTTATCAAATCTTTTCTTGATTTCCTCAAACTTCTGGTCTAATTCATTCAAATAGATATTTGCCAATATGGGAGAACAGATGCCGCCCTATGCAAAGAAAGTAACTATGCAAAGTAAATCCAGGAAAGTCCTATTCCAAGCCATTTTTTCTTGTGCTGCTTTGCATAGTCTCCGAAGATATTTAAGAGAGCTACTCTCGAAAATATCATATCGGAGGTGCCTTTATGGACAAAACATATTTACCAGACCTGATCTCAGGATTGGAACAGGAACTGCTCCGGCTTGGATATACAAAAGGGAGCATGACCTTTTACCGTCGGCGCTGGAACCAGTTGATGGCCTATGCGGAAGACCGGGGTGAATGCTATTACACGGAACAGCTGGGCATGGATTTCCTCAAAGAGTTCTTCGGGATCACACAGGAAGATTTCTCAAGGACACTGCCCCAGGCAGAAACACAGGAGATCCGTGTGATCCGTATGGTAGGGGATTTCCAACTCCATCATGCGGTGCTGCGGCGTTATCTCAAGCATAAGGAAATACTGACAATCCCGCTTTTTGTGGATATCCGCAGCCGTTTTCAGAGTTCCTGTGAGAAAAAGGGCTATTCCCAGGTGACTACGGAGCATTATGTGAAACAGTCTTCCTACCTGATGGATTATCTGGCCGCACAGGGGATGGATGATTTCACAGCAGTCACTCTGGATACGGTAAATACCTATATCAGGACACTGGCAGGTTTTTCCTACAAAGCAGTGGAGCAGCATATCTGTTCCCTGCGTGTCTTTTGCCGTTTCCTGTACCAGGAAGGTATCATGCCAGATGACCTTGCGGCAAAGATGCCCATGGTGAAAGCCAGGAAGCAGACTGCCATCCCTTCGGTCTGGACCCATGAAGAACTGAAACAGCTGGTCGGGGCCTGCAGGTGGCGGGCGGCTCCTATGAGACGATCCCGATGGAGGTATTTGAAATATCGGAGGCGAACAGGAAAGCGAAGTGCCTGGAGATCAAGGCGTATTACGCGCTGGATCTGGATGACGGGCTGACGATGAATCTGGGCGTGAATCTGCTGCAGTTCGGTCTGGAAGAGACAAGGCGGCAGCTTTGCGAGAATATCCTGGCTGACCTGTGATTTGGTTTTAAAAGGCGTGATGACGCTGGAACTGACGGATAAGAATACCGGGGCGATGGAGACCGCCACGGAGGAGAATATGATCACCGAGACGGTGAACGACATCTTGGGCTTAAATCCCATGGGGATCTTTTACGCCGCCACAGGGGAGTATGACGAGGCCCTGCTCTGGAACGGGAACCTGCTCCCCATCTGCCCCAACATGATCCTGCTCTTTTCTGAAGCGTTGGCGGAGGATGAGGAACTGCTGTATGAGAGCACGGACAACCTGCCGGTTGCCTACGCTTCTAATGACGTGAATTCCACGGCCAACCTGGCCAGGGGGAGCCTGAACCTGACGGACCGATCCCGTACAGATACCGGAGCAGGGATGGGGAACTGGTGATAGAAACTTCAGAAGCATAGGTCACCTGCCTGACCTATGAAAAGTACCTGGAACCGCAGATGAAATCTAAACAAATAGCGGTCAACAATGTTGTAATAACTATGTATATCTGCTATTATAGATACTGTTAGTTTATAGATGGAGTTGAAATTTCAAGGAGATCAGATGAATACACTGAAAAGCGAAAAATATATCAGTTTGGATGAAGCGGCAGAGAATCTGGGAATCAAACATGCTACGCTGCGAAGCTGGCTAAGAGACCCCCAAAATGAAGTTTCCGTACATAAGATTGGACATTTTTAGAAATTTAAGTGTTCTGAGATTGATGAATGAGTAAATAGCGGAATGACTGAGTTGGGGTGGGTTTAATGGCAAAGATGATTGACAAAGAACCCAAGTATGAGGGCGAGAAGAAGGTTTGGCACGACTTTTACAAGAATCTTCCGTCGGACTGGGTTGTTTATAACACAAGAAGTATCAATGGGCGCGAGTATGATTTTTGCGTGATTTCTCCCAATATGGGACTTTTTATCGTTGAAGTCAAAGGATGGAATTCGGATGGGATATTGAATGTTATAAATGCAAATACGATTTTTTTGGCTGGAGCGGAGAATCCGGAAGATAGTCCTCGTGGACAAGCCATGGGTTATCGGTTTAATTTGCTGAACAAAATTCGGCGAGAACTGGGAATGAATCCTTTGGTGATGAGTTTGGTATGCTATCCCTTTATATCCGAAAGTGAATATTTTGCAAAAGGACTCAATATTGTATCTGAGTCAAATGAAACAATTTTCAGCGAAGATCTGTCAGAAGCTTTGAAATTATACCAGAAATTTAATGAGAGATACACCATCGATAAAGGCACAAAGCATGATGATCTTAACTCTAAGATGCTGGCTTTAATACGTCATCACTTTGAGCCTAATTTTGACTTGAAAGCAGAACAACAGTCGCTGAATCCCGGATATTCCCGGTTGAGAATCTTCAAAGATGGTTTTCGTGACGAAGATGCAGTGGAGATTGCAGAGGAATACTTTAGAGGCATCAAGGAAATCGTTTTTGTTTCATCCAATGATGCGATGCTGAAAATCGTTAAAGAACTTGAAGTGAGGTTCATCGAAAGAAAAATCCGACCGAATAAGAAAGATATTGTTATAGATACTTGGAAATCGGAAGACGTTACAGTTAAGAAAAGCTATAGTATATTTAACTGCGAGGTTGAAGTTGTTCCTGATCTGAATACCTATGTGGAAAAGGATCTCCTGATTGAAGAGGGGGTGTTGACCGATGAGGAAGAAGGGGTATTAAGAAAACTGTCGGACAAGACAGACTTTAACTTTCAGCAGTATGAAATAGAGCATGCACCAACTGACAGGAACATACTGATTACAGCAGGCGCCGGCACCGGTAAGACATATTCGATGGTGTCACGTGTGGCATATCTCTGTAATAAGACAGCGGATGCGGTGGTCGATATTATCGGCGAGATCGTTATGATCACATTTACAAAAGATGCAGCAGATAACATGAAGATCAGACTGAAAAAGATGTTCATGAATTACTTTATTCTCACCTCAAACGAGAAATATATGCGTCTGATTGAAGAGATGAGTCAAATCCAGATTTCGACAATCCACAAATTTGCGATTTCTTTGCTTCAGAAGGATTGTATGAGAATGGGGCTGGGATATGACAGCCAGATTACAAGTGAAACATACAACAGGCAGCAATTGTATCACCAATATCTGAACGAATATCTTCTGGAGAAGGATGACGAAAATCCAGATTTTGTACACCAGCTGGTGATGCCGATCTATAAACTCGAAGAACTGCTGATTTCATTTAGCGGGAAATTATATGACCGCAGTATTGACATAAAGGATCTGGATATAAACGATTTCGGAAATCCACCAGCGAGTATGCCATATTTCAACGAACTGATTGAACGAGTGATCATGAGGGCTGAAACGCAGTATGCCCTTCAGCTTAAAGAAAAGAACCTGATCGGCCTTAAAGAATGCATGATTCAGATTCATAATCTTGTGGATTCCGGAAAATTGATGGCACAAGGCCATAAATTCAAATATGTTTTTGTGGATGAATTTCAGGACACAGATGATGCCCAGATTGAAACTATAACCGGCTTGCAGAAGATATTTGGCTCGGAGTGCCGGTTGTTTGTCGTTGGTGATCTTAAGCAGAGCATTTACAGGTTTAGGGGAGCTACCCTGAGTGCTTTTGAAAAGGTTACCGGAACAAACGGCGTTGGCAAATGGAAAGAATATACATTAAACCGAAATTACAGGACTGACAGCAGACTGCTTGACAGATTCCATTTTGTGTTTTCTGAGATGGGAAATGAACAAATCCTTCCATATGAGGAACTACGGGACAGGCTGAAAAGCAGAGAAAGAAAAGAATATGATGAGGCGAAGCTTATCTGTAAGCTGGATGTACATAGTAAAAACAAAGAAAGCATGTATGATGATTTGTTTAAGGAGATAGGCAATCAGATCAGAAAGCTTGATATAATCAGTAAAGCTCACAAGCTTTCACCCGAGGAAATGAAGATTGCTATTCTTGTACGTTATAATTGGCAGATCAATAATATCCTTAGGGAAGCTGAAAAAGCCGGAGTAACGATTAAAGTAACGGAGGGCGGGGATTTATACAGGCTGCCGTCAACAATGGATCTGTATAAGCTTGTTATGGCGATCACGCATCCACGCAATAAGGTTTACCTGGCAAATCTGATACGGTCGAACTATGTGTATCTGGACATTAACCTGGCTAAGATATCGGGTTATGAAGAAGCAGATAAAACAGATGAACTGATCAGAATTTTGAATGAATACTTTATGCTGCATATGGGTAAGACTTGGCAGCAGATCGTGACTGATTTTGAATCAAGGCCTGTACTGGTTGCGCTTCGTGATATTTATGAAGCCTCAAAGCCTTGGGTAAGATGTCATGGGGATGATGAAAGAAAGGCATACAGGGAAAACTATGAATGCCTTGTCGAAAAGATCACAAGAAAATATTCCAGAGAATATCTTACGATCAATCTGATCTGTGAATTCCTTAAGATCAATATCACCACCCACCAGGAGGAAGCATCGCGTAATAAAGCAGTGGTGTCTGATGAGATTCAGGTGGTATGTACAACAATCCATAAGTCAAAGGGATTGGAATATGGCACAGTTATTCTGCCGTTTACCAATGAAGATATCTCCAACATTAATGTTGGAAGCTTGAACGTGAATATCGTGGATGGCAAAGTATCATACGGGTTTTCTTATGATAAGAAGGGTTCCGATTTCAGCAGTGGATTTGATCAAAAGACAGAAATTCGCGAGAAGATAAGCGAAGAATCACGGATCCTTTATGTTGCTTTGACAAGAGCGATCAGAAATGTTGTGTGGTTAAGGGATGTAGATACTGATATAGAGAACAGCTGGGGACGGTATCTGGAGGTGAGCGATTCATGGCAATAGTCATTTATACATATAGCAATCCTTATAGATTACATAGAGAACTCTATTGGGAACTTATAAAAAACGGATTTCATTTGTGCGCTTCGCAAACTCTGGCCAATGGTTTGTGTGATCAGTATAAGAATCAGTATAAGAATGACTTTTTTATAGGTAAGCTTACAACCATAACGAGATTTATAAATACCTTGTATGATGAGTGGGAGAGTCCCGCGACTGAAATCAATCAGAGGGCAGTGGTAGATAATCTTATAGGGTATATGGCTTTTGATGAATTGATTGCCGAAGATATAAGTATAGATGATATCCGGCTGTCTCTTAAAAGAAATCGGGCGTATGTAGTTAAGAGCATCAGGATCATGTTTGAGTTATGTATGAATCCGGATCACATACAGGATGCGGCGTTAACTTATGAGCAGAAATGTGTGGTTGAAATATACAGAGAACTGCGCAGAACGCGTAATAAGTTCTTTTCGTTGAAAGACGGATTTAGTGTGGAGGAAATTGATGCATCAATTACAAAAACAATGGAAGATGCATTGCGTGACGCATCCTACAAAGAAAGTAATCCGGATCGACTTGCGGAGGTTAAAAAAGACACGGTCATTGTACATGGAATCCATCAGTTCTCTCCGATTATGCTGAGGACTATTGAGATGCTGGGTGTATACAAAAATGTATTCATTCTGTTCAATTATGTTCCGGATTATAAAAACGTATACCAGACATGGTTGAATATATACTCCTGGTTTGAGAGTAAGATTACCTTTTCAACTCAAAATTTTTACGATCACAGTAAGGATTTTGAGGGAGGACGCATTGCGGATAATATTGCGGCTATGACTGCCGGAAGTACGGCAACGATTGATTATTCTGATCGGATTGAAGTAACCCAGTTTGATAATCAGACGGAATTTGCGGGATATATTGCCAAAAAATTTGAAGAAGCTGAAGTAGAGAGGTCGAAGGACAATTATGCGCATTCCGCACTGTATTATATGAATGAGCAAATTTATGCAGCCAACAGCAATGTAAATGACATTCTGAAGATATACTTTCCAGAACAGTTTGGGGAACGCAATTTTCTGGATTATCCGATTGGACATTTCTTTATTGCAATAACAAATTTATGGGATGCAGAGTCTAAAGGAATGCTGATTCAGGATATCAATGATATTTATGAATGCCTTTCCTGCGGAATCATTGCTGAAGGAAGGAAAGGGCAAGTTGTTACCACTTTCGATAAGTGCAAACTGTATTTTCAAGATGAAAAGACCATAAGGAGAATCATCAAAAAGTTAAAGAAATTAAAAGAGAGAATAGAAGATATGGTTTCAGATTCTTCTGAATCAAAAGAGCTATCCCGAATCGAATATTATGATGTAAGTCCTGATGAAATAGATAATCTGATCATGGCTTTAAAGGCATTGAATGAAGTGGCAGATACCTTTTTCAATGATTTCAGCGATCAGGAAAATGATTTCAAGGCATTTTATGATAAAGTGACGGATGTACTGGTAAAACAGGTGCTGACTAAAGAAGATATCGACTCTGAATTCAGGGAAATCGTACAAAGAGTTTTGGAACATCTGAATGAGGTTCAAGGTGTGGAAGCGAAGGCGTCCTTTGATTGTCTGAGAGAAACGATGCAGCTTTATCTTCAGCAGGTTCCGAAAGAAGGAAAAGGAGCGCGGTGGATTGCCAGAAATTTTGAACAGATTGACGGAGATGTTTTAAGAAAATATTCCAAGAATCAGGACAAGATCTATCACTTTGCCTGTTTGTCTGATCAAGATATGAGCATCACACATAGGGATGAATTTCCATGGCCGCTTGATATAGACTTTTTTGAAGTTGCACAGGCACCAGTAGACTGGAAATACCAGGTATATGTTACTTCGCGTTTGGAGTATAAGAATTTCAGACGCTATGCGTTAGTGTATGGGCTTGCGTTTAGTAAATGTAAGATAAAGCTGAGTTATATTAAGAATGCGCCGGATCAGGAAAATGAACTGTATTACCTGCTAAAAGTGCTTAATGCAACCCCTAAGCCTTATATTTTGGATACTCCAAATGCTGCAAAGAAAAATGACAATTATATCACGGTGGAAGAAGCGCTGTACAGAGAGTTTTCACAATATGACCTGATGAAATACAAATTATGCGGCTACCGGTTCCTGCTGGAAACGGTTATTGAAGGAAAATCCGTCTACAAAGATGATTTCCTTTTGAAGTTGTATCTGACCGTATTGCTGGAGCACCGGGCAAGAAAGGAATTTTCAGGAAAGACTTATGTGAAAAACATGGTGAGGAATTACTTGGCTGAACAGATGGACGAATTGACTTTTGATTTTCCTTTTATGAATCGTTCAGAAAAAATAGACGCCATCAATATGGCAAAAGATTACTTAGAGAAAAAAGCAGTATTCCATGGGAAGTTTACGAGCATTAAGAACAAAGACATTGATTATATGCTAAAGCGCGAGAACTTCCTTTCTGCGCCCAGCAGTAAGGCCGCAAATGAAGCATTTAGCGAAGTGTTTAAGAATTCAACGCAGGCTGAGGTGGAACATACGTTGAGCGACGAGAATCTCAATCAGGATAAATACCGGAGATCGTATACTAGCTTATGCGATAAATGTGCAGACAAAGATATATGCTTGGAGATATTCAGAACGAGCAGGAAGTAAGTAATGAGGTATCATAATGATAAAAAAAGGAGTCTTTGTAAGGTGTCCGATTGACCATGAATACCCACAGGATCCCAGGATTTTTGCGACAGGTAAAGTCGTCAGTGTAAATGAGTTCAACGAGACGGCTCATATTTCGTTTTCGGATCCGTTTGGATATAGAAAGTTTTTTGAATATATCCCCGATGAAGTAAAGGAGGCTCCGATTTTTGCACTGGATCACTGTCACCTTTTCAAGGGGGCGCAGGTCATGTACGAGCAAAAGCCTGCTGTTGTGGTAGAGTATAAGATCAGGGAAGACGAGGGCTTTGATTATTATATTCAGGACAGCGACAGTAAGGAATATCTGTGTGTGAATGAGGAAAAACTTACGGCATCCTTTTTTTCGGGAGCCGCTGATCCGGTTCGTCAGCTTGTCAAATACGAATTCCAAAATCCATGCTGGTATCTTGGAAGGCAGATCGTTAAGGATACAATGAATATTCTTGATAACTCTATTTTGGGTTTTAAAGAGCTGGCTGGCTGCAAAATTTACCTGAAAGCATTTCAGGTAAATACGATTATGAGATGCCTACAGACTGAAAAATGCAGATATATGCTGGCAGACGAAGTTGGTTTGGGCAAGACGATTGAGGCATGCTCCATATTAAAGATTTTCCTGAGTAACAAAGCAGGAAAGAATATATTGATTGTTGTTCCAAGTGCTCTGGCTGCTCAGTGGAAGACGGAGCTCTTATTCAAATTCGGTATTCTGGAAGGTGTGAATGAGAATGACCATTTTCTTTCGATTGAAACAATCGAAGAATTAGAGACGGCCGACTGCAATTTCAAATGGGATTTCGTAATCGTAGACGAGGTGCACAATTGCATAAGAGAATCGGAAGATTATGAGAAAGTCCACATCCTAAGCAGAAATGCCGAGAACACCATATTATTGAGCGCAACTCCTATACAGCAGCGTAAGGAGGAATATCTCAAACTCCTGAGACTGATTCAGCCTTCCATCTATGATGATATCGATATAGAGGAGTTTACGGAACTTGTAAATAAGCAGAACCATATTGCACAACTTACACATTCTTTGCTTGATGATATTGACAGTTTAAGAAATGAATTGCTCCCGGAAGTAGAGGAAGAAGACCCGCATGAGAATGAAGACGTACAGGATCAGCTTGAGGAATTGGAGGAAACTCTGAATGATCTTTCTGATTTGATCGGAGATGTTACGCTGAATAAGATGATAGCTGCCATTGATACGGACAAGGAAGATTTTGCTCTGTATGATATGCAAGTGGTCATTTCTTATGTATGCGACAATTACCAGATTGAAAGAAGCATTATCAGAGGAAGAAGAGCGATTCTCGGGATTTATCCAAAGGAAGAAGACGGAGAATTTGCTGAAAGGCGGTTAGTGGAGATTACATATTCCCTTGGTGACAGCGTCAATTATTATGAGTATGAGGCATACAGGACCTTAAAGGAATGGATTGTTCAAAATCAGGGTGACATCAAATCGGCTGAAATTGAACGGGAGATTCAACCGATTCTGGAAGCGTTTTTCAGTTCGCCATGGGCGTATCGGGCAAGATTAGAGGAAATATACGGGAATAACACTTCCATTCCAGAAAATGTGTGGAAAAGTGCTGACCGTTGGGTGGAAGATGAGGATGAAATACTGCAAAGCATGACAGAGGCATTGGATGATGTGGAATCACATCCTTCACGTCTTATAAAGATTGTGAGCTATATTGAGACAGAACTTCTTGATAAGAAGGTCGTTGTGTTTACTAATCATGCCGAAACATTTGATGTTTACGGCAAAGTGCTTTATGACACATTTGGAGATGAAGTGGCTTCTTTTTCTACAAATATGGACAGAGATGAAGCTGAGATCAATATATACCGCTTTCAATCAGATTCGACATGCAAAATATTACTCTGTGATAAATCCGGCGGCGAAGGGAGAAATCTTCAGATCGCGGACTATGTGATCCATGTAGATTTACCATGGAATATCAATACAATTGAGCAACGCATAGGAAGACTTGACCGCATAGGAAGGGATGTTCAGATTCCTGTAATATCTGTAGTTATCCATACGATCGAAAGCTATGAGGATCAGCTGTTTAATTTCTGGAATGAGGGGCTGAATGTATTTGGTCAGTCTTTGAGCGGACTTGAAATCATAATGAATGACATCAATCATAAGATTATCGACTCAATTCGCACAGATTTTGAGTTCGGATTATACAGACTTGTTCCGGAATTGATCAAGGAAGCCGGCCAGATGAGAGAGACTGTTCAGAGAGAACAGATCTTTGATACGGCGGCGTTAAGATACAGACCGTTATATAATCAGCTTGAACGGCTGCTATCGGATTACCAATTCAATGAGAATGCCTTGTTTGCGCAAACTATGATGAGCTGGGCGTCTTTGGCGGGTTTTGGAACAGTACATCAGAACAAGGATAGCGGACTGGTTGCGTTTGATGAAAACAATTTCTCTATCAGATCCGCGCAAAACTCTTTTCTGATACCGCCAAGCTGGGATAACTATCTGAATAAAAAGCAAAATGAAATTGCAATTAGGGTGCAGCGCGGCTTGGAAGAAGATAAGCAAAAAAATATCCTCAGGAATAACAGGATCATCAAAGGATCTTTCGACCGGGATATTGCGATTAAAAATGATTATATCCATTTTTATGCACCCGGAGACGAGATATTTGACTGTATCACGGACAATGCAATGCACTCCTATAAGGGGATGGCAACAGCGATTGCGGCATTATCTTCTGTTGAGTGGAGAGGATTTATTTATACATTTTCTGTGGAGCCGAATGAAAGATTGCTTTTGGATGAGGGAATATCTTTATATGCATTGGGGCTGTTCAGGCAGTATCTTGCAACTTCAATTCAGGTGATACCTGTTGCGTTTACGGCATATGCAGATGTTCCAGTAAAGATGATTTTAAGCGAACATAGAAGAATTGCACAGACCGGGTATTTTGATCAGAATGATACGACTGAGCATTTAGGAAGACGTGGATTCGGTAATGGTTTTTTGAACATTCCTAAAAAGTACAAATGTTCCAATATTGACTGGTTCCGATCGTATTTTCCTGAAGAACGCTGGGAAAAGCTTGTAATGCAGGGAAGTAAAATCGCCAGGAAGAAGGCATTCGAGAAATTTAAGAGAGAATCAAATATATCAGAGGCAAAGGAAATGATAGACCAGATTCTTTCAACGCACGAAGCAAAAGCAGATTATTACGGAATACAATCCGATGAGTCTATGGAACTTATGAAGAAGCAATACGAGATAATATATAATAGCTTGTGTAAACCCATTATAAGAATGGAATCCGCATGCTATATGCGGCTGGTGAAAAAATGATGGAAAGAGCACGGATCATAGATTATATAGAAAGGCTTATTAACGGTGAGGTTGATGACTACATTCCCGAATATGACAGTGATGCGAATGCAGTTGAAAGCGCACTTGAAAATGTAGTTGCCAGGCTTGCTAACACCTTTAAAAAATACAGGACAGGTGATGCAGGACTCTCGGATTATGTGAGCGCACTAAGAAGTTTTATGCTTTCGTTTCAAACCGAGCTACGCGTGGATGATCATGGAATTCTGGATAACAACCATTTGGGAATTCATTTTAATCCATCAATACAGAAGTACTACGCAACTTATGAGATTCCTGATTATGTCAGACATAAGAGCTTCGTGGAGAATGCTTTTGTAAACCCCGGATTGACAGTGCCGGAGATGCGTTCCCCATACAGCCTGCTTACTAATAGGTATTTAGAGGAATTGACAGGCTTTCAGCATTTTAAATCCATTGAACAGAAATTGTGCGTCTATGGCGCGCTAAATACTCCATGCGGTTATACGACTCTGATTTCTATGCCGACGGGGGGTGGAAAGAGTCTTGTAACGCAGGCAGTCAGCTATAAGGAAAAAGGGTTATCTATCGTGATTGTACCTACGGTGTCTCTTGCGATCGATCAGGAAAGAGTTGCCAGGAAGAACAAAAAGTCATCAGCTGATCATGAGATATTCTATTATCACAGTGGATGCAAGAAGTTTAATGAAATATCGGGAGCCATTAAAAATCAAACTGCCAGACTGCTTTTTATTTCGCCGGAAGCACTTATCAAAAATGAAAAATTCCAGGAATTGATCAATGAAGCAAATACAAGCCGGTATTTAAAGAATATAGTCATTGATGAGGCGCATATCGTGGTTGCATGGGGAGATTTTTTCAGGGTTGACTATCAGTGCCTTGGCCCCTGGAGAAAGGAATTGCTGCGGGTGAATCCAGATATCCGAACATTCCTGCTTTCGGCTACGTTCAAGGATGATACGGTAACCACTTTGAAAAGGATGTTTTCTGTAAATGGAAAATGGATTGAACTTCGATGCGACGCTTTAAGAAAAGAGCCGCATTATGTCATGGTTATGTCTGACGGATATAAGGACAAGAGAAGGAAAGTCCTAAATATTGTTAATGTGATCCCAAAACCGATGATCTTATATGTGAACGCTCCTTATGAAGCTGAGAAATGGAAGGAATACCTTCAGCGTTTTGGCTATTCAAACATAAAAACATTTACGGGGGATACCAGATCGGATGAGCGACTGGAATTGATCGATCAGTGGTCCGATAATCAATATGAAATCATGATAGCCACTTCGGCATTTGGCGTGGGTGTCGATAAGCCTGATGTGAGAAGCGTTGTTCATCTGTATGTTCCGGAGAGTCCCGATTCCTATTACCAGGAATTGGGCAGAGGGGGCAGGGACGGACTACCGTCTTTGAGTGTCATGTGCATCGAGAATGAGGATGTTTCCAAAGCGTTTCATCATGTAAGCAAGGTTTTGACAACGCAGAAGCTTTGGGGACGCTGGTGGAGTATGTACAAAAACCCGGAAAATATGTGGAGAGGCGGAGAAATTGCAGTTTTTGCTTCAACAAAACCTAATTATAGCCGGATTAACTTCTTTGAAGAAGGAAATGACAGTGATGAAAAATGGAATATCAATGTCCTGTTGCTGTTAAGCAGATATGGCATGATCAGCATTTCATCCATTGAGCTGGACAGCAATAATAAGTATATATTTACTATAAAGATCTTAAATGAGGCGATAACTGAAGATTCAGAAACTACATACGCTTTATTTGATTCGATTAGAGAAAAGGAAGCAGCAAAATCCTTGTCAGCCTTCTCCTTGATGAGAAACTCAATAGAAAAAGAATCCATGTCATGCTGGTCTTCCATGTTTTATGACACCTATCCGATTGCCTCTGAATACTGTCCGGGCTGCGGACAGCATGAAGAAGTGATTTGTGATGAGACTGACAGGTTCCCGCATTTTGACGAGTTAAGAGGACCGGGAAAAGCCTTATCATCTGATATGGAGGCGTTCTTTTCAAATACAAAAGAGGCGCTCCTGATTACACAGGATGAAAGAAAAAGCCTGATAGATCGGTATAAACCGGATGTGGTTGTCAGTGATATGGATATCGGATATTACGAAAATCTGAATCCGGAGTTGCTCTATGTCAATTACAAGGAATTACGCACCTTACTGAAATATGATAACGGATTTTTCATTACGGGATTGATCATGGCTGTTTATAGCGATGATCCTGATAGCGCAATAGAGGAATATCATGTGATACGAAGATGTGTAAAAAAAGGAAACAATGTGATTCATGTTGCAAACAGCGATTTTGCTATATCAAAATCATCTGAAAAAACCATTTCACTGGATATAGATGGAAAAGTGATCAGATAGAGAATAGGGAAGGAACTAACAGATGTTCATTGGAAATATGGTAACAGAAGCAATACCAGCGAGAGTGTTTGCCTTGTACAAGATTGTGGATTCCAAAAAAGGTATTACCCGGAGCGAGTTGCGGGGATTTATGGAGCCAAAGGAAATATATGAGGGAACGTCGTATTTCTCGGCAATCATGAAGGCAGCAGAGGAACTTAAATTGATTGAAAATAGAGACAATGTTGTTTACCTGCCGGATGACATGGAAAGATTGAAAACGATTGAGGAATTTCGAAGATATGTTATTTCAATTTTGCCGGATCTGTCAGATGGACAGTTTTGGAAATGTACAAACATAATAGTCAACATGAATGAAAAAATATATGAGTACAGCACCATTTCAGACTCGAACATGCTGAAATACGTATCGAAGCAGCTTGGAGAGACTGTCACGGAACCCAGGATCAGAGGATGGCGATTTTGGTCACAGTTTCTGGGATTTGGCTTAATGAATGATATGGCTTTTTTGCCGAATGCCTATGTATATGTAAAGAATGTACTCCGTCTGATGAATTTGGAGAAAAAGCAGGAATATACAATGTCAGATATTATGGCAAGGTTCATGCAATACGGTCGGATTATGCTGCCGGCTTCTACATCTGAAAAAAATTTGAATATTGCCATGTCCAATGCGCTAAGGGAGCTACATGATAACGGTGAAATCGTGTTGAAGTCCGGAAGCGATCAGGAAATGAAATGGATTTTATATCCATCGAAAGAGTTGTTTAATCAGCCGGTATCATCGATCGTGTATAGGGGAGTAAAAGTATGAATATAGATATAGCGCGAAAAAGATATATGGATGTGATCCGCCCGGATGTTATGCATAACTCCAAGGGGGATTTTCTCGCAACTCATGTTCCGATGAAAAAGCTTTATGTGACTGAGCATCTTACTGATCACGCGGAAGTACCGGAACAGGATAAAAAGCACCCGAAGACTGAAGAAGAAGTATATGAGCAGTTCATGGGGGAAAAGGAAGAAGACCAGTTTGTTTTAGTGATAGGCGATAGCGGCGCAGGGAAGTCACACCTGATCAGATGGATTGATTCCGTGCTTGAAATAAGAAAGTCTGAAAATGAAATTGTTCTTCCAATCAGACGAGCGGACAATACGCTAAAGGGTACGATCAGGCAGTTGATTGAGCTGCCTGAAGTGAAGGAACTTCCCAATAGAGAACTGTATAAAAAGCTTGCATCAGCGGCGACAACGGTTCCGGAAAGGGAACTGAAAGAGACGATTTACTATCAGTTTATCATTCAGATTACCAATGATGACGGAAAAGCCGGAGATGAAGAAGGCGAAAGAAAACTTAGTAACGTAGACAGAAAACATCTGATCGCACTTCTCCAAAACTCCCTGTTTAAAACAAGGCTTATGGATGATGATGGTCCGGTTGATCGTATCTATGGGAAATTTGCAGAGAATAAAACGAGTGATGTAAATGACAAAGCTCCTGAATTTGTTCGGGAAGACTTTGAAATAGATGCTGAATTTCGCAATCAGCTATATTTGGGTGCAGATGACAAGGCAAGAAAGATTGCTGATAAGCTGCTTGGGAAGCCGGAATTCGTAGATTCTGTAAAGGAGTATATGAATCTTTTCGTGGATAAGGTTATACAGCGCTGTGCGGGATTGGAGCCGGGAGATCTGGCGAATGTGATCGAAGAGATCAGGCAGGAGCTGTTCAAACAGGGGAAGACACTGACCATACTGATTGAGGACATTACCGCGGCGTCGGGCGTGGATGATTCGCTTCTGGATGCTCTTTTGACGGATAAAATAGAATATCCTGATAAAAATATGTGCAGGCTCAATGCTGTGGTAGGATCCACGGATGGTTATTATAGAGAGAAATTCAGAAGCAATACAAAAGGAAGAATCCATAACTTTGTATATGTTCCGGATGATTTATTTTCTGGGAATCAAAACGGACTGATTGAATTTTTTGCCAAATATCTGAATACGATTTCTTTAACGGCTGAAGATGTATGGAAGTGGGTGGAAGGCGGCAAAGCTGATTTGAGTGCATATCCGATTCATGTTGATACGATTGGAAAAGGATGGGGAGAATATAATTATGGCGGGAAAAACATAAATATATTTCCTTTCACCAAAAATGCAATCCTGTTTTTATACGACAAGCAGGATTTGGCAAAAAGGAATCCGAGGGCATTGATGAGAGAAATCATAGAGCCCTATATAAATGATGCCATGGATCATTTGGAGGAATTTCCTCTGCGCAGGCCGTCTTTTCAGGTGTCCAACACCGAATTGCAGAATGCGATATATAACAATGGATCGCTTGATGACGCAACAAAGATCAGATTGTCCTTCTTCATGTATATATGGGGAGATGGAACTCTGCGGTCTTTTGAAAGAAATGGTGAAAAATATATAGCCGGTATT
Source organism: Lachnospiraceae bacterium (assembly GCA_910575475.1). Lineage (GTDB taxonomy): Bacteria > Bacillota > Clostridia > Lachnospirales > Lachnospiraceae > Schaedlerella. The sequence continues at coordinate 109,747 of CAJTGD010000014.1, read as the reverse complement.
CCGTTAAGTGTCTATCAGCAACTCGGTTTGCCGGTTATTGATGGAGTCCGGGTTGCTGATGGTGGTGGACAGGCCGAGCAGGATGCTCATACAGAAGGGCAAAGCAGCGGGCAAAACGAAGCGGTGCCACTGGTGGAAGAACTAAATGAAAAGGAAAACGAACAGGTATTGATTGCGCTGGCAGAAGTAGACAGGTGGATTGAGCAAAAGGATTATAAGCTGAGTATAGGAGCGACCACAAAAAACGTTCGTGCCCTCAATGATGCCAGAAATAATATTAAAAATTATCTATTTGACACCATTGACTGGCTTTCCGAGGGAGTTTCGATCGATGCTATGCGGAAGATTCGGGATACCGGGAACAAATACCTTGTAGCTTTCGACCGTCAGACCATGAAGAGTGATGCTGTGATCACGTTGCCGGCGTCCATTGAATCCAGGAAGATCATAGAGGCATTTGTTCGCTGGAGTGAAGTGGGTAAAAAATCGTGGAATTTTAAGGGCTCCACAGACTACCTGTATCGGGTTCAAAGATGGAGAGACAGTATAAAGCCATCCATTGTAAATGCAATCATGCATTATAACGATAAAGAATCCGAGTATTTTATTTATGCAACCGCAGCCGAGTACTATAGACTGATCCTGAATGGATACTGTAAGAATTACCAAAATCCACAGAATTTTACGGCGGAAATGCTGTTGGGCAAGAACCCTCCCAACACAGATAGTAACGCGCATACAAAAACATGGAACGATTTATTGAAGATCGCGAATGGTTCGGATGGTATGGAAGCGCATAACTGTGTCTTGCAGTACTATAACCTGCCGCAGGGTACAGCAATTACTTCCACCAATTATGAATTTGACTATGTTTCGTTTCATAAGGCTGTCCGGAAGGTTATAAGAACCGGTCTGCATTTTACGGATGGTGAACTTCAGCTTGATGATCCTGTTAAGAAAAGAAGGATGTATAGTGAACACTTGCATAAGATTCTTGAACGGATTGATACAGTTGTGAACGATGAAAAAGCGGCACTTTCATCACAGATGCAGATCATAGCAGAACTTATAGATATAGATGAGCTGGAAGAATCAGGTGATGTAGAAGATATAGTAAAGAAGATCGGGCAGTTTTATTCACAGGCGCAGACAAGCCATGTCAGGATTGCGGTTCATTATGACACCGGGAAAATCAACGCTTGCAAGCGGAATGCGTCACGGATACTGAGTGCAATAAAAAATGCCCGGGAGATCATGGATACGGAGGATTCTGTGGAGGCATTGATCAGACTTAGCCGCGACCCGATGCAGGGCTTAAGACCGTTTGTGGAATTGCTGGATCTGGTCAGCGCAGATGTGGGGAAAGCGGATTCCGAGGTAGAGCAGCGAGTGGCAAGCAAAGGATTGGACTTGGGGAAAACGGCAGAGAATCCGTTTACAGCAGAGGAAGAAAGGCTTGCCATGTGCCATGCCGCGATTGAGGAGGTGAAGAAAGATCATGTTAATGGATAGTCTCTCTCAGTCCATAAAAAAGATGAAGCATATGGACATTGTGGAAAATGCAGCGATGGATGCAGAGAAGAGGGCAAAGAACGATGACGACTACAGGACTGTCGTGGCAGATTTTTCCAATATCGTAAGTAAGCTTCATAAAGCTGTAACAACAATGGACTATACGGTCACAAGTGAGGCCATTCAGTGCCTGGAAGATTGTATGGACAAGCTGAATCAGGTGGTTACTGCGGGGGTGGTTGACGCGGACACCTTGACAGGCGCGCGTCAACAGATTACCCGAAAGGTAAATCCGAGCCTTGCAAAGGAATGGAAAGCCTATCATCAGAAGAAAACAAAGAGTAGTCTTTCGAAATTGGATACACTGGGGAATCTGGCGGGAAGCCCGGATATGATTGCTTCCATCAAAGCGAATATAGCGGGAGGCAGCGAATGGGCGGGCTTAACTCTTTCTGATGATGGTGTACATACCAGACTGTTCCTTCTTAAGGAATCTATAGATCGGATTGATGAGCTGGAAGAGAACCTGAATTTAAGTGACGAGATTAAAGCATTTATTGTCAAGGTGACAAACAAAAAAGCAAGACTTTCGGATGTGAGTTCTTCCATTCTTGAATGGATCAAAATAGAAAGTCTTGATGATAAATTTGTGATCAATTTTAAGAGTTGAATAGTGGATTGGTAATTGACATGGGTGAAGAAAAGCACTATACTTAAGTATATACTTTAGTATAGTGCTTTTCTTTGGAGATCAAAAATGAACTATGACTACATTTTCCCGGTAGTAAAAGGGATTCAGGCAAAGAGAGAATATTATATAGCGATGATCCCGTTAAAAGTGCTTCCGGAGTTGTTTTCAGAACAGGGTGATGGACTGATTCCGGAGCACAGGGCTCAACGAAAGCTGAATGAGACAAGAATACCGACAATCAGCAGATATATTTTAGATAATAGAGATTCCTATGTGTTTTCCGCATTAGCTGCATCGATTGATGGAAGATTTGCTTTTGAACCGATTGCGGACAGCAAGGATACAGGAATACTGAAAATTTCAAAGAAGACCCGGTTCCTGCTCAATGACGGCCAGCACAGAAAAGCGGCCATATTAAACGCAATCAAAGAAGATCCGTCGCTTAGAGAAGAAACAATCTCAATTGTTCTTTACTCTGATCAGGGATTGCAGAGAAGTCAGCAAATATTTACAGATCTGAACAAAAACGCCGTGAAAACATCGAATTCAATATCCGAACTGTATGATTCGAGGGATGAGCTGGCTGTCGTTACAAAAAATGTCATCTGGAAGATTGATTTTTTGAATAAGTATACGGACAAGGAGAAGGATATACTTGGCAAGTACTCGTCCAGTCTGTTTACCCTTAACACTTTTTATACAGCGAATAAGTTTATTATCGGCAAGAACAATGCGCTTGCATGTGAAGACTTCCTGTTGCGGTTTTGGATGCTTGTTTCAGAACATATGGTACAGTGGCGGGAATTACAGGATGGAACAAGGACGAAGGTTGACTTAAGAGAGAACTATATCGCAACACAAAACATTGTTATACAGGCATTTGGTCGTGTCGGAAACTATTTATACTTGGATCAGGCAGGTATGGAAGAGCATCTGAAAAAAATTGAAATGATTGACTGGTGCCGGAAGGCGAAGCAGTGGTATATGCGTGCTGTCGGTAAAAGAGGTCGTATCATAGCAAACAAAAGAGCGGCGATGTTGATCGCCAATATTATAAAAATGGCGATGGATATACCTCTGACACCAGAGGAACAGTATGCGGAAGAGACATTGAAAGAACTCGTCGGAGAGTGAGATTATAGACATGGCACTGACAAAGGAATTGATAGACGGCTTGATCATTACAATACAAAACCTGTATCTGGCAGATGATATCCCATGGATGATCGGTTATTCCGGGGGAAAGGACAGTACTGCGGCTGTTCAGCTTGTGTGGATGGCGATTGAGAAATTACCGCAAAGCGAGAGGAATAAGCCGATCCATGTGATGAATACGGATACGCTGGTAGAGTCGCCGGTTGTATCAAAGTGGGTGGAAAAATCATTGGAGCAGATGAAGGGGGAAGCAGGCGAAAAAGGTCTGCCGTTTGTTCCGGTCCGATTGACACCGGATTATAATAACACTTTTTGGGTGAACCTGCTTGGAAAAGGGTATCCGTTCCCGCGCATGAAATATCGCTGGTGTACTGACAGATTAAAGATCCAGCCGGTCAATAATTTCATCCGAAGTAAGATCGCAGAGCACGGAGAAATCATACTGGTTCTCGGTACCAGAAAGCAGGAAAGCTCTAGGAGAAACAGAACGATGACCAATCTTGAAAAAAAGAGAGTCAGAGAACTGCTAAGTCCAAATCCTACTCTTGCTAACGAATGGGTATTTTCGCCCATGGAAGACTGGTCGGATGATGACGTATGGGCGTTCCTGATGCAGTATAAGAACCCTTGGGGTTATTCGAACATGGATCTGCTCACTATGTACAGGGGTGCCACAGCCGATAACGAGTGTCCGATGCAGATTGACAAATCAACGCCATCCTGCGGGAAGAGCCGGTTTGGTTGCTGGGTATGTACAATGGTGGAAAAGGATAAATCTATGGAAGCTATGATCGCCAACGATCAGGAAAAAGAATGGATGACACCGCTGTTGGAATTCAGAAATGAATTCGGCAATGAAGAGGGAGACCGGGAACGAAGGAGCTTCCGGAGAATGAAGGGAAACCTTCAGGGAAATTACGGAAAACTGTTTCACGGCCCATACAAAAAGGAATTTAGAGAGCAGTGGCTGAAAAGGTTGCTGGAAATCCAGCAGGATATAAATGAAGAAGGCCCGGAAGAGTTTCGGAACTTGAAGTTGATTCGGGTACAGGAGCTGCGGGCTATACGCAGAATATGGGTGAATGAAAAACATGAATTTGATGATTCGCTGCCTGCAATTTATGAAGAAGTGACCGGCAAACCCTTTGACGATCCTGACTGGATACATAATGACAATTTCAGAGGAGAAGAATGGAGGATACTGGAAGAAATATGCCGTGAAATGTATCCGGAAGAAGAACTGGTATTTGAGATGATGTATACCTTGATCGATCATGAGAGTAAGGCAATCGGCGTGAGTCAGAGAAAGGACATTCTGGATAATATCAGGAATACGATCAGCAAGACGTTCTATAAAAATGAAGAGGATGCCACTCAGTTCTATTCGGACATGATGACCAGAAAAAAGGAGCATGGCGGAAAGTACAATGAAAAATTCCTGGATTACCAGACTGCTGAAGCTGAATTTGAGGATGGCGAGGAGTAACATATGATCATAAAGAAGCTTCAACTTTATAATTTTGGTGTCTATGCCGGAGACAATGAGTTTGCTTTTGAAGGAAATAAACCCATTGTTCTGATTGGCGGCATGAATGGCCGGGGAAAAACGACTTTTCTAGAAGCCGTTTTATTGGCGTTATATGGTCAAAATTCTTTTGCGTACTCCGAAAGTGATCACAAATCGTATTCCGGATACTTGAGATCCTTTATAAACAGGGGATCTAATGATGATACATGTAGCGTGACGCTTGAATTTGAAACGAATAACGGCATTCGTGAAAACTATAAGATCCAAAGGGCATGGAGTGGCGAAAGCAAGCGGGCGAAAGAGCAGATTTCGGTGTATAAAGACGGAGAATATAATGATTTTCTTACAAACAACTGGCCGATGTTCGTGGAAAATATTCTGCCGAGTGCTTTGTCGAGTTTCTTTTTCTTTGATGGAGAACAGATTGCGGAACTTGCTGTTGACCGGACAAATGATCAATTAAAGGATTCAATCCGTTCTATGCTTGGAATATCAGTGCTTGATGTGTTAAGTAATGATCTTATGCGCAATTTGAAAAGGGTAAATAAGACCGGAAAGCAGGATGTTTCTGCAAGAGAAATACAGAAGCTGAGAGAAGAAAAGAACCTTGCCCGGGAAGAGCTGGAAGAAGCAGACCGGGAATTGGGGAAGGCGAATGCGAAACTGCTAAAGGACAATGATGCCCTGGAGTCCTTGCATAGGCTATATACTGCAAAGGGTGGGGATGCCATTAATAAAAGGCAGGAATTGTTAAAAAAACGTGGAACTTTGTCGGCGGAACTATCAAAGGAAAATGAGAAAATATATGGATTGACAGCAGAGGAACTTCCGTTGTTGCTTGTGGAGGATCTTCTGTCAGAAATCAAGCTTCAGGCAATAGATGAACATGCAAGTGCAGTGATGCAGGAGTCCGTTCATCAATTAAACAAATTCTTTTCGGAGTTTATGTCCGGCTATTCGGGGGATAGGAAGACCGGAGAGGATTTTCTTGCTTATGTAAAACAACGTACAGAAGACAACCAGGTTCAAATGGTCTACGGACTATCAGAGCAAGCGCTGTTTCAGGTAAATAACCTTGTAGAAGGGAAGCTTCAGCATACAAGACAGGAAGGAAAGGAAATTTTAAAGAAGAAAGTAAAGATAGAGAAACAGATTGACGAACTGGACAGCTACCTTTCGCTTGATATTAACGACCAGGAGCTGCAGGATATTTACAAAAAAATAAAGAAGGCAGAGCAGAAGATTATTGATGACCAGGTTAAGATAGCCGAATTAGAGCAGAAAAGAAGTAATATAAACGCGAGAGCGATCGCTGTGACGGCTGATTTTAACAAGCGGGTGGAAGCTTATCTTGCGACAGCTGAAGTAAGGGACAGCGTTGACAGGATATCGAAATATTCAAACATGGCACTCAATATCATAAAAAGGTATCGCATGGAACTTCAAAAAAGAAAAACAGATTTACTTGCTTCAACCATAACGGAGTGCTATTTGAAACTTGCGAACAAGAAGAATCTGATCCGTAAGATTGAGATGGATCCAGAGACACTTGACTGGAAGTGTTTATCGGAGGATGAAAGTGAGATTCCGAGAGATTCACTGTCGGCGGGTGAAAAGCAACTTATGGTTATATCCATACTTTGGGCGCTTGCAATATGCTCAAAGAAGAAGCTGCCTGTGATCATAGACACCCCGCTGTCCCGTATGGATTCCCTGCACAGAACAGCACTGATCACAACCTATTTTCCAAATGCAGGCGAGCAGACGATTATATTATCTACGGATGCAGAGATTGATGAAGGATATTATCGGTTGATGAAGAATAATATAGGTGATGAGTTTACTTTGAATTACGATGAGGTGTCTAAAAGTACCTCCATACAAAAAGGGTATTTGATTGGAGCAAAGTCATGATTATGAAGCAGGTGCGTCTTTCTCAAAAGGCGAAAGAACAATTATCCAGGTTGAAGGGAAAGACCGGGATCAAAAACTGGAACATACTTTGCAGGTGGGCGCTTTGCTATTCACTCAGTGAGAATACCGTTCCTACGGATATTCCGATCGTAGCAGACAGCAATCTGGAAATGTCCTGGTTTACCTTTGGTGGTGAATACTATGAGCTTTATGAAGCATTGGTAAAGGCGTGGTGTATAAAGATGGAGCTCCCTACTGATGATGACACCGTGGCAAAGTATTTACGATTGAACATGGAGAGAGGGATTGCGCATCTCGGTGGGACAGGTTTTATAAAGAGTATTGATGATCTCGTAGGATTAGCAATTAAAGAGGCATAAATATGAGAGTTTATCTGGATTATAATGCATCAACGCCTGTTGACGAGAGGGTGCTTGAATGCATGATTGATGTATACAGGAATCATATTGGTAATGCGGACAGTCGGACACATCAATTTGGCGAGGATACACGTAGCATTGTGGAGTTGGCGAGAAAACAGGTTGCAGATCTGCTTGGAGTAAATGCGGATGAAGTATTTTTTACCAGTGGTGCCACCGAGAGCAATAATATCGCAATCCAAGGGCTTAGAGAATATGCCGAAAATAGCGGTAAAAACCATATTGTAACGACTGCCATTGAACATAAAGCAGTATTGGAAACACTAAAGCAACTTGAAAAAGAAGGCTTTATGGTTGATTTTATCGACCCGGATCAATTCGGAAGAGTAAAGCCGGAGGATGTTTTGAACAAAGTAACAGAGCGGACACTGGTTGTCAGTGTGATGCATGTAAATAATGAGACCGGTATGATACAGCCGGTGCAGGAGATTGGAGAGGAACTTAGTAAAAGAGGAATCCTTTTTCATGTTGATGCAACCCAAAGCTGCGGGAAATTGGTCGAGGAAATAAAGAATCTGAAGTATAATATGCTTGCATTTAGCGCACATAAACTTCAAGGACCACAGGGCGTAGGTGTTCTTGTATTAAGAAAGAAATCTTATAAGCTTCCGCCGGTAAAGGCTATCATGTACGGAGGACAGCAGGAGCGTGGAATTCGACCAGGCACAATTCCGGTAGCTTTGGTTGCAGGATGTGGGAAAGCCTGTGAATTAGCAGTAACAGAGTATCAATCCAATCTTGAGCAGGCTAATCAGCTCAAAGAGGAACTGATTAATATACTCAGGGAGTCTGGCTTGTCATATCATATTAACGGTGATCAGACATATTGTGTTCCGGGAACTTTAAACGTTTGTATTGAGGGTGTTTCTTCAGAAGCATTAATGATATCTTCAAAGCAATTTTGCGGTATATCAAATGGATCCGCATGTACATCCAAAAGCTATTCACCGAGTTATGTTCTTTCAGCAATGGGGATTCCGGTAGAACAGATTGAAAGTTCAGTCAGGATCAGCTGGGGGCATGGCGTGGATCAGGATGAGGTACTGAATGGCTTTCGTGCATTGATCAATGTGGCAAAGCAAATGAACTAATTGGGAAGAGTGAGAAGATGGATCAGGAATTACACCTTGAAATCGTATATGAAAATAATTTGGATACGGATAAGTTTGCCCGTATGTTTAATAATAAGGCGCAGAGCTATAAGTTCTACTGGTTTGAGGCGATACTTAATCTGTTGAAAACAGAAGAACGAGATTTCACATTCGATGAAGTGATTGATGAAATGATATGCGAGGCATGGCACACCGTTACCCATTATCATCTCAGGCTGGGGCCGACTGTAAACGGCAATGCTGAAAATTTTCTGGAGCATGCGATAAATACTCTTAATAGTACTGTTAGTAATTTATCACAAAATCCGTCTAAAGAAGAATTAAAGACCGCGATCAAACAGTGTGAAAAGGAATTGAAAAGAGACAAAACAAGATTAACGGATTATGTTCCCTATAAGCTTCTATACCCTTTCTTTGATGCGGAAGGCTTAGAAGAAGGTCTGTCATATATAAAAAATGATAAACATAGCAGGCTGATCGCATATATGGCCAGGCTGTCAGGAAATGAAAACCTGCTTTATACAATTTTGGACGGTGTCGGCGTGCAGAAGAAAATCCGGGTTAATGTATATTGGAGAAAACTGCTTCTGAAGAACTTTTCTGTGATTCAGAGCTGGGTACAATATAATAAGGCTCAGTTTTTACAGGATCGAAATCCCGGCGTGCCAGGGATTATCTATAAGATCTGCCCGGAAAACGAGGAGCTCCGCAAACTGGAACAGGCCCGTGATCTATGGAAAACAACTGCGGAATTGACCGGACAGCCGATCAAAGAAATTTATACCGGAAAAGATATCCCAGCAAAAGATTTGTCCATAGATCATTTTGTGCCGAGATCCTACATTTCAAATGATGAACTATGGAACCTGATACCGATGCGCAAATCGTTGAATTCCAGCAAGAACAATAAGCTTCCGCCGTGGGAAATATTTTTCCTTCCGTTTGCAAGATATCAATTTTACCTGTATGGATTGATTTTCCCTCAGGATGCAGACAGACGGTCACAGCTATTGATCAGGAAATTTGAGAAGTGCAGAAAAAATAATCTGAATGCGATCTGGGCTACCGAGAAGCTCTACATAGGCGGGAATACAGAAACTCAATTTATGAATATTCTCAACCATAACCTCAAGCCCATATATGAAGCCGCCAGGCTGCAGGGATATGATACATGGAAAATAAGTACAGATTAGATCATGATGTAGAAATGCTTTCCTATGATGATTCCGTATTCAATTTATTAAGTAAAATAGTAGTTGTATTTGACTCGATATGTATACGTTCTTTTTTGAGTAATGCGCATTTTCTCTGATTTGTTTCATAGTCACGTTTTCCTTTTGCAAAAGCTGAGCAGCAAAGGAAGTCGCATTTTGCTGTACCTTTTGGTGTAGTATGGATTATGAAAACATAGCTTTCAATAACAATGTGACTAGTACAGCATTGCGTAATTAACGGTGAATTCTGCACCTGCTATTTCTGCCAGCACTGCGTTGTCGTCAATCAACGATGCCACCGCATCGCCTCTTTCCTCCGCCTTGTCCTGACAAAAATATCAGACACATTATTCACCATTATATACGCAATGCTGTACTAGTAATCAGGTAATCTGCTTTAATATTAGTTATAAAAGGATACATTTGCGGCATGAAAGAATAAAGATGAAAATCATTATCTAAAGAGTTTTTTAAATGGATTAATGCTTCTAATCGTGGTTTGACCATTTCTTCATATTGTGCTGCTTTTTGAATTTGTTCGAAAGTTATTTTCCCTTCAAGAATTCGAACTATGATTTTAGCAGATGTATAATTAGGAATAGAGATATCTTTCAAGTATTGAAAACCAGCCAGATGTGGATAGTCTTCAAATGAAAATGTGAGATTAATCGGATACAAATTTTTTTGTAGCCATACACAAACTGGTATTGATATTCTGTTAGCTCTTTCCAAGCTAATGCAGATTGTTGTAAAATGTCCATTTTTGTAATGCAGCCTTTGATAAAATAAGGGATCTTGCAAGAGCAAGGCCCCGATAAGCGTTTTCTTTCAGCTCCGAAGAACCTATTCGGTTTGAGGTTATCGCATAACCCAAGGTCTGGCTCCGCAACTGGCTGCATGCCGACATAGTCAATTGCTTCATAACCAACGATAGCTGATCTTGTCGCTATCCTCTATAAAAATTATAGCACAAAACAGATTCAAGTCAATAGCTTGAATTTCATTGTTTCATTGAAAACGCATAAATCTGCGCACCGTTAGTATGTGCCCGATATATTATATGGGATTATCTAAAAAAATGTCAATGAAAAATTTGGAAATAAATAAGAGTATTTCAACGCATAGGAACAATATGGGGGGATGCAATTGTATGAAAGAAGATAAAACAATCCGCTATTACAATTCAAACGCAAGGGAATTTGTACTGGGAACGGTATCAGTGGATTTTGAATTAACGCAGAAAAAGTTTACGGACAGGTTACCGAAGAATGCGGCAATTCTTGATTTTGGATGCGGTTCGGGACGCGATACAAAATATTTTTTATCACAAGGATACCGGGTAGATGCAGTAGATGGTTCCGCCGAATTATGCAAATTGGCAAGCGAATATACAGGAATTGAAGTAAAACACGCATTTTTTAACGAGTTGGCACAGGTCGAACAGTATGATGGTATTTGGGCTTGTTCCTCAATATTACATTTGCCCGTGGATGAACTTAAAGAGGTTATGCGTAAAATGGTGATTGCATTAAAAGACAATGGGATTATTTATACTTCCTTCAAATATGGAACGTTTGCAGGGGAAAGAAAGGGACGTTATTTCACGGATATGACGGAAAATACATTTACGGGTTTTATAAAACAGATAGAACATGTAACGATAGAGGAACAGTGGATTTCATTAGATGTACGGCCAGAACGAGGGGATGAAAAATGGCTCAATTTAATTCTGCGGAAAAAATAGACAGCAGTAATGAACCGGTGATTGTGTCAACCGATGTAATGACCGGCGACAGAGACCGAAGCCGATATTTATACTACCAGCTTAAAATGAGTATGTCAAAAGCGAAGGGAATCGATATCATTGTTTCTTTTCTTATGGAATCCGGTATCAGAATGATTTTGAATGATATCAGGCAGGCTTTGGACAAGGGGGCTTCCGTGCGGATTTTGACAGGGAACTATTTAGGAATCACACAGCCGTCCGCACTTTATTTGATAAAGAAAGAATTTGGTAACCGCATAGATTTACGATTTTATAATGATAAAGAACGGTCGTTTCATCCCAAGGCATATATTTTCCATTATAAAGATACAAGTGAAATTTACATAGGCTCTTCCAATATTTCAAAAAGCGCATTGACATCAGGAATTGAATGGAATTACCGCTTTAGCAGTATTGCAGATCATAAAAATTACCAGTTGTTTTATCATACATTTGAGGATTTGTTTTTTAACCACTCAATCGTTATAGACAATGAGGAATTGCGCAGATATTCAAAAAACTGGCATAAACCGGCTGTATCGAAAGATCTGGCAAAATATGATCATCTGGAAGATGACATTGATACAAACATCGAGGTATTGTTTCAGCCGAGAGGGGCACAGATTGAGGCATTATATGCATTGGAAGACAGCAGAGCCGAGGGGGCGGCAAAAGGTCTTGTTCAGGCAGCTACGGGAGTTGGCAAAACATATCTTGCGGCTTTCGATTCTGCAAAATACAGCAGAGTGTTATTTGTGGCACATAGGGAGGAAATCCTAAAGCAGGCAGCAGTTTCATTTAAGAACGTGCGGCATTCGGATGACTATGGATTTTTTTACGGGAAACGGAAAGATACCGATAAATCGGTGATTTTCGCATCTGTTGCGACATTGGGGCGGGCAGAGTATTTAAAACAGGAATATTTCCCAAAGGACTATTTTGATTATATTGTCATCGATGAATTTCATCATGCGGTAAATGAACAATATAGAAAAATTGTAAATTATTTTACGCCAAAGTTTATGCTTGGACTCACGGCAACTCCTGAGCGTATGGATGGGAAAAATATTTATGAAATCTGCGATTACAATGTACCATATGAAATTTCATTAAAAGAGGCAATCAACAAAGGAATGTTAGTGCCGTTTCATTATTACGGCGTCTATGATGATACGGACTACTCCAAACTGCATTTGGTAAAAGGCAGATATGACGAGAGGGAATTGACGGAAATATATAGAAATAACGGCAGGCGATATGATTTGATCTATAAGCATTATATGAAATGCCGTTCTAAGAGAGCGTTGGGATTTTGCTGTTCCCGACAGCATGCGGAAGAAATGGCAGCGGAATTTTGCAGCAGAGGAATTGCGTCAGTGGCCGTATACAGTCATTCTGATGGTGAATTTTCAGAGGATAGGGAAAAAGCCATTCAAAAGCTGAAAAATCAGGAAGTGAACGTGATATTTTCCGTAGATATGTTTAACGAAGGAGTGGATATTGCTTCGGTTGATTTAGTGATGTTCCTCAGACCTACGGAGTCGCCCGTTGTGTTTCTGCAGCAATTAGGACGTGGACTCCGTATTTATAAAGGAAAAGAATTTTTAAATGTTTTGGATTTTATTGGAAATTATGAAAAAGCAGGAAAAACGCCGCTGCTGCTTGGCGGAGAAAAATCATTTCGCGAAAAAAGAGCCGGCGACTATCATGATGTAGAGTATCCGGATGACTGTATTGTTGATTTTGATGTTCGGTTAATCGACTTATTTAAAGAGCTGGATAAGAAATCGCTGACAGTAAGAGAACGGATCAGACAGGAATATGATCGCGTAAAAGAGCTATTGGATGGGAAAATTCCTACCAGAATGGATTTATTTACTTATATGGAACATGAGGTATATCAGTGCTGCATAAGGCATACGAAGGAAAATCCATTCAGACATTATTTAGAGTATTTGCATAGCTTAAACGAATTATCTGAAGAGGAAGAGGTTCTATACGCAGGAATCGGTAAAGAGTTTTTAACATTAATTGAAACTACGGACATGACGAAAATTTATAAAATTCCTGTTTTGTATACATTTTATAATCATGGAAATGTTTTGTTGGAGATTACAGAGGATCAGGTTCTTGCGTGTTGGAAAGATTTTTTTGACAGAAATAAAAACTGGAGGGATTTTTCTGACAGAATCACATATGAGGAATACAAAAACATGACAGATAAACAGCATTTGGCAAAAGCAAAGACAATGCCGATAAAGTTTTTAAAGGCATCGGGAAAAGGATTTTTTATTGATAAAGAGGGATATGCTTTGGCAATAAGGGAGGATTTAAGGGTAGTTGTAAAAAATCATACGTTCCGTGAGCATATGAAAGATATATTGGAGTATCGGACGATGGATTATTATCGCAGGCGGTACAAAGGAGAGTAGAGCAAAATATTACCAGAGATGATTTGTTTGCGGAAGGGACAGAATGAAATCGAAGAATATGAAAGAATGGAAAAATGTAGCCGGATTACACCCAGTGGAGAAATTTTACTGGCATGATAAAAAGAGCAATGATTATACCCCTGTATAATCAGGAAATCCTTGACATGGATGACCTTGTGTTTTACGAAGTCGTTATAGAGAAGCGAGAGGATGATGCTTATCTAATTACTGGCAATATCCGTCATTTTCCAAAGAGAGATTTCATTGTTACGCCTGCAGAAATGATGGCCATTATCGAAAAAAACAAATAAGAGAATCAAATGAGGCCGAGGTATTTTCTGAGCACTTCGGCTTTCTTTCTGACTGAATTTTTGTGCTCTTTTGTGATTCAAAAAATGGATGAATCCTATAATCATGGCATTAAGGGAACTGGGCGGAAGTGCCGGTACTCAGGATGTATATGATAAGATTATAGAATTATATGAAGTTTCAGAGGAAGAGTTAAGCCAAAAACATCGAAGTGGAATATCTGTTATTATCAATGACATTGACTGGGCAAAAAACTATTTAGGCTATGAGGGCTTCTTAGACAGCAATTCTCCAAGAGGAATATGGACGCTTAGCAAGCTGGGAGAAAGGATTATCATCACTGACAAATCAATTGTCCTTGCAAAACGAGATATTCAATGACCTGATCGAAAAGATCACAGAGCTGAACGAGGAGATAAAAAAGGATGATTCGCTGGGGGAAGGATTTCAGATCGGCCACAGCTATTTCTGTGGACAGAATCAGATCTCCTGTACAGACGAAAGGATGAAATCCGTAGTTTATTTCGATATTATCCCGCTGCTTCGGGAATATTGGTTTGATGACAAAGAGACGGTACAGCGTTGGAAAAATAATTTGAGCGGTGTATTCAATGATGAATGATAAAGGGATTTTCATTAAAAATATCTATTATATGCTTGCTTACGCATTCCAGGTGCTGCGTCAGAAGAATTATGAAGATGTGGCTTCGGAGGAATTTGAGGAGGTACAGGATTTATTTGCGGCAATCCTTGCCAGAGGAATTGCGCAGCAGCTGAAACAGGGGCTGTACCGGGAATACATCACGAGAAATGAAGATCTGCCCATGCTGCGCGGAAAGCTGAATTTGCAGGGAACAATCCGAAGCCAGATTCAGAGAAAAAAACTTCTTTCCTGTGAACTTGACGAGTTATCTGTGAACAATGTCTTTAACCGGATTTTGAAGACAACAGCGCAGATCCTGATGCGGGATTCCAACGTAAAGCAGAAAAATAAGAAAGCTCTGAAGAAAGGGCTGCTTTTCTTTGGTGAAGTATATGGTATCGAACCGGCAGAGATCAGATGGCATTTTCTAACGACCATATGCACAGGCTGTTTGAAAAATTTGTTCTGGAATATTTTAAACGGCATCATACATATCTGACAGAGGCAAGAGCGGCGCAGGTAAAATGGAACCTGTCGCCGGAGACAGAGCAGGGCATGATACGCTTCCTGCCGGTGATGCAGACAGATGTTTTTCTGAGATACCGGGAGAAAATTTTGATTATAGACACAAAATATTATGGACATACAATGCAGAGAAGATATGAGAAAGCCACACTGCACTCTGACAATATGTATCAGATTTTTACATATGTGAAAAATCAGGATGCGGCGGGGACAGGAAATGTATCGGGGATGCTGCTGTATGCCAGGACGGAGGAGGCAGTGGCGCCAGATTGCAGTTTTGTAATGGGCGGCAATCGGATTGGCGTGAAAACGTTGGATCTAAATAAAGATTTTTCATTGATTGCGGCACAGTTGGATGGAATCGCAGAAGAGTATTTTGGATTGGTTGCTGAAAAATTGCAATGACGGGCGAAAAAAGACGTTTTACTGCCTGGCCGTGAATCTGCTGGAGCTGGAAGAGATTAAAAAAGTGACGGATGCCCACATTGAAGAGGATGGCAATCAGGAATTATTGGCTTCGTTAAATGATTTTCAGGCTAAAGATATCTTCGAATATTCAGACTGGTTTGATGAAAATGAATTTGACACAAGAGATAAGGCTATTGACTTCTTCTTAAAACAATGTTCAAGATGGTGCGGTATTGGAAATTCAGAATGTATCAAAAATGATGGTATGGCGTTGTTTTTATCTTCTGATGAAAGTGAGGATAATTATATTTTAAATAAAAGATATAATCCAGTGGAGAATGATATCTCAAAAATTATCATACAGAATGAAAAACTGAAGATATTCTACATTAAGAGCGGAGAAACCGATGCTTTAATTACCTGTTTTAAAGAAGAAATTTCTAAAAACAAAAGTGAATTCAGGAATATGCCTGAAGACGAAGCTGTATTTCAAAAGGATAATTATAATGAAATATATAAATTACATAATGGCGCATCAATTAATAAATTTGGAGGAGTAGAAAGTATATCTGTTGATAAGTTCAATTTGTCAAAATTTCTTGGAAAACATTTAAGAATAGGAGGAATGATTGAGGATAAGGTAGAGTCAAAATTTGAGGAGGATGTATTAAAAATCTTTGACATCAGGACATTAAAAGCTCAGAAACGATTAAAAAAATCTATAATAAAATGACGCCTGTGATCAAGGAGACTTTTGAAGCAGATGAGACTGAGCTTGCACTAAGAGATAAACGGCTGGATTATTGCAGGAAAATAATTATTTGTGTTCTAATTATGATCTGCATGAAAATAGTGGTTTGCGTTTGGAAAAAGGCAATGTTGCAGTAAAAAAAGGAATCCTCCAAAACAACGATTTGTTTCATATTTCAGTAGGCAGTGAAAGAAAAAGAAAATTGAGGATTGCCATAGCAAATACCAAATTGAGCCATAAGAATTTTGAAAAATTGATGAAAGACAAACCTGATCGAAGTTATCTACGTTATAAAGATATATCTTCTGTGGTAAATCAGGCAATTGAAGGAAAAGTGGATATGCTTGTGATGCCGGAAGCATTTGTACCATTTGAATGGTTAAATACACTTGCCAGAACCTGTGCCAGAAATAATCTCGCAATTATTACAGGTATTGAACATGTTAAAATCAATGATAATGTCTTAAATCTTACTGCTGCTATGAACTTACATCAATATACGATCGTTCAATATTTCAGGCATATGCAGATTTTTTAGTGGCTATTGAATGGAATCGTGATGTGAACTATTACAGTAATATCCTGGAGTCCTTAAGCAGAGATATTCATTGCTATTGTATACAAGTGAATTCATCAGAGTATGGAGACAGCAGAATTACTCAGCCGTCAAAAACAGAAGAAAAAGATATCATCAGGACAAAGGGTGGAAAAAATAGTACAATATTAATTGATGAAATAGATATCGAAAGGCTAAGAGAATTTCAGTTTAAAGAGTATTCGCTTCAAAAGAAATACAAGGACTTTAAAATTACTCCTCCAGAATTTAATAAAAATATCATAGGTAAAAAAATCAGGGGAGAAGCGTTATTTGATTAAGAACATAGGCAAAATTATCATGGACATTCAACATTTTTATATAGAAAAAGGCCAGGGTGAGCCGATCATCCTGCTTCATGGAAACGGAGAGGACAGCAGTTATTTTAAGGGACAGATCAGCGAGCTTTCCAAACAATATCACGTATATGCGATCGACACCCGGGGACACGGAAAAACTTCAAGGGGCAACAGGCCCTTTACGATACGGCAGTTTGCGGAGGATCTGCTGGGCTTTATGGATGAACACGGAATCCACAAGACGCATCTGCTGGGCTTTTCAGACGGCGGAAATATTGCCATGGTTTTTGCGCTGCGCCATCCGGACCGTGTGAACCGACTGATCCTGAACGGCGCGAATCTGAATGCGGCCGGGGTGAAACGATCGACTCAGATTCCCATTGAGATCGGATATAGAATTGCAGCAAAATTTTCTGAAAAAAGCGATTCTGCCAGATTCCATGCGGAAATGCTCGGACTCATGGTCAATGATCCCAATGTGAATCCAGAAGAACTCTCAGGGATACAGGCGAAAACACTGGTTATCGTGGGAACAAAGGATATGATAAAAGAAGAGCATACGCAGCTGATTGCGGCGAACATTCCCGATTCGGAACTTGTTTTTATCAAGGGAAATCATTTTATCGCAAATAAAAAGTCGGAGGAATTTAATAAGGCGGTGGTGGATTTTTTGAACAGGTAACATGCACTCTGAAATCAAAGGTTTTATTGTTACTATTCACAGTCATTTCACTCACATGCGCAAAAACAGTCGGCAAAGCCGTCTGCCGATGCTTCGCATCTTGATTTTTTGCTTATGTGGGTGAAGTGACTGATTCCAGTCAGATAAAAACTGTCAATCGGCTTCTTGCAAGCTTCGCTTGAAGAATCCGACTGCCATTTTTTATCCGACTGTGAATAGTAACGTTTTATCTGCCCCCGCGGGCTTCAGCAGATATTCTACCGCTTTTAACTGCAGTGCGGCCTGCAGATACGGAATGTCGCTGTATCCGCTCAGTAGGATCACTTTCAGCTCAGGAAGCATTTCCTTCAGCCGACGGGTCATTTCGATTCCGTCCATCCGGTCCATTCGGATATCTGTCAGCAGGATATCCGGCCTGACATGCATCGCGATGTTCAGCGCCGATTCCGCATTTTCCGCCTCCGCCGCCAGCTCGATCTCCCAGGCGTCCCAGGAAATATACTCTCTTAATCCTCTGCGGATATTGACCTCATCATCTACGATCATCAATTTGATCATGTGGTCCGCCCTCCCTTCCAGGCTGAATGACTGTCACCTTCGTACCGCCCTCAGAAATATTTTCGAAATGGATTCCGTATTCTTTTCCATAGATCAGCTGAATCCGGTCATTGATATTTTTAATGCCGAAGCCCCGGTTGTCTTTTCCGGTATGCTTCAGCAGCAGATTCATGTCCAGGATGTCCACACCGCGGCCGTTATCTGTGATCGTATATACGATATCCTCTCCGGATGCGAATATTTTCACCTCGATCCTTCCGTGCTCCATATCCTGAATGCCGTGCAGGATCGCATTTTCTACCAGGGGCTGCAGCATCAGCTTGACAACCGTGCGGGACAGAAGGCCCTCCTCTGCGTCCAGGCTGAAATCAAAAGGCCGCTTGCTCTGCCGCCGCAGGATGATATAATACCGGAGGTGCTCGATCTCATTTTCCACGGATGTAAATTCATCCTTTCCGGAAAGGGCCTGCCGGAAAAAGCAGGACAGCGAGCTGATCATGTCACTTGTTTCCGGCGCGTTTTCCATCTTTGCAGTCCAGTAGATCATATCAAGTGTATTATAGAGAAAATGCGGATTCACCTGCGCATGGAGGGAGCGCAGCTCCAGTTCTTTTCTCCGGAGATTTACAAGGTAAACCTCTTCGATCAGTGACTGGATCTTTTCGGCCATGGCATTGAACTGCCGGGCAAGAAAGCTGATCTCATCATTCCCGTCTACCCTGACCCGTGCGGAAAACTGCTGATCCTCCAATAGCTTCATGTGTTCTGCGATATTTTCCAGGGGCCGGCTCATCCGCCTTGAAATGATGCGCGCCATCAAAAAACAGAATGTAAAGCAGAATACGGCCAGGATGAGAAGCTGGCTTACGCTGTCCCAGAGCTGTGCTTTTACCGCGACAGGCTCAGACAGGCTGCATACGATCCAGCCGCTGTCTCCCAGATAATGGGGGGCAGCAAAGAGCTTCGTGTGATTTTCTCCATAGACGGTTAGAATGCCTCCGTTCTGCCGGTACAGCTGTTCATATGAGACCGGAACCTCAGACAATTCTGGCCCGTCCTCTGAAATGGATGCATAGCGTATCTTTTCCTTCTCGTCCAGGATAAAATAACTCGTTGCGTTCATCTCACTGTTTAAAAACAGCTCTTTCAGCGCGGAGGCATTCAGATAGACCTTTACCAGGCCGATGGTCTCCTGGGTATTGTCTGGATTTCGGAGCAGCCGGCACTGGTAGATTCTTTTTTCGACCGTTCCATCCAAGATCCCTTCGCCCTCTTCCACATCCCAATAGGACTGCCCGTTTAACTGCCGGGCCTTTTCCCAATCCTTATCCGTGATGTTCTGCGGAAAGTAACCATTTGCCAGGATCTGGCCGTTTGTGCCTGCGATCTGGATCGACTGGATGGAATCATTTGTATTCTTCAGATAGTTCAGGCTGTTGTAGATCTTACCCATCTGTATAGAGCTTTCATATGCATTTTCACTGCCGGTCTGTCCCTTCAAAAACTTTTTGATATCCGGATCTACCAATATGAACAGAGATGCCTCATCGATATCATCAAAGATCATCTCCGTTACAGAGCCTATTTTTTTTCATACCGAAGATCAGACTGCTGCGGTAATTTTCTTCTACCTTTTTTACAGAAGTGAAGATATTGAAGGCTGTAAAGGCAATCAGCGGAATCAGCATAAAGAACAGAGACAGTATAAAGATTTTCTTCTGGAGGCTGTATTTATGCATGCGTTTCTCCCATTTTTTCATCCGGCCCGGGGCATCCCCGTCGGTTTCTGGTTTGGTTTGCTGCCATCATTATATTATATCATCCCCCTACAGTATTCACAAGAAAATGAAAAAGGAATTCTGTGTTCTCAATCATTGTTGATAAGCAGACAAAATATGTGATAAAATGGACAAACAACATAAAGCTCCATATGAAAAAAATAAAACAGCATCTGCAATCCATTTGTTCCGCGGATTGTCTGCAAAAAACAGAGGTGACCAAAAATGACAGAAATAAAACAGATTTCATGCAAAATGGTAAACACATATCTGCTGAAAGGAAAAAACGGAGCCGTTCTGGTGGACACCGGTGAGACGGCGGATCAGGAAAAGATACTCAAGGCATGTGAAAATGCAAACGTCCGGCTTCTCGTGCTGACCCACGGCCACATCGATCATATCCAGAACGGGGCGTACCTGGCGCAGCAGCTTCACGTACCGATCGCGATGCATCCAAAAGATGCGGAACTGATCCGGAATCAGTTTGCGCAGGCCATGGAGAGTACAGGATTATTTGGAAAAATCCTTGCGGCAGCTTCTAAAAGCAAGATGAAAAAGAACCAGATCGAACCATTTGATCCGGAACTGTTTTTGCAGGAGGGGGATTCCCTGGAGCCATACGGCGTGCAGGCATCCGTGATGGAACTGCCCGGGCATACAAAAGGCTCCATAGGGCTGGACGTGGAAGGCCGGGCAGTCATTGCGGGGGATGCGCTGATGCACATGCTTCGCCCGGGAGAGGCGAGTATTTACGCTGATCGGGAAAAATTAAAGGAGAGCGCAAAGCGAATCACGGCACTTGGAAACAGAACCATTTACTTCGGACACGGGATGCCGGTGCCGAACAGGAATTGGATATCGGATTGAGGAGGATTCTATGGGCAATTCTGCATTTCAGGCTGAAGAATATGATAAAAAAATACGTCAGACCCTTCCTTTTTACGATGCCTTCTATGAACAGATCCTGGACATTCTGAAGGCGGCGGGAAAGGAACATGTATCATGGCTGGATATCGGCTGCGGGACGGGAAAAATGTATGAAGCCGCGGAAAAAAGGAAATCTGCCCGGACTGCCCGGAAAGGAGACGCGCAGAATGGGCAATGCTTCATAAGCGGCAATAAGAGCAGAGATTCCTTTCATATTTCGGAATTCGTATTTACGGATATATCGGAAAAAATGCTGGATACTGCAAGACTCAGATTCCCGGCGTCTGACGGAAAAGGAACGGGAGTCAGCAGTAAAAAAATGTTTCCAGGCGCTGAAAGCAGGCGGTTATTTCTTCACATTTGAAAATATAGCCCCATGCAGTGAGGCAGCCAGGCAACTCTTTCTGGATCGGTGGCGGAACTACCAGATCGAGCATGGAAAAGAGAGGGAAGAGGCAGGAGCGCATATCAGAAGATACGGAAAAGACTATTTCCCGATTACCGCAGAGGAGCATCTCAGGCTGATGAGAAGATGCGGATTTTCTGCGGAAGAACTGATATGGATGTCCTATATGCAGGCGGGTTTTATGGGAATAAAGCGGTAAGCAATTGTCTGGAAATATCCTGCAATTCCCGGCCCGCCCCTCTCATTTTTTATACGGATTTTCATAATCCGGGCAGAGACGGGCTTCGCTCCACGCCATCATGGCCTCCAGCACCGGTATAAAGCTCTCCCCCAATTCCGTCAGGGAATACTCCACCTTCGGCGGAATCTCCTTGTAGATCTTCCGGTGGAGAAACCCATCCTCCTCCAGCTCACGGAGCTGCTTCGTCAGCGTGGACTGGGTGATCCCGTCAAGCCGGCGCGTCAGCTCGCCGAACCTCTGAACCTTGTAAAAGGCGATATACCAGAGGATCAGGATCTTCCATTTTCCGCCGATCACAGACTGCAGCCTGCTCATGGGGACACAGCGGGCGACTGCATCATTTTTCGTAAATTTATTCTCAGCCATTCACGTTCACTTCTTTCTTCCATGTTCAGGAGCATCCAACCGCACAGGTGGAAGCTTTTCCTCCCATCAGTATATTCCGGCAGCAGGAAAAAATCAAGATACGATCATTTTAAACAGATAGTATCAAAAAATGCAGTATCAGTATTTTATCGTACTACTGTCAAAAAAAGTCAGTACTTGATGAAATTATTTTTCCGCGTTAAGTTATACTCACGGCTGATGAAAAACTGCCGTCTGCAAACGGATATCCGCAGTTAGTACAGCGGTTCGCAAATACTCATATACTAAGCGCTGTACTAGAAACATAGCACTTTATATCTCGCCCTGAAAGGGGATCACACAAGGAGGATTACAGGCCGCACATTGGCCAGGCGTGCCCTGTAACTAAGGAGGAACTGATCATGCATTACACCGGAACCATATGGAGGCCGCCTTACGAGGCATCCTCGTTACTTTTAGAAGCCACCGCAGGCTGCACGCACCACAGATGCAAATTCTGCACCCTCTATGCAGACCTGCCGTTTTCCTTCAAAATGTCGCCCATAGAGGACATAGAATCGGATTTAAAAGAGGCCCGGCATTTATACCGCAGCCTTCCGGGGCGCAGGATATCCCGGACATTTCTCACAGGAGCAAATCCATTTGTACTGCAGTACGACCGGCTGATGAAAATCGCGGAACGGATCCGCGCACAGCTTCCAGAAATGGAATCCATCGGCTGCTTTGCAAGGATCACGGACATTTCCTTAAAAACGGACGGACAGCTCACAAACCTTCACAAAGCAGGCTATGACGGTCTGACTATCGGAATCGAGACGGCGGACGATGAGGCTCTGCGCTTCATGGATAAGGGCTATCGTGCGGCAGACATCTTGGAGCAGTGCGGACGGCTGGACCGGGCGGGAATCCGCTACAGCTTTTTCTACCTGACAGGCATATCCGGGGCAGGCCGCGGGGAGGCAGGGGCGAAAGCGACCGCCGCCGTATGCAACCAGCTCCACCCCGCACTGATCGGCGCCAATATGCTGACAATCTACCCGGATTCCGAACTGTATCAGGAGATCCGGCGCGGAAACTGGACGGAGGAAAGCGAGACGGAGAAATACAGGGAGGTGAGGACGCTGGCAGAAAACCTGAAAATCCATACGGTTTTTGCCGCGCTCGGCGCGTCCAATGCGTTTCAGATGCAGGTGGAGCTTCCGAAGGATCAGGAGAAGCTGCTGGATTTTCTGGATGACGTGATAGAAAATGTGGGCGAGGACAGGCTGCGGCGTTACCGTGAGAGTGTCCATCATCTGTAAGGAGGTGTCGGCCATGCATTTTACAGGGAGGACATGGAGGCCGCGCTATGAGGCGCATTCCGTGATCCATGAGCTGCAGTATATCATGGATACGGTAAATGAAGGGGAAATGGAGGAATACCGGAGGAAAGTGAAATCACTGGAATGTATTTGAATGTGAGGCGACTGAATGGATTGGACCCGCTTGTAAAAAAGCAGTTTCTTTAGTATAATGAAATCGTAGCAGATATAAGAATTTCATTTAATCAATATCTGTTATACATCATGCAGAAAGGCGGTGAATGCTGTTGAAAGTTGATACAGTTACAAAGGATTATGTAAAAGATGCGGGCGTGTTTGCCGATATTTTCAATTACTTTATTTACGGCGGTCGGCAGGTGATCCTTCCGGAGCGGCTTATAGAGTGTGATCCCACTAAAATTGCACTGCCATATGGTGCAGATGGCGCTACGGTTCCCGTCCAGAAATTCCGTGATGTGCAGAAGCTGTATGACGGATGGAAAGATGGAATATGTACTTTACGGTGCGGAGAACCAGACTGAAATTCATTATGCTATGGCGGTGAAGAACAATCTATGGGCCATTAAGCCTGTTTGAGATGATGGATGTTTCAGACCCGGATGTGCTTGCCTGCATGGACAATTACCATGTGAGGTTGATCGCTCCGGCGCAGATGACGGATGAGGAGATTATGAAATTCCAGTCCAGTCTGCGGGAGGTCATGCTATTTATCAAATATTCAAAGGACAGGGAGAACTTAAGCAGGGTGCTGGCGGCCAATGAAGATCGTTTTCGAGAAGTGGAGCGTAGGGCGGCAGATGTGATTGAAGCAATTACAAATTCGGGAATAAAATATGGTGAAAGTGAAGAGGTGGTCGATGTGTGTCAGGCAATACGAGAAATTCGGATGGAAGAACGGAAAATCGGCGAGCAGGACGGCGAATTGAAAAAGGCAAAGGAAGCTGCCAAAAACTTTTATAATCTTGGAGTTGATGTTGAAAAAATTGCTCAAGGTGTAGGGTATGCGGTAGAAACGGTAAAGGGATGGCTTGGTCTGTGAGAAACTACTTTTATCAGAACAGGTGACGTTGACCGCAGGGCTGCGAAGCGGGAATTAGAAGTATTTGAACGCAATGCCATGCCAGCATAGAAACATATCTAACGTACCGATCAGGAATAGTTCGGGCTGATCAAGGAGTGTAAGACCAGTCCATAACGGCCCGGTGCTTCAGCTCCTGAGTAAAAACTTATAAAGCGAAAAAAAGCCGCCGATCCAATTTCGGCGGCTTTTGAAATTTTGCTATATGATTCCCGCGAAGCAACCAGTCAGGCAGTCATGTCCGCAAGGATATTTCACTGAAAATCCGCACTTCCCGACAGCCCCTCTATTTTTTGCCCCGAATCTTTCTTCCGTTCCTTCTCCACATCCAGACAAAATATAACGTCACCGCCGCCATGAATATACCAAACAGAAAAGCACTATCCGCGGTCCCTGATACAGGATCCCCTGTCTGCGGGACACCAGGGCTTCCGGCGCTATCGCCTCTGCCTTGTCTTTTTGAATGCGCGGCAGGATTCTCCCGCAGTTCAAAGGGGGTGTCCATGGTGATCCCGTCCGCTGCCGGTCTCTATGGTCAGCGATGAACCGTTTTCCAGATGGGATAGGACCAGATGGGGAGAGACTTCCAGATAATACTTGGTATCTGCCTGAACGATCCCGATCTTATCTGCCGGAATATCGTATGTATAATAGAGCATCAGCTGCGTCCCTTTTTCAATCAGGGTGTTGTCCTGAATTTCTGCCCCGGCCTGTCTGTTCTCACCTGCATAGTGAAGCCCGATATGCCCAAATGTGGCAATTTCAGAGAGCTTTTGTCCGCCGTCTCCGTCTGCCGCGGCCGCCGGCATGGGAGAAATACAGAGCAGCATGGCCAGACACAAAAAAATGGTCAGCTTACTGCCTGGATCATGTCTGTGGATATGTCCCATGTTCATTTCCTCTTTTCGTTCGATACACCTCTAAAACTCCTTCCTTAATCCCATCGATATAGGCCCGGCATCCCTCCAGGGTCAGGTGGATCCCGTCCCCGGCAAAGTATTCCCAGTGCCCTTCGCTGATTCCGTACCAGTCTATCAGATAGGTGTTTTCCGCAGCTTCCGTAAATGCACGGACCTCCTGGTTGTTGGGGCCTTCCCAGCTGACATAGGGGACTCTGACCGTGACCACGAAAAGGGGTCTGTCCGGCCCGAGCATTTCGCGCAATGTGCTCAGGGAATCATAAAGCAGGCCGTTCGAGCCAAGGGCAAAGACTACGCAATCCCCATTCCAGCCGTGCGCATTTACATAAGCATCATAGATCCCGATACTTTCCGTCGTCTGCCTTCCCACGGCAACGTCGCTGATCCCGCACGGAAAGGTCGTATAAAATTCATCCGTAGCACCCATGGCGACAGAGTCCCCGATCAGCAGCAGGCTCAGGCTGTTCAGGATTTCTTCATCCGTGGGAGCTGCCTCCCCGCTGGTCTGCACGCCGTCCTGCCCCGGATCCCGGCTTACGGTTTCTTTCAATTCCAGTGTTTTCCTCTGGGCGATCTCCTGCGCCTTTTTCTCCTGCTGTTCCCATTCCTCGATATGGTCCAATGCATTTTCACGGGGGACAAATAAGACGCAGAGCAGCACGCCCGCGGCCAGGACAAGGGCTGCGGACACGGCCCGGATACTTCTTTTCAGTGTCCGGATCTGCAGCCTGCGTTCCCGTCTTGTTTCCGGTTCGCTCCGGATGATCGAGATGCTTTTTTCAATGATCCCGCTGCGGACCGGTGTCTCAACCAGCCGGTATGACAGGGCGGACATCAGGAATGTCAGCAGGATTTCCAGAGCATGGACCCACCAGGCTGCTTTTTTGCCTCCGCTGACCAGAAGGATGATCGGGTAGTGCCAGAGATAGATGCCATAGGAACGGTCGCTGATCCATTTTAAAGGCATGGTGCTTAGGATCCGGCTTAAGACCCCGTCCGTATCCAGAAGGGAGAGGATCACCAGAACCGTGCAGGCAGAGGCGATTGCCTGACCGCCCCGGTACAGGAAGCTGCCGGATCCGTCTGCCCGCGCCGCCATATAGAAGAGCACCAAAAGCGTCGCCGCGCCTGCGGTATCCCACGGGAACCAGGAAGCCCGCGTCCCTTTTCTTCTCCGTTTTGCCGGTCTGTCCTGAATAAGGAACACCAAAAACGCTCCGAACAGCAGGGAAAATGCTCTCGTATCCGTGCCGTAATATACGCGGCTGGGGTCCTTGGAGGGGTCAAAGAGAACCCACATGGCTCCCATAGAAAGAACCGCCATCAGAAGCGTTGCGCAGGCGGAAATTCTCCTCCAGTCCTGAAATTTTGCAAAAAAAATAAGCAGCAGCGGATACAGCAGGTAAAACTGCGCTTCCACGGACAAAGACCAGCAGTGCGTGAGCGGCGACGGCATGCCCGCATTCTCAAAATAAGAAACATTGCGAAAGATCTGCTGCCAGTTATTGTAGCAAAAAACTGCGGAAAGCAGGTCGGAACAGGCTTTTGTAAATAAAACCCGGTTGAATGCGGCGCTCACGGGGATCAGGATCGACGTCATGGTGAGGACCGCCGGGAGCAGCCTTCGGATCCGCCTGCTCCAGAATTTTTTCAGATCGACCGTATGGGTGCTTTCCAGCTCTGATACTAAAATGCGTGTGATCAGAAATCCTGATATCACAAAAAATATGGTGACACCGAGCAGCCCTCCCTTTGCAAAGGGCAGCTTTAAGTGATAGGCAAGTACCATCAGCACTGCGATCGCCCGCAGTCCGTCAATGCCGGTGATGTATTGCCCCTTTTTTGCGTAGTTCCTTTTTTCACTTCTCATTCGTTTACCATCCTGTACCCAAAGAGCCCCCTGCCCGGATAGAACAGAGGGACAGGGGTTATTTAATGTCGCGTATTTCAATGTCACCTATACTAGCATAATTACGATTGAAAAAAAGGAAGTCTACGGATTTTGCGAAATTATTACTGATATCTTGAAAATCTGGTTCTGATGCTCGATCCTTGTAATGCCGTTATATTTTTCTACGATACTCAGGACAGAAGAAAGGCCGATGCCCTTCTGATCTTCTCTTTTTGAGGAAAGGAAGGAGCCGTCCTTCATCTGCCGGATCTCTCCCTCATAGCTGTTGCAGACCTGGATCGTCAGAATGGAGCTGCAGGTCTGCAGCAGCTTCATATCTAAAAAACGCTCCCGGGACTTCATGCGCCGGCCTGCTTCCACCGCGTTTTCCAGAAGATTTCCGATGATCATACAAAGCTCCGCATCCGGAATGGGAAGCGTTTCCTGGAGGGAAACCTTTGCGGAGACATTCGTCTGATCCTTTTCTGCCTGCTCCATGTAATAACACAGCAGGGAATTGACGGCAGCGCTGCCACAGAAGACCTTCGGCGATTCTACCGGGAAGAGGGCGGCGGACTGGCGGATATATGTCTTGAGTCCTTCCATATCTTGAGTATTTAGAAACCCTTCCAGCGCAAGAAGATGATGCCGCATGTCGTGCCGGAACTGTGCGGTTTTCAGGATATGGCTCTGCAGCAGCTCCATCTGCTTCTGCTGGGCTGCGATCCGGACCTCCGACAGATGAAGATTTTCCAGCAGTACCGCGTTTTTGCTCACATCGATCATCATTTTCAATAAGACGGTATGCGTGGAGAAGGTCAAAAGCGCCCATAAAAGCGGGATCAGAAAGGATTCATTTTCCGTAAGCGTGCTGCGGAAGGAATATTCCGGCGCGACTGCCACTGTATAGACCGCGCTGTTGCTTAACGGGATCAGCCAGACCCACTTCCAGGCCGAGAGGGATACCGTATAATCCAGGGCCGGCTGCATCAGATCCCGGAAAAACAGCCGGACGGCAGGAAAGGTCAGGATAGTGAGCAGCGTCGTAATAAACGCAACCTCTAAAGTGGGCTCATCCGGAAGCTCTCCCCTGAGCAGAAAATAGGATTCGTAAGAAAAAAAGCGTATGATCTCAGAACAGGATCTGATGACCGCGATGATGAAAAGACTCTGCCAGAAGTTATATCTGCATGCGCCGCTGAAGATCAGCACGCCGGAAAACATGGACAGGACAGAGAGCAGCAGATGCTGCAGGGGCGTTTTGAAGAGGAAATAAATGTAAGTCCCCCATAAGGAAAAGATCACAAACAGGGTGCTGCCTGTGAAGATCCGAAGGAGCGTGGGCGCTTTCAGCTGATCCTTGAATACAAGAAGAAGCAGCACGATACATGGCATGACAAAAAGCAGGCCATTGATAATATATGCAAGTGTCATGGCAGGACAACTCCCTTGGAATAGTGGTCAAATACATAGTCGGCATATTTCTGCAGGACCTCCTGTCTGCGGGCCGACGCGATCGGAATGCGTTCCCCGTTTTTCAGCAGGAATTCTTTCTGTCCGAAGGATTCGATATGGTCCAGATTGACCATGCAGTTCCGGTAGCACCACAGAAAATTCGAATAAGGGGACAGCATGGGAAAAAATGCGTCAAAGGACATATAGGAACGTATGACGCAGTCTGCCGTATGGATCTGGATATAATGGTTGGAATAATCCGTATACAGGATATCGGAGAGCAGGATCCGCGTATAATAGCGTCCTTCTTTTATTTCAATATAGCGGGCAAATTTATCCGCGATCTGTTCAAAACGATCCAGCGCGTCTGCCAGGTCCGCATAGCGGTAAGGCTTCACCAGGTAATCCAGGGCGTGGACCCGGTAGGCGCTGACAGCGTGCTCTTCGCTGACCGTGGTAAAGATGATCTGGCACTTGGGGTCCAGCTTGCGGATTCTGTCCGCAATCTGGATCCCGGTGGTATACCCCATATAGATGTCCAGAAAAACCAGGTCATAGGCGGTCTGCTGCATGGACTGGAAAAGAGCGGTTCCCTCCGTAAATGTATGGATATTCATATGTATGCTGTGTTCACGGCAATAGCATGCCAGGTCATTGTGCAATCGTTCGATGTCGCTGCTGGAATCATCTACCAGTGCTGTTGTCATGTCGGTCCTCCTGAGTAACATTCCTGTGTGTCGGCACAATTTCCTATTATACCACAGAACCACGGTTCCGTTAAGTGTTGTATACAGTAAAAAAAAGCTGTTTTTGGTAAAAATAGACGCTTTTATGCTTTTTCATTCAAGGATGCGCCATAAAGATACAATACCGGCAGCACCAGACTGAAAACGGCGCTGACCACGTCGGAGACAACAGAAGCGCCTTGGGATACGGAAGCGTAACAGTTGAACAATCCCGCGATAATGGAGACGATGAGAAGTATGACTCCCCACTTTTTCAGATCCTCCGCGGCCTCTTTCCGGCCGCATCCCTTGATTCCTTTTGCCGCCGCAATGAACTGCAGCAGGGCAAAAAACGTATAGACCGCCGCCAGCGCAACGACGAGCCATCCAAGACTTTCTCCCTCTTTCAGTGTCCCGCAGGCCAAAAGTACGCCGAAGACCAGATAAACAACAATGCTTACCGCACCTCCGGCTATCATTAAAATACTGGGAATCCTGATAAAATTTTTCCCTGGCATAAAAATGCCCCCTTTCTTTTTTGGGTTTCATATTACCATGTTTCATCGGCGGCAAAAGTCTTATTACCGATATCACATTTTTTTTACTGCTAAGGAAGGGGGTTAACGCACGGACATGGAAGCAGACCGATTTGCTGGAACAAAGACAGACAGATGATTTCCTTTTCAGAAGCGGACAGGCCGGAAACCCATATACGAAGGTTTTCCGGCCCCGCGCTTTCAAGGTCTCGACGGCATCTGGAACCCGGCAAGCGCCTTGTTCAAATAGTCATTAAAAGGCTTCATGATCCGGAAAAGCTCTGCCGCCTTTGCAACAAGCCGTTCCGCATCCTTCCATTCCTCGTCTTTCAGCGGATATTCCAGATACCAGCTCTTATACTTTAAATATTCCGCCTGGGGATGCTCCTTTTCATATCCTGCGGGAACCCTCTTTAATGCTGTTCCCCTTACCGTGAAATGTTTTTCAAAATCCGGCTCATGGATCACCCGTTCCCATTCCCCGCCGTTTTGCGCGATATAATCCCGTACCATCGCGGTCGCGCCCTTAAACATATCCGCAAACAGGCCGCCGCCCAAAAAGGACTGATCGCCGGGCTTGATCATCAGATAATACCCGACCGGAACCGGCAGCTTGCCCTTAGAGGAGATATGGGCGCGGAACGCAGGGTTATAAGGCGATTTGTCATGGCTGAAACGGGTATCCCTGACAAGCTTGAATGTCAGGTCCTTCGGATCATTCTGTAAAATGCTGCTGTCAAACCTTCCGATCTCCAGAATCAATGTCTGGAGTAAATGTTCAAATTCGGCATTGGCCTTTTTATAGCCGTCCTTGTTCGCGTGATACCATTCGCGGTTGTTATTCATGCTCAATGCCGATAAGTAATCCATGATCAACTGTGTATTCATCATCTTTCGTCTCCTTTATAAGCTATGTATCTGTATTTTTTTATGGTTTCTGGACCACGGAAAGCTGTGTGGAATCTAAAAATTCCTGTATTAGATTTCTCGTGCGTTCCGGAGAACGGTAGGGCTTGCAGAATGAAAAATCCTGAGACAGGCCGTCAATTTCTTCCATCGCATTTTTTACGTCCACGATAGTCTGGACAGGGATTTCCGAGGCTGCCGTATAATCCAGCTGCAGCGGGTGGATCCGGTGGTTTTGGATCGCGTAATTCACCCGGTCTTTGCATTTGCATCTGCCGCCGCCGTATTCTCCGCAATACTGCCCAAGAAAGTCCGCCATTTTTCTGCGCGCCCGGGAAAGCCGCTGGCGATACGCCTCCGGGGTCATTTCCAGAATCTCCCCCGCAATGCGGCTGTCCAGCTGGAACATGGTCCCCAATATGAAAATGCATCTGCTTTCCGGATCAAGGCACTGCAGCATTACATTGGTACAGGACATTTTCAGCTCCTCCGCCAGCAGTTCTTTTTCCACATTCTGCGTCAGATCCGGCACATCCTGGATTTTTCCGTTTTCGATATCATCTCCATAATACTCGAAGCTCAGCGGAAAACGGGCGAACATGTGCTTTTTATAATTTTTCAGATGATTCACCGCGATGCGGAACACCCAAGTTGTAAATGCGCTGTCACCCCGAAAAGAAGACAGATGCGTGATCATTTTCAGCAGAATGTCCTGCGCGGCATCCTCCGCGTCCGCAAAGGTGCCGAGCATCCGCAGGGATAGATTGAATACCATATCCTGCACGCCTGCGGCGAGCGCTTCCAGGGCCTTTTTGTCGCCTGCGGTCGCCTGTTCGACCAATGCCTGTATTTCCTCATTTGTTTTTTTATCCATAAAAATTTACCTCCTATTTTTATTAGACAGCATATTTTCTCCTGTGTGACCAAAAATAATAGAAAACTTAAAAAATATTCTACCACATATAAAAATGAATAACCATTCATAAATATTTAATATACATTTCATTGTATATACGCTGATTTTTTAGTATAATGGAAAGGTATATTATGAGAATTCAGAGAAGGAGGAGAGGTTCATGCGGAAAGATATTGATAATGTTTTTTTTGAAAACAGCCCCAGGATCCAGGAATTGGCCCGCAAGTGTGAAGAGAACAACACGATCGACAAGGAACTTTATACAAAATATGAGGTGAAGCGCGGACTGCGTGATTTAAATGGAAAGGGTGTACTTGCAGGCCTGACCAATATATCTGATGTCTGTGCCAAGAAGGTTGTCAATGGGGAAGAAGTGCCATGCGCAGGGAGCCTCTACTACCGCGGATATAATATCAAGGATATTGTAAAAGGATTTTTGGATGCCAAGCATCCGGGCTTTGAGGAGACGGCGTATCTGCTGTTATTCGGGGAACTGCCGAATGCGCAGGAGCTGAAGGATTTTCAGGTCATGCTGGCAGAGCGCAGGATGCTTCCGCCCAACTTTTTCCGGGATGTGATCATGAAGGCGCCGAGTCAGGATATGATGAACAACATTTCACGCTGTATTCTGCAGCTGTATTCCTATGACCACAAGGCGGATGACACCACCATTCCAAATGTACTGCGCCAGTGTCTGAACCTGATCAGCCAGTTTCCGATGCTGATGGTGTACGGATACCACGCATATAATTACCGCCGGGGCGAGGACCTGTTTATTTATGCACCGGATCCGGCACTTTCGGCTGCGGAGAATATCCTGATGATGCTCAGGGAGGACCGTAAGTATACCAAGCTGGAGGCCAAGATTCTGGATATGGCCCTGGTGCTCCACATGGATCACGGCGGCGGTAACAACTCTACGTTTACAACCCATGTCGTGACATCATCCGGAACCGATACATACTCCACCATCGCGGCGGCCATGTCTTCATTGAAGGGACCGAAGCACGGCGGAGCCAATGTCAAGGTGACGCAGATGTTTGAAGATATGAAGAATACGCTGACGGACTGGACGGACGAGCAGCAGATCCGGAAGTACCTGGAAGACCTCCTGGATAAGAAGGCATTTGACAGGAAGGGACTCATCTACGGTATGGGACATGCAATCTACTCCATTTCCGACCCGCGTGCAGATATCTTCAAGCGTTTTGTGAAGCAGCTTGCAAGGGAAAAGGGCCATCAGGCCGAATATGCACTGTATGAAAAGGTAGAGCATATGGCGCCGGAGATCATCGGGGAGAAGCGCCGGATGTACAAGGGTGTCAATGCCAATGTGGACTTTTACAGCGGACTGGTCTACAGTATGCTGGATCTGCCGCCTGCACTGTATACGCCGATCTTTGCAATGGCGCGTATCGTGGGCTGGAGCGCGCATCGGCTGGAAGAGCTGACGAATGTAGATAAGATCATCCGTCCGGCATACATGCCGCTTGCACCGTACCGCAGCTATGTGAAGCTGGAGGACCGCTGATCCATTATGTTATACTAAGGAACTGTATGGAAATAACTCATACATCTTGCTATTTTCCTACAGTTCCTAAGCGCCAGATAAATCTGCTCCTCAGTATAATGTGATATGTGCAGCCGCATAAGGAATTATGCCGCTCTGCGGCTGGCACAACGAATCCAGGGAAGGGATGTTCGGGAACATGAAAAGCGAATTTTATTTTCCGTCGAAGGATGGAAATACGGAGATCCATACGATTGAGTGGAAGCCGGAAGGCGAAGTGAAGGCGGTGCTTCAGATGTGCCACGGCATGGTGGAGTATATTGACCGCTATGATGAGTTTGCACAATATTTATGCGGACAGGGATTTTATGTTGTGGGGAATGACCATCTGGGGCATGGAAAATCCATACAGAGCAAGACGGAGTATGGCTTTTTCCATGAAAAGTACGGCAATGCCTGCGTGCTGGCGGATATCCATACACTGCGCCAGCGTACCATGAAAAAATATCCGGAGGTTCCCTACTTTATGCTGGGACACAGTATGGGGTCCATCCTGCTGCGCCAGTATATACAGACCTATGGAACCGGGCTTGCCGGGGCGCTTTTGATCGGTGTTGTGGCAGAGCAGCCTCAGGTGTCGCTGCGCTTTGGACAGTGCCTGTGCCGTATGATCGCACTGGTTCGGGGATGGCATTACCGCAGTAAGCTTGTGGATAAAGTGGTGACAGGCTCTTTCAATAAAAAGTATAAGCCGGCGCGTACCCGTGCGGACTGGGTGACGGGCGACCTGGACAAGCTGGATGCCTATGTGGCGGATCCTTTATGTTCCTTTGTATTTACGGTAAATGCGTACTATCATTTGCTGGAGGGAATGCGGAAAATGCAGAAAAAAGAGAGCGTTTTCATGATCCCGAAGACACTGCCGATCTTGTTTGCTGCCGGAACAGATGACCCGGTGGGCAGATATGGGAAAGGGGTGCGCAAGATCTACGAGAAGTATAAGGCGGCCGGAATCCGGGATGTATCTCTCCGGCTGTATGCGGGCGACCGGCATGAACTGCTCAACGAAAGAGATAGGAAGCAGGTATCGGAAGATCTTTATCATTGGATCGAGGAACGGATCGGCTGAATATATCCGAAACATCGAAGCATAAGCAGGACGCCCCGCAGCTTGCTGCGGGGCCTTTGACTTACGGCAGATTTATCCGGCGCTTAGCAGCATGACCTCGGAATCCCTCAGGCTGGAGGGTTTTCCGGGGTATTTGTATTTTCCGGGGTTTCCGCGGGGGCTGCGCTTCCGGCATCTTCCGGAGCGCCTGCATTTTCCGCAGGCTGGGTCTCGATCAGCTTTTCATCCACGAGCTTTGCAACGACCAGGCGGCGGTTGCTGGGCCTGTCCCCGATACAGGTGGATAAGGCGACCAGACGGTCCTCGGAACTCACGGTCATATCTTCTGCATACTGGTTCTGAGCTTCCTGTATGCTTTTTAATTCATCAACAAAAGTAATAACGGATTCCGGAATCTTCAGATCATGAGAATCTGAGATGAGCATGTCGCCATATACCACCTCTGCAATGATCTGATAATGCAGCTGCCTTTCCGGCAGATAAATATACATATCCCGGTATGTATCGAAGAAATTCCGGTCAACATAATTTTTCAGATCTCCGAAATAGGAGCCGTCCAGCATGTCATGTCCATAGATGACAGTGATGGGATCGGTAAAATCCTTTGCATTGACCATGCGGGAATAGATCGATCCAGGCAGAGCAGCTACGCCTTCGAAGGTCACGTTCAGGTAATAATCCTCTTCCTGGGTGGAACTCTGCATGACCGGATAATTGACCTGTGTGCCGGGGATCTCGATGAAAGCATAAGCATCCGGGTTGACGGCCCATAATCCCTGGAAATCTATTTTCTGCGGCACGGTCTCAAGGACCGGCTCAGGCTCCGGTGCTTCCGTCGGTTCCTCGATTGCTATAGACGTTGTTTCTTCTTTTTTGACAGGCTCTTTGTCCTTGGTATCATTGGATTTCAACAGTCCGATGCCTATCACAGCTCCGATGACACAAAATGCCACGGCAAGGATACCGACAAGAACCAGGATCAATGTTTTATCATTCGTATGTCGTTTTCTTTTCTGATCCATATTTTATGCTCCTTTCTCACCCTGATATCTTATCACTATCGAAGGAAAAAGGCAAATGGAAATGTGAGGACGCCCAGCCAGCGCCCGCGGAGGCTGGCTGGGGGAGGGGATCAGGAGATGCGTATGGTATTTCCGGCGTAGATGAGGTTGGGGTTGGTGATTCCGTTCAGGGACATCAGGGTGGTGACGGAGGTCCCGAAGCGGACTGCGATCCCGCTCAGGGTGTCGCCGGACTGGATGGTATAGTACCGCGGGGCGGAGCCGCTTTTTTCCGGGACGCGTATGGTCTGGCCGGGGTGGATCAGATTCGGATCGGAAATGTTGTTCAGTGCGGCCAGCGCCTGGTAGGTGGTGCCGTATCTTACCGCGATCTCACTCAAGGTATCCCCGGGCTGGACGACATAGGTGATATAGTCCGCCGGGGGCGGTGTGGGTTTCGGCGGGGGAGTCGGCTTGCTGCCCAGGTGGTTCAGGCCGGCTTTTCGGATGACGGAAGCATAATCCACATAACCGGTGTCCAGGTCTACATTTCCTGCGATTCCGGGGATGCTTCCGGTGCTTGTGTACTGCCAGATGCCGTAGTCGATCCCATCGTAACGGCTGCCGTAACGGGCAAACCACAGTGCATAGCGCCGGTTCAGATCCCGGGAAAGATAGGTCTCCAGGAAATTCTGATTGCTGTAATACATGGCAAAATATCCCCGCTCCTCGATCCGGTCGCAGAAGGCTGTTACAATCTGGGTTGCCAGCGCAGGCGTGATCGTCACACCGTTTTGTTCGGCATAGGTTACGGAAGCGTGTTCAATATCGTAGCAGATAGGATATTCCATCCGGTATGGGGCGATCGCCTCCAGGCATCCGTCCGCCTCCTTTCTGGCATCTTCCGGGCTGAGGGCATAGCAGAACCAGTACGCGCCTGCCGGGAGTCCGATGCGATTGCATTCGGCCGCGTTTCTGCGGAACTGCTGGTCCGGCGTCCGGAAGCCATATCCGGCACGCAGCATGGCGAACTGATATCCGGCGCCTTTCACCTGCGCCCAATCTACAATTCCCTGAAATTCACTGACATCAAGTCCCTTTATACTCATGAAAAACTCCTTTCTCAGGATGATGTTCTGTCTCTTTATTATATGAAAGAAAATCCGGGTTGCTCATAATTTAATAATTTCATAAGAAATTTCCTGCTTCCTTATTAAAAATTGCGGGATATCATGTATAATACAAGGGAGGTGATAAGGAATGTATAATATTTTAGTATGTGACGATGACAAAGAAATCGTAGAAGCAATCGAAATATATCTGTCCCAGGAAGGCTACCATATCCTGAAGGCTTATGACGGAATGCAGGCGCTGAAACTCCTGGAGACGGAGGACGTCCATCTGCTGATCCTGGATGTGATGATGCCCAGACTGGACGGAATCCATGCCACATTGAAGATCCGGGAGAAGCACAGCATCCCGATCATTATCCTGTCGGCAAAGTCGGAGGACGTAGACAAGATCCTGGGGCTCAACGTGGGAGCCGACGATTATGTAACAAAGCCGTTCAACCCGTTGGAGCTGGTGGCACGGGCAAAATCACAGCTCAGAAGATACACCCAGCTGGGCGGCACGGCAAAGGAAGAGTCCGAGACCATCTATGAGACAGGCGGCCTGCGGATGAATGACGACCTGAAGGAAGTGACCGTGGACGGGGAACCGGTGAAGCTGACCCCCATTGAGTACAATATCTTAAAGCTTCTGATGCGCAACCAGGGAAGGGTATTTTCCATCGGCCAGATCTACGAATCCATCTGGAACGAGGAGGCCATCGGGGCGGACAACACGGTGGCGGTACATATCCGCCATATCCGGGAGAAGATTGAGATCAATCCGAAGGATCCCAGATACCTGAAAGTGGTCTGGGGCGTGGGCTATAAGATTGAAAAGCTGGAAAGACATTGAGTGAAAGGATGATAGAGTATGAAGAAATGGTATCGGCATGCGGCCGTAAAGCTCCTGCTTCTCCTGACCGTGCTGGTGACGGCGGTGATTGGGACACTGAGCTTTGTGCTGCTGGCGGGCTTTCCGGATATTGTGACACCGGCGGACGCATTTAGCAAAGAGCGGAGGCCCTATGAGGAAACGGACAGCTTTTTGAACAATATGGTGTCTGCGATCGCAACGAAAATGGAACGTGTGGATGCGGCCAGGCTGCTGGAAACGGACGGAAAATATGATCCGGATAAACGGATCGATATCCTGGAATATGCGGCTGACAGCGCTGGAATAGATACCGCGTACAGCGAGGACGACGGCACAGAGGGCTCATATGGCGCGGATTTATATAGTACAGAGGCTGCGGAAGGCGCGGGAGATACAGATCTTGCATCCAGCACGGTGATCCTCAGTGAGGAGGACGTATCTGGTACGGATACCGCGGAGCTCAGTGAGGAGGATGCACGTTCCGGCCTGGAATACAGGCTTGGGGACCTGGTGGAGTGGGGCGTATCGGGCGATATGGATCGTATGTATTACAGTCCATATGAGGATGACAGCATCATGGTCTGCCGGAAGCCGGACGGAACCTACTATTACTATGTGATGAAGGAGTTCAAAAAGCAGTTGTCGGACGGTAGCCTGCGCCTGGAGTCTGACTACGAGGAGCGGTTTTTAGAGGCGCTGGAAAACGGCTATATCCCGGATGGAGAAAACAAGCTCGTGTGGAACGCAGATGGAGAACTCTTATACACGGATGTCTGGAAATATGACGGCGGGCAGATCCGGGAAGCATATGCCCCGGAGGGCGCGAAGAATATCCTGACGGCTGTGAACCGGATACCGGCGTTGAACGGAAAGCTTTCCCAGGTATATGACAGCCTGGAGTATACGCTGAACAGCATTGCGTCTATGTACAGCCAATACAAAGAAGAATACAGCCTCTTTAAAGAGGGAGAAACGAATTTCATATATCTGTTTGTAGATGAAGACGAAAAAGCGGTTTACACAAATCATGCCGGGTTTCAGAACTATAAAGATGTGGAGGAGAGTCTGGCGTCCATCAAAAATGACGCGGATTTGCGCTATATGATCCTGAAACCGGATTCGGAAGCGTGCGAGAGCAATCTGAATCTGGAAGAGGAGGCAGGGGCATACTGGAGAAACCATAACCGCTGGTATGAGGACTGCCTTGGGAAGAATTATACCGTGGCGGCAGCCGTGGAAACCTCCTATCCAATCAATGACATTTTCCGCAGGGCATCAGAAAATTATAATCAATATGTGCCTTATATCAACAAAGCGGCAAAGGCTTTGGTCATTTCCCTGATCCTGCTTCTTGGGGCGCTGGTCTGGCTGACCGTGACCGCGGGACGCAGGCCGGAGGAAGGCGGCGAACTGTATCTGCATCCCTTTGACCGATGGAAAACGGAACTGTCCGCGGCGCTGGTATTCCTTCCCTGGCTGGCGGCTACGTTCCTGCTGAGTTCGGCCTGGCGCGGGGTGAGTGCAGTAGAGTACATTTCGGACGGGAGCTTTTACTATTATGGATTTGAAATGACAACAGAAGATGTCATTGTGATCTCCGTTTACACGGCAGAGACGGCGGTCTGCTTCCTGATCGGCTGGCTGTCCTTGGCGCGCCGGATCAAGGGACGCACGCTCTGGAAGGACAGTATCCTGAGAATACTTCTTATATGGAGCAAAAAAGCGGTGGCAGCATGCTTCGGATGCGCGCAGACATTCTGGCGGCAGCGCCAGGTGTTATGGAAGGTGGCAGCGGCATACGGCGTATTTGTCCTTTTCCACTGGTTCTGCGCGGCGGCAGGATATGGGATCCCCGCGTCGCTTGCCTTTCTGATGTTTCTTGTGGAAGCTGTGGCAGCGGTATTCCTGATTAGAAACGCATTGGAAAAGCAGCAGCTCAAGGACGGGATCAAGGAGATCGCCGCAGGCAGCCTGGATTACAAATTTCCCGTCAAAAAATTCCAGGGGGGGGATTATCAGGATATGTCAGAGAATCTTGAGAATATCGGAAACGGCCTCCAGCGGGCGGTGGAAAAAAGCATGCGGGACGAGCGGCTGAAAACCGACCTGATCACCAACGTGTCCCACGATATCAAGACGCCCCTGACCTCCATCATCAATTACGTGGACCTTTTAAAACGGGAAAATTTTGACGACCCCAAGGTGAAGGGATATCTGGATATCCTGGAAATGAAGGCGCAGAGACTGAAAACGCTGACGGAGGATGTGGTGGAAGCGTCCAAAGTGAGCAGCGGCAATATCTCGCTGGAATATATGGATGTGGACCTGGTGGAAATGCTGAACCAGACCATCGGGGAGCTGTCGGAAAAGATGGACACAAGGCAGTTGAAGGTCGTCGCTTCTCTGCCCGAAGAACCGGCCGTCATTCATGTAGACGGACGCCGCATGTGGCGGGTGCTGGAAAATATCTTCAACAATGCCGCGAAATACGCCATGCCGGGAACCCGCGTCTATGCGGACCTGAAAAAGGATGGGAAGCAGATCATCTTCTCACTGAAAAATGTCTCCGAGCAGCCGTTGAATTTTTCCTCAGATGAGCTGACCGAGCGTTTTATCCGTGGGGATGTCTCCCGGAGCACCGAGGGCAGCGGATTGGGATTGTCCATCGCAAAAAGCCTGACGGAGATGCAGGGAGGAAAGTTCGAGCTGTACCTGGACGGGGATCTGTTTAAGGTAACGATTGTGTTTGAAGAAAAGAAAGAAATGTAAACCTGTCAAAACTTGTAAAGGGAGCCGGTATAAAACCGCTCCCTTTTTTTCATCCTTATTATACTACAAAATTGCTGAAAATTCAAGACTGGTAACTGCTCTGGCGAGGTGTTATAGTTATCTGATGCTACTGGACACGCCTGGTCAGGGTGTAAACAGTAACTATGTGGAAATGTGGAACTATTGTAAATCCTAACACATCAGGCACTTCAAGGAGGGATTCCCATGGAAGAGAACTGGATGGTATTGCTGCAGCAGGAAACACAGATGGCGAAGGT
This sequence comes from Lachnospiraceae bacterium, assembly GCA_910575475.1. Lineage (GTDB taxonomy): Bacteria > Bacillota > Clostridia > Lachnospirales > Lachnospiraceae > Schaedlerella. Next base: position 69,074 of record CAJTGD010000014.1, on the reverse strand, counting down.
CATGGAAATGAATCGGGTAACGGAGAAGTATGGTCTTGTCTTGAGTGAACAGGACGCGAAGCTGATCGTGTCGGAGCGGGTCAATGCGCTCCGGGAGCAGAGGCGGGTAGAGTTCGGCGGAGGAATCGTCCCCAGAATCATCGAGGAATTTTGTGATTCTGATTTTATCGACCAGAGTAACTATGCGGAAACGATGATCCGTCTGCAGGAAATTTTTTACCTGTACAAGAACGAGATGCAGGACGAGATCTCGGACGATGAACTTCTGCATCTGATGAAGGAACAGTTCGAGACCATCTGCTTCGGGGACCTGGATTATCTGGAGGGAACCTGCCTCAACATTTTCTCACAGGCCATACGGGCCGGCTACAGGGGCTACAAGGCTTCTGAGGGACGCGGGGAAGCTTCCCGGTTCGATGAAGTGAAACGATGGGATTATGACCTGTATATGGAAGCGCTGAGAGAGCTGTTTGGATAAGACGGAGGATTTTTTTGTTTTCAATGGAGGGAGCTTGCGTATGCATTATGAAATGGAAGAACTGATACCGATCGTGGGCAGGCTGGCGGAAAAATATACGGCCAATGAAAGCACATCTGTCACCTATGAAAAGGCGGAGCAATTGATGGGTGCTGTTCTGTACTGCATCCATGAGGCGGAGCGGCAGGGGCCGCAGGAAGGGGATGCGTCCGGAAATCTAGAGGGGGCTTCGGACCGCCATCCGCTGACCGTTACAGAAAAGAAGCTGTCCGCAAAGCAGGCATATGAAGCGGGGGCAGCCTGTGTGGAACAAAAGACCAGGAAGGCGCTGAAGCTGTACCATGAGATCCTGCCGGAATTTCAGTCCTATGAAAATGAGTGCCTGTACGATACCTTTGTCAAAGGACTTCCCGAATTTTTTAAGTGGTACGATGTAAAATTCCAGCCCCAGAATACGATCCTGACGATGGACTATCCGGTTTTAAAGGATATTTCCGGGCTTTCAGGAATCGACAAGGTGTATGCGTTTATAGACTGCATTCGTCTGGAACAGCAGTTTTTGAAAAAATTTCCCAGGAGCTATGTAGCGGAAATTCTGGAACAGTATGCTTGCGGGATCATCCGGAATATGGAGTCCGGCGGGACGGACAGCGAGATGGGCGGAGCGCATTCGGCAGAAGGAGACCAGGACTCATCCGAAGCTCCGCATGTGGATGAGAACGATGCATTTTATGAGTATTCCAGGAAGGATATCATGGAAAACCTCTGTGAAATTGTATTTATATCGGTCATTCTTCATATCCTGATCCGGAAACCGCTTTCCGAACCAATTTTTCTGGAATCGGAATATGCCCTTCTGGAGGAAATGTGTTTCCAGAAGGAACTGCCGGAAATCCGGGAACGGCTGAGAGACGCGGCAGAGGTCCTTTTTGAACAATATGACAGTGAGGATGCGGAGGAAAAGGAAATAACAAAAAAATCGCGGACAGGACGGGAGCTGTCAGAATATCTGTCCGGCGCGATTGACGGATTGGCGGCACGGCTGAAAACAGCGGCAGACTGCGGGACGATTCGGAACCTTATCTGAATCAGAGCGCGCAACAGAATATAACCCGCGGTTATCTTTTTTGAAGATTCCTTAATTACGGTTCAATTGTGAAACACGGTGATGTCTGGTATGATGGAGTCAGTAAATAAAAGATTAGGAACTGTGCAAAAATAATTTGCCTTTTTGTACAGTTCCTTACTGTTCACGGTGCCTTGTGCTTTGCGGCAAGGCCATGAATTGTAATCATAAAAAGGAGGCATTCAAAATGCAGATAGGAGAAGTGATCCGGAAGCACAGGAAGCTGAAAAGTATGACCCAGGAGGAAATGGCGAAACGCCTCGGAGTGACCGCGCCTGCGGTGAATAAATGGGAGAACAGCAATTCATTCCCCGATATCACGCTGCTGGCTCCGATCGCCAGACTGCTGGGTATCACGGTCGATACGCTGCTGTCGTTCCAGGAGGAGCTCACGCCCGAAGAGCTTGGAAGCATCTTGCGGGAGCTCACTGATATGATGAAGAAGGAAGGTTACGAAACCGTGTTTCAGTGGGCAAAGAAAAAAATTGAGAACTATCCGAACTGTGAGCAGCTTGCTTTGCAGCTTGCGGCAGCCCTGGACGGATACCGCTTGATGAAGCAGCTTCCGGATTCAGAAAAGTATGACGGATATATCCTGGAATGCTACCGCCGGGGGCTGGAAAGCAGTGAGGAAGGCGTCAGGATCCAGGCTGCGGAGATGCTGTACGCATCTTATATCCGGAACGAGCAATACGAGAAAGCGGAAGAATATCTGCAGTATTTTTCCATACAGAATCCGAACCGGAAAAGGAAGCAGGCGCAGATCTATGCAAAGACCGGACGGATTCAGGACGCAAGCAGGACATACGAAGAAATCCTCTATGCGGAGTATATGGTTCTCAGCGAAGTATTTTATGGATTGCTCGCCCTGGCAATGGAGGAGCAGGACATGGAGCGGGCGCATATGCTGGTGGAAAAGCAGGGGGAGCTTGCGCGGCTTTTTGAAATGGGCAGATACTATGAGATCATCTACGGTCTGGAACTGGCAGCGGAGGAAAAGGACAAGGAGAAGGCGCTGGAGATCATGGAAGAAATGCTTTCCTGCGTGGAGGAAATCGGCAGCATGCAGCAGGCGCCGCTTTATGCGCATATGACGTTTAAAGGCTTAAGAGAAGAAACTCTGACGGAAATGAAAGAAAATCTGAAAAATGGGCTCCGCGATGAACGCTTTGCGTTTTTGAAGGAGGACCCCCGGTATTTAAAATTTTGCTGAGTGTCAGACGATATACATCGTTACAGTTCCAAGAAAATTAAGATGTATTTTTTTCCAGACTATGTTATACTTGTCCCATATCCGCCCGGAAACCGGAGCGGATCAGAAATACCATCGTATGCAGAAAGGCTGCCAGTGGCAGGCTTTCTGTATGATGATTGCGGCGCATCTGCGAGGATACTGAGCAGAGACCATGATTCGTAAATATCTGCGTCATATTTTAAGGGGATAGATATAGCATGAAAAAAGATAAGCCAGATGAAATGACATTGGCACAGGATAAAGTGAAACTGGAAAAAATGAAGAAGGAGCGGGCTGGGAAGAGATTGCAGAGGATAGATCAGCCCAAGCAAGGCAGAACATCAAATAATTCATTAAGCACAGAGAAAGCAAAGAAAGATAGAATATCAAAGAACTCATTTAATACAGAGAAACCGAAGAAAGATAAAATACCAAAGGATTCATTTAACACAGAGAAGCCAAAGAAAGATAAAATACCGAAGAACTCATCTAATATAGAGAAGCCAAAGAAAGAGATAATATCGAAAAATTCACTTAACACAGAGAAATCAAAAAAAGTCAGAGCATCGAAGAATGTATCCAACACAGACAGCCCCCAAAAGGGCAGATTGCCAAGGGAATTTCAGGGGAAAGGCAAGACGAACGAAGGCCGGGCCGCAAAGGCTGCGCTGAATAATGACGACGCGAAAAAAGCCCGTGTGCGGGAAACGCTGTCCTATATCGACCAGCCGAAAAAAAAGCGTCTGAAGGGAGAACGCTTCCTCGACCAGCCCAGGGGAGGCCGGTGGAAAAAGGCGGGCATCCTGGTCGCGGTGTTCGTTCTGGCGATCCTCATAAGCAGTCTGGTCTTAAATCAGGGGACCAGAGACATTACGGTGGGCTTAAGCGATCCGGATCTGCCAAGGGTGTCATTTAAGGTGAGGAATCAGCGGGTCAATGCGCTTGAAGGCTATGTCAATGAAATGGACATCACCGCCATGCGGGATACCATCACGCCGATTGCGGACAACGGGCTTCTGGACATGTATCTGGAAGCCGGCGGGCAGGAGATCGCAGGGATCCGCTATGAGGTGTATTCCCTGAACGGAGAGGAGGTCTACCTGCAGAACGCGGTCAAGGAGCTTTCTGACGAGCAGGTTACGCTGGAGCTTGGAAGCGCCCTGCCGGAGGGCGTTCAGGAAGCCGTGCTGCGGGTTGCGCTGCGGGTCGGCTCGGATGAGGAGAAGGAGATATTCTATTATACCCGGATCGAACGGCAGGACGAATTATCCATAAAGGAATGCATGGACTTCGCAAAGGATTTCCATGAAACAACATTTACCGGGGACAAGGACGATGAGATCGCCTGGTATCTGGAGCCGGATGAGACCGCTGACAACACCACTCTGCAGACTGTCAACATCCATTCCAACCTGTTTCATGTCTGCTGGGGCGATCTGGAGCCGGAGGTGTCCACGGAGGTGGAGTGGAGCATCAAGGAAAGCAACACGGTCTATACGTCCCTGCTGGCAAAATACCAGGTTACCGCCGTAGGAGATCGGGAAGAGACGGAAACCTACAATGTGAGAGAATTTTTCCGGGTCCGGTGCAGCGGCGGGGAGATGTATCTGCTGGATTATAACCGGACCATGAATGAGGTGTTCAACGGAGATCTGAAGATCGTGGACAAGGATGGGATCCTGCTGGGTCTCTCCGAGTCTGAAGTGTCCTATGAGGCAAATGCAAAGGGGACGGTCGTCTCTTTTGTTCAGGATCGGGATCTGTGGACCTACAACCGGAAGAAGAATGAACTCTCCCTGGTATTCAGCTTTGCGAATATGGAAGGCTATGACGCGAGAAGCCGGAACGACGAGCACCAGATCCGGATCATCAGCGTGGACGACAGCGGCAATACGACATTTGCGGTCTATGGCTACATGAACCGCGGGGAACACGAGGGCCAGGTCGGTGTGGACGTCTATTACTTTGATATTGCCCGGAACGCGGTCCAGGAGAAAGCATTTATCCCCAGCACAAAGGCATTTGCCATTGCGGAGGATGAGCTGGGCAAGATGGTGTATTTCAACCAGGAGCAGCAGCTTCTCTACGTGCTTGCGGGCGGCGTGCTGTATCAGGTCGATCTGGAAAAGGATAAGCAGGAGATTTTGGCGGAAAATCTGGAGGAAGGCCAGTACGTGGTATCGGACGACGGGCACCTGATGGCGTTTCAGCCGGACGGTGAGCTGAATACGGCTCAGGAGGTCTGCGTGCTGAATCTGGCAAATGGAGAATCCTACACCGTGAACGCTTCCCGGGAGGAAGAAGAGACGGAGGACAAGGGATGGCATTTTTCCGGCTTCGGCGGCAAGGATAAAAAGGAAGAGACACCGGCCGAGGCAGTGCGTCCGCTGGGTTTTGTGTACAATGACTTTGTCTGCGGCTATCTTCGCGCGGAGGACCAGGGAACGACCATCGCGGGCGATGCCATTTCTCCCATGTATGAGCTGGAGATCCGGGATACCTCCAACAAGGTGAAGAAGAATTATAAGCAGGACGGGGTATTCATCTCCGATGTGCTGATTGAAAAAGGGTTCATGACGCTGAACCGCCTGTCAAAAAATGACGGCGTTTACACAGGGATCCCGCAGGATTATGTGACCAACAACGAGGAACGCAAGGAATCCAAGGTGACGGCGGAGGCATTTTCCACGGTTTTGAAGGAAAAGCAGATGCGCCTGACCTTTGCCGATGAGATCAAGGACTTTTCGCCCAGAATCCTGCGGCCGAAAAAGGTGATGGAAACCCAGCCGATCACCATTTCCTTCGATGATAAGGTGAAGACGGATAAGTTCTATGTATACGGCGTCGGAAAGCTGGCGGCGATCTATGACAAGGCGGCCTACGCGATCCAGAAGGCCGAGCAGATCTCCGGTGTGGTGATCTCCTCGGAGCAGTCCTACGTCTGGGAGAAGGGAAACCGGGATCTGGTGTACTATACCGAAGCGGCGGCATTTCAGAAGGCGGAAGGACAGTCCTCGACCGAGGCCTGCATGCAGTATCTGGAAGGATATGCGGCGCAGTATGTACCTGGGGCAAAGCGGATCGATCTGACCGGGTGTACGCTGAACCAGGTGCTGTATATTATCAGCAAGGGAATGCCGGTGATCATGATGCCGGATCCCGGCCATGCGGTCCTGCTGACCGGATATGACTACGATACGGTGACTTATATAGATCCGGACAACGGGCAGGAGCTTACGGTGAGTATGGAGCAGATGGACGCGGCCGCGGCCGGCGGAGGGAATACGTTTATCGGATTCGTGAAGTGAGTTACACAAGTACAGATTGTGCGGGATATTTCGGAGGGCTATTGAACCGGATTAGGAGGCGGCAGTTACGAAGAGGTCTGGGGTATTCTGTTGTGGAATAAAAAACGGGGCAGGTGTTGAGAGCACCTGTCCCGTTTTGTAATATCACTGTCTGCGTAAAACCTGACGGCTCAGGATACGGGTTTGAAGATCAGATTCTTATATCGATACAGGGCCGCGTACAGGATCATTCCGAGTACCCCGCAGGAAATGACTTCTCCGATTCCCACTGTCAGCATCATGAACGGGATCGGCAGGGGTACCTGATACCCAAATCTCAGGACAAAAGGCACGATCAGGGCATTGGCCAGGATCGGCGGAAGCGGCGCCAGAAATCGGCTCTGATTGCGAAGCAGGTAAGTAAATACAGCGCCGGTCAGCGTAGCAAGGCTTCCGAAAATAATGTCCGGCACGATGCATCCGCCCAGGATGTTGCTGAGCAGGCATCCCACGAACAGGCCCGGAACAGCAGCCGGGGTGAATACCGGAAGGATGGTCAGCGCCTCCGAGAGACGTACCTGTACTTCTCCATAGGAAAATGGCGCGAACAGAAGGGTCAGCACCACATAGATGGCGGCGATCACGGCCGCCTGTGCGACAAACTGCACACTGAGGGTTTTGGTTTCTTTCATTGTTTCGTTCTCCTTTAGTTTTGTTTTACGAGTGGAAGGTCTCGAACACTCGAATTGATTTGCCGAAAAGCCAGTATTTACTAGGACTTTCGACTATGTGAGTGTACCACAGAAGGGAGGAAAAAGCAACGATTGTTTCAATTTTACACCAATTTATTTTGGAACTCGTAAGCGGATTAATTTATCAAGAACATCTACCGTCGCAGGGCCGCTGGAAACATGTGACTGTGAGAGGATATGATCCGTTCACGCTTAGAGGAGTAAGATTTATAGCAAAAAAGAAGCCGCCCTCCGGCAGCTCCCTTTTTTCACGCGCTCAATTTTACGAAAATATCTTTTTCAATCTCTCCAAAATCCTGAAATTCCTGACGGAGTACTGCTCAGCCGCTGACTGGTCGCAGTACATGTAGCGCTCTTCACGCATCCATTCCGGAATCTCACTACGTGTTGTTGTTTCCATTGCCGCACTAAATGTGATCATAAAAAACGCCTCCTTTTGATAGAATTTTTGTTTCTTTTCCGTTCCTTCTGTTATCTGTATCATATCATAATCACAAAATTTTCCAATGGATTATAAATCTAAAAAAAGAATAAAAATATGTGCTCTGAGCACAAAAAGTGTTATAATCAGGTAAAATATATGATCTATGGCAGATACCCTATATGGCTGCCGGATGGAAGCAGGATTACAATCCAAGGAAAGGAGTGGATAAAATGGGTTTTACAATACAGGATATGATGCTCATCTCCCAGGAACAATACAGGATGCGTTTTATTGCCGGTGAACAGGGCTGGTCCAATTCCATCAGCTGGGTCCATATGGTAGAAGATACAGTGATCATTCAGTATTTTTGGGGGAAAGAGCTGGCGGTCACTACCGGCCTTGGCTTTGATACCACGGAGAAGCTGCAGAAGCTGATTGAAGATTTGATCCGAAAGCATGCGGCCGGGCTGATTATCAATACGGGAAACTATATTTTTGAAATCCCGCGGCACCTGATCGACTACTGCAATGAAAATGATTTTCCGCTCCTGACCATCCCCTGGGAGATCCATCTGACGGATGTGATCAAGGACTTCAGTATCCGGATCTTCATGCAGGGAACCGCGGATAATGAGATCTCCGGGGCTTTGATCCAGGCCATTGAGCAGCCGGCCAACCAGGAGGAATACAGACAAAAGCTGCTGCCCTATTTTGACGAGGACGGGACGTTTCAGGTGGTGCTGATCACCACGGATCATCTGGACGAGATGGACACCGTGGAGCGGCAAAAATTATCCTACCGGGTGCAGGTTTATCTGGAGCAGATCACCCACAACGGGAATTTTATGTACTACGATTCCGACTTTATGCTGGTGGTCAACGACATCACAGGGGAAGTGCTGGATGAGATCGTCACAGGCATGGTGCGCCGGGCAAAGCGCCGGATGCCGGAGATCCCGCTTTACGTCGGGGTCGGAAGCTGCATAAACGATATTTCCAACCTGCATACGGGGTATGCCCGGGCAAAGGCTGCGGTGCAGATGGCAAAGAAACGGAAGCGGGACCTGTTCTATTTTGACAGGATGGGTCTGTACCGCCTGCTCTATATGGTGGACGACAGCCGTCTTCTGAAAGAGATGGCGGAGGAGCCGCTGAAGCCGCTGCTGGAATATGACCGGGAGCGCCATGCAAATTATGTGGACACACTGGAATTGTACTTGAAGCACAATGGCAGCATCCAGGCCGTCTCCGAGGAAATGTTTACCCACAGGAATACGGTGATCTACCGGATGAACAAGATCAGGGAGCTGCTGGGAACGAACCTGGAGGAGACAGAAGAGCGGATACCATATCAGATCGCGTATTATATCAGGGCAATGTGAGAAGGCGGAGGGAGCAAAAACATGTATAATATTGATAAAATGGCAAAAAAGCCTCTCGGGGCCAGGATCGAGGATGAGCTGATGCGCTACATCCTTCAGGAGCCTGTGGAACCCGGGCAGAAGATTCCAAATGAATTTGAACTGGCGGAAAAGTTCGGCGTCGGCCGAAGTACCATCCGGGAAGCCGTGAAGGGACTGGTCTCCCGGGGAATCCTGGAAGTCCGCAGGGGATCGGGAACCTATGTGATCAATACCAGTTCCGTGGATGAGGATCCGCTGGGTTTCGGGAAGATTGAGGACAAATATAAGCTGGCGCTGGATCTGTTTGATGTGCGGCTGATGATCGAGCCGGAGATTGCCGCCCTGGCCTGCAGAAATGCCGCGGAAGAAGATCTGAAAAAGCTGAAGCGCTTATGCGATGAAACGGAGCGCCTGTATGTGGGTGGCAGCAACCACATCAATAAGGACATCGAGTTTCATACCTGCATTGCGCACTGCAGCAGGAATCAGGTCGTGGAAACCCTGGTTCCGGTCATCAATACGGCGGTATTCACCTTTGCGAATCTGACCCACCGTCTGCTGAAGGAAGAGACACTGGAAACCCACCGGGCCATCACCAATGCGATCTTGAAGCGGGATTCCGTGGGAGCCAGATGTGCTATGATGATGCACCTGACCTATAATCGTCAGACGATTCTGCGGATCATGGAAGAACGTGACCGGGATTCAGGAACCGTACAGGTGGAATAATTTCCAGCAGTGCGGTTCCTCAGCATATGTAGAAGCACATCCCGCGCAGTCTGTACCGGTTATTTTTCTACAGCTCCAAAATACGGAAATGCCGTATATTACAGCTCTGGATCGGACAGGATATCTGCATGGCCTGCCTCCGCATGAAATGGAGAAAACATCAGATGAATCCGAAATCGTTCAGACGTCTGATAAAATCAAATGGATATAATGCACAAAAAAGATGGAATCTGAGATACGGAAACCATTCTTTTTTTGTGAAATTGATAGAAATGGAAAGAAATACATCAGATGTATTGAAAGAGAAAACTTGAAATGATATGATGTACCCACGATAACATAAGACGTCAGATGTTATGTAAAGTGTAAATGCAATGAATGAGAGGCAGATTTCAGATTTATCTGCGGGCTAGGGGCGTTTCGCCCGGCATCAAATTTAGAAAAAGAATATAAGAGAATTGAGGAGGTACACATTATGGCTGGTGAGGCATTGGAATTGAATCCGACCAGATTGGTTCTGGCCGCAATCATAGGGCTGGCGGTATTACTTTTATTGATCATCAAATTTAAGGTACAGGCAATGGTTTCCATCCTGATAGGAGCGATCGTGATCGGCCTTGGGGCGGGCATGCCCTTTGAAAATATTGTAACAGCCGTGAACGACGGCATCGGCAACACATTAAAAGGAATCGCATTGCTGGTAGGGCTTGGCTCCATGTTCGGCGCCATCCTGGAGGCATCGGGAGGCGCGCAGACGCTGGCCGTCAGCATGGTAAAATGGTTCGGCGACAAGAAGGCGGCCTGGGCGCTGGGAATCACGGGCCTGGTCATTGCGATGCCGGTATTCTTCGACGCGGGACTGATCATCCTGATCCCGCTTGCGTTTTCTCTTGCAAAGAGGACAAACCGGTCCTCCCTGTTTTACGCGATCCCGCTTCTGGCCGGACTTGCGGTGGGGCATGCGTTCATCCCTCCCACACCGGGGCCGGTGCTGGTAGCGACCATGCTGGAGGTAGAGCTGGGATGGGTGATCCTGGTAGGGATCTTCTGCGGGATCTGCTCCATGATCGTAGCAGGCCCGGTATGGGGATCCATCTGCGGAAACAAATATATGGTTCCGGTTCCGGAGCATGTGGCAAAGCAGGAAGATTTTGATGAATCCAAGCTTCCGAATTTCTGGACCATCGTAGGCATCATCCTAATCCCGCTGGTATTGATCATTCTGGATTCCATGGCAGGGGTGATCCCGGCACTTGCCGGACTGGCGCCGATCTTCGGATTTTTGGGAGAGCCGTTTGTGGCACTGCTCATCGCGACCATCGCGGCCATGCTGATCTTGGGGCTGAAACATGGTTATAATATGGACCAGCTGGAAAAGATCATGACAAAATCACTGGAACCCACCGGGCTGATCCTGCTGGTAACCGCATGCGGCGGCGTGCTCCGCTACATGCTCCAGTATTCCGGCCTGGGCGACCTGATCGGAAATGCGGTCTCCTCCGCAAACCTTCCGATCGTAGTAGTCGCGTTTATCGTAGCCGCCCTGGTCCGGATCTGTGTCGGCTCCGCAACCGTCGCAATGACGATGGCAGCAGGCATTATCGCCGCCATGCCGGGGATCGCGGATCTGTCTCCCCTGTATCTGGCCTGCACGACGGCGGCAGTGGCAGGCGGGGCGACCGTATGCTCACACTTTAACGACTCCGGCTTCTGGCTGGTGAAGTCTCTGGTCGGGATGGATGAAAAGACCACATTAAAGACCTGGACGATCATGGAAACACTGGTAGGCGGAACGGGATTTGTTGTGGCGCTGATCATATCATTTTTTGCGTAAGCTAATCATAGAGGAGGAAAAAATCATGGAACTGAGAAGTCAGGAAATGCGTAAAAACGCGCCGGAACTGGATCCGCTGCGGATCGGAACCGGATGGAAGCCGGAGGATCTGTCGAAGCCCCAGGTGATGATCGAGAGCACCTTCGGGGACAGCCATCCGGGCAGCGGCCATCTGGATATCCTGGTGGAGGAAGTGCGCAAAGGAATCGAAGAAGCCGGAGGACACGGCGCGCGGTATTACTGCACAGACATCTGCGACGGGGAAAGCCAGGGAACCGACGGCATCAACTACAGTCTGGCAAGCCGGGAGATGATCGCTAACATGATCGAGATCCACGCCAATGCGACCCCCTTTGACGCGGGCGTCTATCTGGCAAGCTGCGACAAGGGACTGCCCGGCAACCTGATGGGGCTGGCAAGGGTGGATGTGCCCGCTGTGGTGGTGCCCGGAGGTACGATGAACGCGGGCCCGGAAATGCTCACGCTGGAGCAGCTTGGGATGTACAGCGCAAAATACCAGCGGGGCGAGATTGACGAGGAAAAGCTGAACTGGGCGAAATGCAATGCCTGCCCAAGCTGCGGCGCCTGCTCCTTTATCGGAACGGCTTCCACCATGCAGATTATGGCCGAGGCCCTGGGACTGGCACTTCCGGGAAGCGCGCTGATGCCCGCCACCAGCCCGGACCTGCTCACATTTGCCAGGGAAGCGGGCGCACAGGCGGTAAAGCTTGCAGCCATGCCCAATATGTGCCCCAGCGGCATCGTGACCATGGACAGCTTTGAAAATGCGATCCTGGTGCACGCGGCGGTTTCCGGAAGTACAAACTGCCTGCTGCACATTCCGGCGATCGCGCATGAATTCGGCATTGAGATCACCGGGGACACCTTCGACCGGCTGCACCGGAATGCCCGTTATCTTCTGGATGTCCGTCCGGCAGGGCGGTGGCCGGCGGAATGCTTCTACTATGCGGGCGGCGTACCGGCGATCATGGAGGAGATCAAAGGCCATCTGCATCTGGATGTGATGACCGTGACCGGAAAGACGCTGGGAGAAAATCTGGAGGAGTTAAAGAAAAACGGATTCTATGAGAGATGTGAAACGTGGCTCCAGGATTTCAACGCCCGCTATCATGTTTCCCTGAAAAAAGAGGACATCATCCGGCCTTATGAGAAGGCTATCGGAACAGACGGAAGCATTGCCATCCTGAGAGGAAATCTGGCTCCCGAGGGCGCGGTCATCAAGCACACCGCATGTCCGAAGGAAATGTTCAAGGCCGTTCTCAGGGCAAGGCCATTTGACAGTGAGGAGGAATGCCTGGACGCAGTATTGAAGCACAAGGTCGAAAAAGGGGATGCCGTATTCATCCGTTACGAAGGACCTAAGGGCAGCGGCATGCCGGAGATGTTCTACACATCCGAAGCGATCAGCAGCGACAAGGAGCTGGGAAAAAGCATTGCATTGATCACCGACGGACGGTTTTCCGGAGCATCTACAGGTCCGGTGATCGGACACTGCAGCCCGGAGGCTGTGGACGGCGGCCCCATCGCTCTTGTAGAGGAAGGAGATCTGATCGAGATTGATGTGGAAGAGCGGAAGCTGAATATCATAGGGATCGCGGGAGAGCGCAGGACCATGGAGGAAGTGGCGGCGGTGCTGGAGGAGCGTCGCAAAAACTGGAAGCCTCGTGAGCCGAAGTACAAAAAGGGCGTGCTCCGCCTGTTCAGCGAACATGCGGCAAGCCCGATGAAGGGGGCTTATCTGGAGTATTAAGAACCAGTTGAGAAGCAGCAGCGGTCAGAAAAAACAGACTGTGCAGATTACTTTATCTGCAAAAGCCTGTTTTTTCTGGTATGTTTATCAATATTGTAGTAGGAGGGATTTCCATGGAACACAACAACCCGTTATTATCAGAAAATCAGAACGAACACAGGTTTATTACGATTGGTGAGATCATGCTGCGCCTGACGCCGCCGAGCTACGAAAAGGTCCGGATGGCATCCGCTTTTGAGGCCAGCTATGGCGGAAGCGAGGCAAACATTGCCCTGGCGCTGGCAAACCTGGGGATCGACAGTACATTTTTTACGGTCGTGCCGAACAACAGCCTAGGAAAAAGCGCGATCCGGATGCTGCGGAGCAACGATGTACACTGCACGCCCGTAATCTTAAGCACTCCGGAGCAGACCCCCACACACCGGCTGGGGACCTACTACCTGGAGACCGGGTTTGGAATCCGCGCCAGCAAGGTGACCTATGACCGCAAGCACAGCGCGATCACGGAATACGACTTTGATTCCTATGACTTTGACGCGCTGCTGGAAGGCTTTACATGGCTGCATTTAAGCGGCGTCACCCCTGCCCTTGGAGAAAACTGCAAAAAAATGATCCTGCAGTGCCTGAAAGCGGCAAGGGAAAAAAATATGATCATCAGCTTTGATGGAAATTTCCGAAGTACGCTCTGGTCGTGGGAGGAGGCAAGGGACTTCTGTACGGAATGTCTGCCGTATGTAGACGTGTTGTTTGGAATCGAGCCCTACCATTTGTGGCGGGATGAGTCGGATCACAGCAAAGGAGACTGGAAGGACGGTGTGCCGCTCCAGCCGGGTTATGAGCAGCAGGACGAGGTGTTTCGGGCATTTATCAGGAGATTCCCCAACCTGAAATGTATCGCGCGGCATGTCCGCTATGCTCACAGCGGCAGTGAAAACAGCCTGAAAGCATACATGTGGTACGAAGGGCATACCTTCGAGAGTAAGCAGTTTACATTCAACATCCTGGACCGGGTAGGCGGCGGAGACGCGTTTGCCAGCGGCCTGATCTACGCCATGATGAACGATTACAAGCCGATGGATATGGTGAATTTTGCGGTCGCAAGCAGCGCGTTAAAGCACACGATCCGGGGGGATGCCAACATCACGGATGACGCGGCCGCGATCCGGAACCTGATGAATATGAACTTTGATATCAAGCGATAGAAATGAGATGTTATACTGCGCGCCAGATTTCACAGGCCGCGAGTATATACTACTCTGGCTGGCCAGTGAACCGTGACAATGAGATTCCCCCGCAGTGCAATATATACTGCGGGGGAGTTTAGGAACTGTCTCAAAATAGTATGTAGATCCTGCACGATCTATATACATTATTTTAAGACAGTTCCTTCCTTTTTAAGACCAAAACTGCTCTAATAGATCCTCGTCCGAACACTTCCTGGACAAATTGGATAAAAAGCGTTCCCGGGCAGCGCTGGTGCAAAGTTCCAGGTTTCGCTTATCCTTTGCCGCATTGAGTCCTGCTGTATTCGGGGAAGCCTGGTTTTTAGTGACTCGGAGCAAAAAATTAATATCGTCCTCATACTGCCTGGCCTGCCGCACAAATCCGAGTGTCCTGCTGGCTAAGATCGCGGAGCGCAGGCTGCTGATGTAATCAAACCGGTCATCCATTTTTGGATTCTCGTAATAGTCAAGAAACGGAATCGAGATATCTTTATTTTCTGGATTATAATAAGTTGTCAGCGCTTTCATTTCCATTCGGGTGGCATTGTAGGGATTGATTCTGTTCAGATGAATCTTCTGCTCAAATACCCTTCCTTGTCCGTCAGCACCTCTTGCGACCAGAACCGGATCGTCCTCCGTGGATTCGGCTGCATGGTAAAAACGAAATTCCAGATCGGGGTCAATCCCCATCCAGGAAAGGGGGCTATTGTCTTTCAGTTCATAGTATCCGGGCAGTTTATCTACCTGCTCCCACGTCTCGCCGAACACATCTTCATCGACATCGATCGTATAGCCCAGCCAGGTTGTCTCCGAAGCATCGCCGGGCGGCAGTGAGGAATATGAACTCCATCTCCCTCCGGACGTTCCGGCTGTCCGTGATGCAGCCAGTCCGGCATAGCTGTTTAAACCTGCCAGTCCATTTGACCCGGAATACGCATTTACTCCTGTGAGGCCGCCCAGTACAGCAGAACCATAAAGCCCGGCAAGGCTGCTAAGAGCCGAGAGACTGTTCATTCCGGTAAAGCAGCCAAGAGCCGAGAGGCTGTTCATTCCGGCAAGGCTTCCAAGCGCTGCGGAGTTGATCAGCCCGCCAGATCCTGCGGCTGCCATTGCGCTGCTGAATCGGGTCAGCCCGGCAAGGGAAGAAATTCCGTTCAGTCCGGAATAACCGCTGGTTCCGGCAGTTTTGCCGGACTTGGAAGAGGTGCTGTGCTTTGCGCCTCCATTTTTCATTTTATACATATTTATTGTCTGGAACCTTGGCAATCCCGTCCTCAAAGAACCATTTGTATGAGAAAACGCTGTCATTTTTCGAATAACCTCCCATCAATAGCGAGCACTCTCGAGCATGCTCATAGAATCCATTAGCCTGCTTCTTCGAAAATGGAAAAGCAGATGTTTACCTGTGTGCAAAAGTATACCCAAGGGCATCCCATTATGCCATTCGGCCGTTTTATAAAGTATACGAAAAAAGCGGCTCTCCGGCAAGTATATGACAGGAGCAAAGACGGTTTAAAAAGAATATGTTACTGGCCGGGGTGTGACATGTAACAAGAATGTGCGCTTCTTGAGCCGCGTAGCCTGCACCGCTATTGACAAGAAAGTTCTTATGTCTTATACTGTGCTTACGTTGACAACACACCATAAAACAGAATGGCGGTGAGGATTTGGAGATTGTAGTGAGCAATAAGGCAAGCCGCCCCTTATACGAGCAGATTGCCACACAGATCAAATCGGCAATTATGAGCGGGGAATTGAAGGCCGGCGAAGCGATCCCTTCTGTGCGGGCGATGGCAAAATCTCTGCATATCAGCATTTTGACTGTCCAAAAAGCATATTCCACGCTGCAGGAGGACGGCTTTATTGAGACCACGGCCGGAAAAGGATGCTATGTATCGGCGCAGAATCAGGATTTTTATCTGGAAGAACAGCAGAAGAAAATTGAAGAAAAGTTTTCAGAAGCAATAGAGATTGCCCGGGTAAGCGGGATCACACTCGATAAATTGCTGAATCTGATCACGCTTTTATATGAAGAGGAGGACTAAACGGCCGATCCTGTTTTCGGGGCGAGGACTCTGTGAAACGTGCATGGCGGCAGTCAAAAACGCTGCCACCATGATTACGGCTCTTTAGAGCATCCAGCCCACTTATCCATTCGCAAAAACCGCACAGATAAAAATTTTTTAGGGGAGACGTTATGGATACAAATATGATCAGAATCTGTCATGGCTCGGAAAATATCATTGAAAAACCGGAGTTTGGAAAGGGAAAGACTACAAATGATTATGGCCGGGGATTTTATTGTACGGAAAGCATAGAGCTTGCAAAGGAATGGGCATGCTCCAGGGCGAATGACGGCTATGCGAACATCTATGAGCTGGATATGGCCGGGCTGGATATCCTGCGCTTAAATAGAAAGCAGGGCTGTCGGATGACAGCCCTGTTCCAGTGAAATACATTACATAACAATCTGCCTTCCGGCAAACGTTCCTTTCCCCACCGTTACCTCCTGAAAATCCGTGATCCCCTTCCCTTCATTGGGATATTTCACCGAATACAGCTGATCCGCCGCAAAGACCGCCACCAGGATACATGCGGTCACCATCAGGGTTCTGGCGGGAAGCTTCCGGAATACTCCGTCCAGGAAGGGCACCAGCACATACACCACCGCCATGCCGCCGATGCCGAAGGTGAGCAGCCCTTCCGCGCAGATCCTGCCGTGCAGATTGAGGAAGTACCCGGTATAATCCCACCATCTTGTACCGCCGTGGAGGGATTCCAGGAAAAGGGACGTAAAATATTCCACGCATCCGCAGAGGATGATGGCAAGGACAAATTCCGCTGCCGGCTTTCTGCGGAATTTATTTAACAGCAGCAGGATCATGACGCTTCCGCATCCATAGATCGGAAGCCAGGGTCCGTGCATGACTCCGCGGTTGGCAAATTCTCCGTCCGTGATCAGGTGAAGGCTCACCTCCCACAGCCATCCGGCAAAGGACAGCGTGAAAAAGATCAGGATCACGGACCAGATGGAATAGTACCGGAGATAATTCTGACTGGCGATCCATTTCCGTTTTTTATGCTCCGGGATGGGGTACAGCCTGGTGGGATATACCAGCCCTTCCGCCGCCTTTTTGTCGTATTCCAGCTGGAAGCGGAGACTCTGCTCCTCCTCCAGTACCTCGATCGCTTTGTTCCGCCGGAACGTGACTCCGAACACATCTGCCAAAACTCTCTGAATGCCTCCCAGCTTCGCGGCCTCCGGCAATTTTCTGCCGTACTCCTCATACACATCGGAATAAGTAAATTCCAGCATCAGAGGATCCGCATTTTCAAATAAATATGTATCATTCAAAAGCTCTGTCCGCTCAATCTCGCGCTCACAGCCCAGGCGGCGGAGCTCTGCATAGTATTCTGCCAGCACCGCGGTCTTATACGGAACGGTAAAGAAGATATTGGAAAGGCCGAAGGTCAGGATCCCGAGCATTTCCCAGCCAAGGAGGGAGAGCTCCAGCACAAAGCATTCCCACTTATGGCCGTGCATCAGCTTCCGCGACAGGGTGATGGCATCCATGGTCCGGATGCCCGGATTTTCCGCCAGGATACAGGGCACCAGATAATAGGAATAAGTCTTGATGATGCCGCCCACGATGGTCAGAGACCAGAGGGTGTTCAAAAGGCCCGTCACAAAATGCGCGATTCCCACGTGGCACCATTTTTTCACCCGCAGCAGAAACCACACCCGCTGGGCCGGCACCTTTTCATAGCAGCGGCCCTCCAGAAACATCCGCAGCATCACGGTCCGGTACACTCCGACCACAAAGATCTGGATCAGGAACACCAGGAGAAGCGCTCCCAGAAGCATGATCACAATGGCGCCGCTGTCGGTTCCGGCCAGGGAGCGGATGCCCACCGTCAGGGTCAGAAGATACGCTCCGGAGGACAGCTTATTGACAACAGAAGCAAATACGCCGCGGCTCCGCCCAAGGGCAGCGCCCGGATTGACCAGCGAATCCTCCACATACCGCTTTTCCGTTTCTCGGACCTGCTGCTTTTGATCCGCAAAGTTGTCCTCCGCGATCTCCATGGTATAATTCAGGAAGGAATTGATGATGGTGTTGGTAAATGTAACGCTTGCCTGTGATACATCCGCTTCCTGGATATTCATACCGGATCCCGACATGACGGACTGTCCGCCGAGTATGGATGATATGACACAGAGCAGCAGGAACAGGCGGTAGTGCTTTTTTAATACTTTTTTGGCGCGTGCCTTTAAATCTTTTCGAATCTGTTTTCTTGTACGCAAACTGTTTGATCTCCATTCCTCTGGTTTTTGAAAAAATACATTCCTATCATACCATTGGATGAAGTCCGGCGCAAGTAAAAGGAATCAGAGGAGGCGCTGGCTGGAAAAAAAGTCTTTTGACGCTTTTCTTACCTTTGGAAATAGCACGATCATAGCGACAAGATTTGGAATTGTTAATAATCCCAGCGCAATGTCCTGTAAGGTCCATACGAATTCTATTTCTGTGAGTGCTCCGATCATGCAGAAGCACGGGAAAATATATTTAAACTTTTCAGCAGCAGATTTTCGGAACAGATAATTAAGTCCTACAAATCCAAAGTACCACTGACTCATAAGTGTAGAAATACAAAAGAGCAAAAGACTGACAGCAACGATATAACGCAGTGGTTCCCACACATTGGCAAAAGCGTAGATTACGAGAACATTTCCAGGAGCACCGGAGTCAAGAACGCCCGTGACGCCAAGTACCAATCCCGTAATAGTACATATGATAAAAGTGTCCAGAAATACTTCTGTCACTCCGACGATCCCCTGTTCAACCGGGTGGTTTACGTTTGCGGTCGAATGAATGACGGGCGCGGAGCATTCTCCGGCTTCATGAGAATAAAGCCCCCTTGCAACGCCGTTTTGCATGGCTGCGATCATACTTCCTGTAATTCCTCCTGACACGGCGGGCAGCCCGAAGGCGCCGAGGAAAATTTCTCTGAGCACTCCAGGAACCGCGGTGATATTTGCAAGGATGATAAAGATTCCTCCGACTACGTAAATGCAGGCCATTATCGGTACAAGCTTCTGCGTAACATGTGCAAGCCGCTTCAAACCGCCGAGGGCGACGATAAAGATTGTGATCACAAGAAGAATTCCGGATACCGTTTGCGGCATACCAAAATTTTCTTTCAGGACACCGCTTACGGTATTGGATTGGATAAAGTTCCCGCCTATGATCTGAAGGATCATAAACCAGGCGCATAATGCGGTAGCCCACATCCAGAATATCGCACCCAGACCGCCTACGAGAACCGCAGTAGAAACACCCACGATATTTCCGCTGCCGACGCAGGAGGCTACTGCCATGCATAGTGCCTGGAAGGAGGAAACCTTATCGCCGTCCTCGGGATTTTTTTGCTGCAGCGGATGGGTTCCCAGAGCGTTTTTTTCAGTACGGGTATGATCTGCTGCAGAGAAACAACTGCCTCATCAAATACAGCCGGGTCAAAATCAAGACGGATCTTACCGAGATCATATTTTCCTTCGCCGCCTGTTCTGCGCTCCTCGATGCTGTTCAAAGTGATCGGGATATAGGTCCGAATGATATCAACGCCGAGATGATCAGCAACCTTGATCACCTTGAGCAGATGTTCATAATCCAGCCCCTTTGTGGCGAATTCCGCATACATATTGTAGTTGTCAAGAAGCGCTTTTACCCTTTGCAAATGCTGTGCATCTGCGCTTTCTAGGGTTCCCCATTCGGGATCCAGATTGTAGTCTCTGATCAGATTGATCATAACCGAAGCCCAGGGTACAAGCTGCGCCGATCGGCCCGCCGATCATTTTCAGTCCATACTGATTTGCGATTCCATACATGCCGACCGCCCAGATATCTATATTTTTGACCGCCTGGATCATTCCGCTGAAGGCTGCCTGTGCCTTGTTTACTTCCTTTCCATTTTCACCTACACGCTTTTCATCGTTTGGAACGAAGATCAGGCAGACACCCCGGCTGAAGCGGTAACGACCGATAAGAAGATCAGCCCTCCTCTGAGCGCCGCGGCATCTTCGCCCATAAGACGAAATACGGTAAGTGCGCCGGAAGCTACGATCACATCTACAATCCCCCGTCCTATTTCCAGAAATCCAAACATTCTGCCCTGGTTTTTTTCATCTCCAAGCAGCCGGATCGCCTTTAGCAAGTTTGGGAAGGGCAGCCTGGTAAAAATCTGTAAATTAGAGGATGTTGACATGATCATTACTGACGCGGCATTAACCTCTGATATGGAAGCTGCAATAAAGGAAAAGGGAACAGAGCTGATGATCGTGCGCCGCCTGCTGAAAGGAATTGAAGTTTCTACGAAAATTTTTCGCATTTTCCCAAAATATCTGGTATAATAAAATAGTTTTCTACGATTGCTGCTGTACATGCTGTAAAGCTGTCAGGCCAAAAACAGAAGCAGATCAGGATCAGCAGTAAACAAAGGGGGATATTCTATGGAAATCGAAAAGCAGAAAACGGTCAAAGGGATCAGGATCCGCACCATCAACGGCGTGATGATCCTGATGGCATGTGTATTATATATATTGGTCATTTACGCGACGATACAGGTTTCTCTCCGGTATGACGAGCTGATCGTCGCGACCAACGACTATATTGCCTGCGAAAAAAATGCGGCGCTTGTGCGGGAGGGTTCCGATTATCTTACGGAGGAGGTGCGGCTGTACGCCGTCACTTCGGACCTCCAGTATATAGACGCCTATCTGAAGGAAGTGAACGAGACAAGGCGCCGGGAGAGGGCTCTGGACGAGCTCGGCAAGTTTTCCTTCAGCCAGAAAGCGAGCGAATACCTGGAGGCAGCACTTTTCAATTCCAACAAATTGATCTCCAGAGAGCTTTATGCGATGAAGCTGGTCTCCTCCGCAAAAGGGGTAGCCGAGAAGAACCTTCCCGGAGAAGTAAAGGATATCCAGCTTACGGCGGAGGACAGCGAGCTTTCTGAGGAGGAGATGTTCAGCAAGGGGCAGGACATGGTGTTCAACGATACCTATCAGGAAGCCAAGGCGGGGATCATGGAGGATATCGGCCTGTTTCTGGATGATATCGTGGCGGAGACAGGGCAGAGACAGTCGGTCAGCGTGGATTCCCTGCAGAGCATGATCGCACAGCAGAGAGGGTATATCAGCATTCTGTTTGTACTGAATATCCTGGTGTTCATTATGATCATCGCGCTGGTTATGCGGCCGCTGCGGCATTTCATCAGCTGCATCAAAGAAGGCCGGCTGATGGAGGCCGTCGGTTCCTACGAGTTCCGGTATCTTGCTCTGACCTATAACGACATTTTCGAGGCCAATGCGACCAGTCAGGAACTGCTGCGGTACAGGGCCGAGCATGACACGCTCACCGGAATCTCCAACCGGGATTCCTTTGACCGGCTGCGGGAGATCATGAAGTCCGGTACGACCCCGGTGGCGCTGCTTTTGATGGATGTGGATGAATATAGAAAGATCAATGACGGATACGGCCGCGATACCGGAGATTTGGTTCTGAAGAAGGTGGCAAAGATCCTGCAGGATCAGTTCCGAACCAGCGACTATATCGCGCGTATCGGCGGGGATGAATTTGCCGTGATCATGACAGACATTACTCCGGAGCTCAAAGACGCGATTGTCAATAAGCTCGTTTCCATCGGTACGGAACTTGGGAAGACCAGGGACGGGTTCCCGAAGGTGACGATCAGCACCGGGATCGCATTCTCCCCTGCCGGGATGGATGACTCGACCTATCAGAAGGCGGACAGGGCGCTGTGCTATGTGAAAGAATACAGCCGGAGCGGATACAAATTCTACGATGAGCTGTAGCGCTCCATCCAGCCGGAAATGAAGCTTATGAGCTTTCAGGTTCCGGCCGGATGGAGCACTGAGGCAGATCGGGAAGGAGGCGGCCGGTGAAGCGAATCTCTCTGGAGCAATTGCTGAGATCATACCAAAATGAAAACTACGCCGGCCAGTGCCGCCGCATCTGCGGCCTGCTGGATTCCGGAAGGATCCGTCCGGTGAAGGCGTCCGGCACCAACGGCAAGACCCCGGCCCTGTACCGGGAGTACTGGCTTATGGAGGAACAGAAGAACTACGAAGAGCTGCGGGAAGAGCTGATGTATCAGCTGGTCCCGCTTCTTTCCGTGGATTATTATCTAAATCACCTTTCGATCTACGAGCAGGACAGGAAATGGATCCTGCTGCTGAACACCTATCTGAAAGAACGGCGGGAGCTTTTGGAGCATCAGGAATCGGTCAATGAGCGCAGCTTCGAGATCTGGAACCGGGAAAAATTTCTGTCCAGGGAGCAGGGAAAAAAGATTTTGAAGCGCTGCGGGCTGGAACTGGATTTTCTGAATGTGTACGGGACTTCGGAGCCGCTTTCTTACTATTCCCACACCAGGGACGTGCCCCAGAAGCTGCTGATCCTGGAAAATAAAGATACCTTCTACAGCATGCGCCGGCATTTGCAGGAAGGAAATGAAACGATCCTGGGGGAGCGGATTCAAACTTTGGTCTATGGCGCGGGGAAAAGGATCTGGAGATCCTTTCAGGACTTTGAACTCTGTGTGGAGCCCTATATGAAGGCGGAGGGGAACCGGATATTCTATTTCGGGGACCTGGACTACGAGGGGATCGGGATCTATGAAAGCCTGGCGGAGCTCTGCCGGGATTTCCATGAGATCATCCCCTTCGTTCCGGCATATGAGGCCATGCTGAAAAAGGCCGGACAGAGGGAAGACCTGCCGGAGACGAAGGAAATGCAGAACCGGAATATCCGTGAGGTTTTCTTTTCGTATTTTACACCGGAATGCGCGGGGGCCATGCGCCGGATCCTGGTGGAGGGGAAGTACGTTCCGCAGGAAATATTGAATATTTCGGACTTTTAACCGCCGTTTTATTTCCGCAAAGGCAAGACACCGTGAATAATATTGATTTTCATAAAAGAGGAAGCATCAGATGCAGTATGAATTTTTAAAGCATTTTCCGAGAAGGATGAAAAATGTGGGGCTGTACACGGTCCTGATCCAGAACAGCCTGCAGAAAACGACCTGGAAGCAGCACGGATTTCAGAAAACGGACGAGCAGTTCAACCTGATCTTCGCCGTGATGCTCTACATCATGGAGCAGTCGCTGAAGGAGGAGAACTGCACCATGGACGATATCGGCGCCTATATCGACACGATCAACGTCCAGTATTTCCGGAAAGACATGTCCTACGAGGACTGCCGCGGACTGGGGGATTTTATCGTCAATGTGATCCTTTCCAACGAGGGAAGGGTCATGCATTTTGACGGCTATGACTTCGAAGAGAACGCATATCAGAGCATGCACATCAGCTACGTGGCGAACCGGATCGTCTATGTGGATCAGGATTTCAAGCGCACGTCTTATTACCTTACAGATGACGGATACAATCTGTTGCTGGCAACCCTGGAGATCGAGAATAATATGAAGCTGACCATCCACGAGATGATCTTCCAGATGCACCTGGAAAAGCAGAGCTATGACAAAGCCGCGGATGAGATCAAGAACGTGTTCAACCTGCTTCGGATCCAGCTCCAGAAGATCCAGGAGGCCATGGGGAAGATCCGGAGAAATGCATTGAATTATTCGATCCGTGACTATGAGCAGATCCTTCATGAAAATCTGGAGACCATCGACGATACCAAGAAAAAATTTCAGAACTACCGGGAAATGGTAAAAAGCCGCGTTCAGGAGCTGGAAGAGACCAACATCAACGTCCGGCGGCTCAGCCCGAAGGAGGAGGAAAAACTCTGGCATCTGCGGGAGATCGAGTGGTATCTGAACCGCACCATCGACGAGCACCAGAAGATCCTGGGAAGCCATTTGGACCTGAAAGCATTGTACACCCAGGAACTGGAAGACCTGACCCGGATGTCACTGATCCGGCGGTTTTCCCTGCGGACAGAATTATATGATAAGCTTCTGGAAAATCCGGCCGCTCTGGAGGAACTGGAATATTTTCTGCGGCCCCTGTTCAATCAGGACGCGGAGAAGGTCTATAACCTGAACAAGGCGTTCCAGCTGCAGCGCCCGGTGCGCAGGCAGACAGAGGAGGATATCCGGGAGCAGATCGATTTTGACGAGGAAGCATGGGAGCAGGAACAGGAACGCCTCCGGAGGGAAAAGCTGAAACGCTATGAGCAGAGCCTGACCGGACTGCTGGAACAGGCTGTCCGCGCGGAGAAGGGGGAGATCACCCTGGAACAGGTGGAGGAGCAGGTTCGGGAACAGACGGAGATCCGCGACCGTCTGATCCCCAATGTGGAGATCTTCAAGGAGATCATGGTGGAGCTGATCAAGAACCGGGAAATGGAGCTGGATGTGCTCAGGAAGGAACGGAGCCAGTTCATCCAGGACCAGCAGAGGGAATTTCAGCTCAATGAGATGCTGCTGCAGCTGACCGAGGAAAATCCGGAGCTGGCGGATGTCCGGCGGATTCGGGTGGAACGGCTGGAAAAGGCCGGGACAGTGACCTTTGCGGGGATCCGGAATGAAAACGGGGAGCGGAAGGATATCCGGTGTTCGAATGTGCGGATCTGTGTGGATCTGAAAGAAGGGGCATAGGAGATTTGTGATGTCATTTGTGCAGAAGGATGACTGGGAGAAGAAAGAGAGAGGTGATTTTCATGGCATATGAATTTGGAGATATCAGGATTAGCCAGGAGATTTTCTATTATCTTCTGGAACACCACGAGCTGCGGGAGGATGAGGAAGCCCTGCTGTTCAAGGCATACGCGGAGCAGGAGGAGATCCAGAACCTGGTCAAGTCCCAGGGGGAGGCGGCTCAGAGCACGGTCGAGCGCTACGGTAACGTGATCTATCTGATCCCGAAGGAAGAGAATCATTTCCTCGGCTTTTCCAAGGCCCAGCTGAAAAACGTGCTCTGCAAATCCAATTCCACGGATAAGGATTATTATTTATCCCAGTTTGTGATCCTGACCCTTCTTGTGGAATTTTTCGACGGGCAGGGGAGCAGCAGTAAGGCACGGGAATATATGCGTGTGGGCGAGCTGCAGAACTGCATTTCCCGGAGATTGAAGGAAGGCGCGGAAAATGTGCCGGAGGATCAGGAGGAACAGGCGGGGATTGCATTTTCCAATATGCTGGAGGCTTACGAAGCGCTGAAATCCGATGAGAAGGGGTCGCGCGCCAGGACCACGAAGGAAGGATTCCTTCACCATATCCTGACATTTCTGCAGAAGCAGGGACTGATCGAATATGTGGAGCAGGACGAGATGATCAAAACGACAAAGAAGCTGGACAACTTTATGGACTGGAACCTGCTGAACCAGAACAACTATAAGCGGGTGCTGCGGGTTCTTGGGGCGCATAAGGAAGCTTGATTAAAAGTTGTCCCCAGTCCAGGCAATCCGCCAGGTTCAATAGGAATACGAAAAAGTCGAGGTAAACAGAATGAGCAAAATAAACGCAGCCCGTCTGATCAATATCAATTACAACAACAACGCCATCCGGATCAGTGACGAGACCTTTCATTTCAACGGCGAAAGCACGCTGATCTCCCTGCGCAACGGCGGGGGAAAATCCGTCCTGGTCCAGATGCTGACCGCTCCTTTTGTCCACAAACGCTACCGGGACGCTAAGGACCGCCCCTTTGAGAGCTATTTCACCACCAGCAAGCCCTCCTTTATCCTGGTAGAGTGGGCCCTGGATCAGAACGCGGGCTTCGTGCTGACCGGGATGATGGTGCGCCGAAGCCAGGACAGCGACAGCGGGGAAGAGCTGGAGATGGTCAATTTTATCTGCGAATACCGGGCCTCCTGCCTGCAGGACATCCACCATCTCCCGGTGGTGGAAAAGGGAAAAAAGGAAATGACCCTGAAAAATTTTTCGGCCTGCCGACAGCTGTTCGAGGGGTATAAACGGGACCGCTCCCAGCAGTTTTTCTATTACGATATGAACAACGGGGCGCAGTCCAGACAGTATTTTGATAAATTGCAGGAATACCAGATTCACTATAAGGAGTGGGAAAGCATCATCAAAAAGGTGAATCTGAAGGAGTCCGGCCTTTCCGAGCTGTTTTCCGACTGCCGGGACGAGAAGGGGCTGGTGGAAAAATGGTTTCTGGACGCGGTGGAGAGCAAGCTGAATAAAGAGCGGAACCGGATGAAGGAATTTCAGAGTATTCTGGAAAAATATGTGGGCCAGTATAAGGACAACCGTTCCAAGATCCAGCGCCGGGATACCATCCGCCTGTTTAAGCAGGAGGCGCAGAGGATCCAGGAGAAGATGTCCGTTTACCGGGAAGGGGAGCAGAAGGAGAGGGAACAGGAAAATCTGGTGGCTCATTTTATCGGGGAGCTGGAACGCCTGCAGGCCGTGACAAAGGAGGAGCAGGAGGAGATCCTGTCGCAGATGGAACAGGTACTTGCGGAGATCGCCCATATTGAATATGAAAAGCTGTCAGGAGAGATCCATCAGCTGGAAGAGCAGATGCGCTTTCATCTGAGTAACCGGGACATGGTCTCCATGGAAAAGGAAGCGCTGGAGCGGGAAGCGGAGGAGATCACCCATCGGCTCCATCTGCTGGCCTGCGCGAAGCAGCAGCGGCTTGTTGATGAGGAAAAGGCGGAGTGGGACGAGGCCCTGCAGCGGCTCCGTGTGGCGCAGGAGAAAAATGTGAACCTGGAGCCGGAGCGGAACCGCCTGGGCTATGTGCTGCGCTGTCATTATGAGAGGGAACTGGAGGAGAACGGGAAAAGGCAGCAGGAAAACAGCCGGAACATTGCAGAGACAGAAGAAAACATTTCCCGGGAAAAGCAGACCCAGTCCGATCTGGAAGAGCGGCTTCGGGAGCGGGTATCGGCAGAAGGCGCGCTGAAAAGCCAGGTGCAGTCCTATGACCGGAAGGAGGAGCAGTTCAACACCCGGTATCAGGAGCATTTTGTACGCAATATTCTCGGTGAATATGAGCCGGGAACGATGGAAATCTTTCAGGAAGCCCAGGAAAACCGGATGGAGGAGCTGGGGCGGGAACGCCTGAAAACGAAAAAGGCTTTGGAGATGGCGAAGGAAACCCAGCGGAGCCGGGAGCGGAAGCTGACGGACATGCGGGAGGAGCAGATCCGCAGGAGGGCCAGGCAGGAGCTGCAGAGCCGGACACGGAGCCTGTATGAGGAAGAGCTGGAAGTCCGGAGGGTGATCCTGAAATATCTGGATCTGGACGAGAAGGAATTGTTTGACAGGGAAAAGATCCTTCACGCATCCGGGCGGAAATTGGCGGAGATCGCCAACTTCCGCCGAAATCTGGAAAAGGAAGAGGACTGCTTGCAGAAGGAATACCAGCGGCTGACAAAGGGCCAGGTATTGGAGCTGTCCCAGGAGCTGGAGGCAGAGCTTGCGGGGCTTGGAATCCATGTCGTATACGGGATGGAATGGCTGAAAAAGAACGGATATCCGGAAAAAGAAAATCAGGAGCTGGTCCGCAGCCATCCATTTTTACCCTATGGGTTGATCCTGTCGAAGCAGGAGCTGGAAAAGCTGTCCCGTCATACGGGAAATATCTGCACATCGTTCCCGATCCCCATCATCCTGCGGGAGCATCTGGAAAAGCGGGACGGGAAAGAGCCGGGAAATGTCCGCAGGTTCGGGGATGTCAGCTTCTATGTCTTGTTCAATGAGAATCTTCTGGATGAAGAAAAGCTTCGGGATCTGGTCGCGGAAAAGGAGCAGCAGATCAGGCGGAAGCAGGAGGCAATCCGGATTCGCCAGGAAGAATACCAGCAGTATTTTGAGCGGCAGGAGCAGGTGAAAAACCAGTCGGTGAGCCGGGAAAGCTATGAGGAAAATGAGAAGCAGCTTGCAGAGCTGGCGGATCAGATCCGGGAGACGGACGAGGAGATCCGGGCGGCTTCCCAGGAACTGACGGAACGGAAAGAGCAGATGGAACGCCAGGAGCAGGACATCCGCAGGACGGATCAGGAGCTGGAACGGCAGCGGCGGAAAGCGGAAGATTTTCAGGAACTGCGGGGCGCGTATGAGGAATATGTGCGTTTCCGGCAGGAGCTGGAGCTGTGCAGGAAGGAAATGGGCAGGCTCTCCGATCAGCAGAAGCTGTCCAGGGAAAAACTGGAAAAACTGCAGGACCGGCAGAAGTCGCTGGAGGCTGAGAGGGATGCGCTGCTCCGGGAGGAAGAGGAACAGCAGGAGGCGGTGCGGAAGTACCGGAGGTATGAGGAATATACGGAGCCGGCGGAGAAGGAAGCCGGGGAGGACTGGCGCGGGGTGTGGGAAGCGGCTCAGATTCGGCTGGATCTGCGGAGGATCGTGGCAGATATGGAAGCCAGATACGCGGCGGTTACTGCGGTGGTTTCGCTGGAGATACAGGAATTGGAGCGTCAGGAGCAGCTCAGCAGCAGGCGATACAAGGACGCGGACCAGGAATTGAGACATTTACAGAAGAAATACGGTCTGGCAGAGAATGCATGGCAGGAGACTCACTATAACCGAAAAGAGGAATCCCATCAGGAGATCCTTCTGGAAGACCGCCGGATGAAGATTCAAACCAAGCAGTCCCTTTGGAACGAGGAAGATAAGCGGATTGCCGTCATCACCCAGCAGAAGGCGGACCTTCTGAAACGGATGCGGACAGAGTGCGGCCAGGAGGAGCCACTACCCAAAGCCGAGATCCAGAACCAGAATTTTGAGTCCCGGAAGAACCAGCTGAAATATCAGGAAAAGGAATTGAAAAGTACCGCGGACAAGCTGCAGAAGCGTCTCCACAGTCTGGACGAAAATCTGACCGCGCTGGCGGAATACAGTGAATTTGAGAAAAAAGAACCGATCGTCTGGGAGCAGGATTTTTTGGAAATGAATGCGAAGGAGCTGCGGAATTTCAAAGGCATCCTCATCCGGGACTACAACCAGTGCATGAAATCCAGGCAGGATGCGAAGGAGCAGCTGGTCCGCGTGCTGAACCAGACCGTGCGGGATGAGCATTTCCAGGAGGATTATTATAAGAAGCCGCTGGAGGCCATGCTGGAGCTGTCCGACGATGCGGGGCAGGTGCGGCGCCAGATGGAAACCACCATCCAGTCCTATGACAGCCTGATGGAAAAACTGGAAGTGGATATTTCCGTGGTGGAGAAAGAAAAGCAGAAGATCGCGGAGCTTTTGGAGGATTATCTCCAGGAGGTTCACCGCAACCTCGGCAGGATCGATCAGAACTCTACCATCACGGTTCGGGAGCGGGCAATCAAGATGCTGAAGATCCAGCTTCCGGCATGGGAGGAAAATGAAAATCTGTACCACATCCGGCTGCAGGATCTGATCGACGAGCTGACCCAGAAAGGAATCGATATCTTTGAGCGAAATGAAAATGCCCAGGAATATTTCGGCACCCGCATGACCACGAGAAATCTGTACGATACGGTGGTGGGCATCGGTAATGTACAGATCCGCCTCTACAAGATCGAAGCCCAGCGGGAATATCCCATCACCTGGGCCGAGGTGGCAAAAAACTCCGGCGGGGAAGGATTTTTGTCGGCATTCGTGATCCTGTCCAGTCTGCTGTACTACATGCGCAGGGATGAGACGGACATTTTTGCGGACCGCAACGAAGGAAAGGTGCTGCTCATGGACAACCCATTTGCCCAGACCAATGCGTCCCATCTGTTGAAGCCGCTCATGGATGTGGCGAAAAAGACCAACACCCAGCTCATCTGCCTGACCGGGCTTGGCGGGGACAGCATTTACAATCGATTTGACAATATCTACGTGCTCAATCTGATCGCGGCAAGTCTGCGCAGCGGCATGCAGTACCTCCGGGCCAATCATCTGCGGGGAAATGAACCGGAGACCATGGTGGTGTCGCAGATTGAGGTGATGGAGCAGCAGGAATTGGTGTTCTGAACCGTGATACTCACAGCCGATGAAATCCGCCGTGAGTGCTGCGCTAACCACACAGCGGCATAATTCTTCATGCGGCTGTGCGCATTATATGAAACTGAGCGGAAGATTTATCTGGCGAAAAATTGTATAATAATGAAAAACGCTGTCCGCGCAGTAGGGAAAAGCAGTTTGTGAGCAGACCGAGAAATGTAGGGAGAAGAAAGCGGCAGGAGGTAAAATTTGAAGCTCGGGCAGATAAATTTGAAGCCGGACGGGCGGAACTGCCGGAGCATTTGCCGGAAGAGCTGGAAATAGAACTCTTCGGATTCCGTATTTATATGATCCATGACAAAAAACAGATCCGGAAGAATTTGCCGGGAGTGGATCTTATCATCTGCGGACATTCCCATAAATATGAGGTGGGCCGCCTGGGAAATACAGTCTGCCTGAATCCGGGAAGCTGCGGGCCGAGGAGATTTCACCTGCCGGTCACGATGATGCTTCTCACGCTGTATCCGGCTGAGCATCGGCTGGAAACGGAGAGGATTGACTGCCTGGACATACCTGCAATGGGAAAGGGAACATTGGACACAGATGAAGAAATGAAGATTCCGAAACAGGATATATACAGGCTGGTCCGGCAGATCATGAAGGAGGTTGACGCCGGAAGAAGGATTGCGGAGATCGCCGCCCGGAATCATATCGACGAGAGATTTGCGGAGCAGGTGAGCAGGATGTATCTGACGCATCCGGGGGTGGATGTGGACGGGATTCTGGACCGGATGGAAAGGAAAAATTTATAAATGAGGAAATTGCATAATCCGGATTTTAACCGTGTGCAATCCGAGGCGGTTAAAAATAGATGGGCTGCTGAGCTTTCTCATTGGACGGGTAAGGCATATAACGGATTGGAAACTGGACAACCGACATGCACTGGAATATGTGCTTCGTCTTTTGAAGTATTATATCCGGCATGAGAATATTTGTAAGGAGCGTGAAGCAAATGAATAACTCCAATATTATCATGTATACCACCGAAGATGGACCTCACAAAAATAGAAGTCACCTTTGATGAGGATACGGTTGATCAGATAGCAGAGTTGTTCCAGCGAGATAAATCAACGATATCCAGGCACATAAAAAATATTTTTTCGGAGGGAGAACTAAGACAGGAGGCAACTGTTGCAAAATTTGCAACGGTTCAAACGGAGGAGGCTGCAAAATGGCTTACCAGGGATGAAATGGACAGTGTAGACTGGCTGCCGGCAGATCTGGAATTGATCGAGAAAATAAAAGCGGAGCTGCAAAGATCTAAGGATCAAATGGAAGAAAGAAAAATAGTATTGATAGGGTATTGACAAAATCCTATCATTGGGTTAACCTAATGATAGAGAAAATCAAAAATCCAATCATATCCTAAAGAGGAGAATATATTGATCATTACATGGAAGGACATCGAAGCATATCTTTCGGAGGTGAAGGATGCAGTAAAAAAAGGCAGATACAGAATTGCGAGGAATTCGAAGCGGCAGGATAATATAGACTTATTTCTGGATTATGTGATAGACGAAGCAGGGGCCAGGGAGATTCTATTGAGCCTGGAGTCGATTGATTTTTCATGCATATTGCAGAACGAACATAAAGGATTTGAGCAGGAACGATTATACGTTTTCGGCAAGGAGGTATCGCTTTTGGAGAGGAATGGAACAGAGGAAACGGTTGTCCCATTATACATTAAGATGAACAATCTGGAAACCGGTTTTGTCATTGTGATCTCTTTTCACAGACAGAGGCATCCGCTTACATATTGCTTTCAATAGATGGAGGTGGCTATCATGGCAGAGAAAAGAAGAATGGATTTTTGTGTGGAGTGCAGAAAAGACACAGAATACGTATTGCAGAAGAAGACCATTACAAAAACAATCCGGGACAAAGCTTACCAGTTTGTGATCACAACAGCAGTATGCCCGGAGTGCGGCGAAGAGATGGGGATTCCCGGACTTATGGATCAGAATGTCCGGGAGGTAGACGAACAGTACAGGGCTGCCGAGGGGCTTGTGACGGTGGATGACATTGAGAAGCTGATGAAGATCTACAAGATCGGGAAGGCTCCGCTGTCATTCGCCCTCGGATTCGGTGAAGTGACGGTATCCAGATACCTGTCCGGCCAGGTGCCGTCTAAGGAATATTCCGATATCATGCGTGCCGCGCTCACGTCCCCGGCTTTTATGAAAAAGCTGCTGAATGAAAACCGGGAAAAGATCGCGGATACCGCGTATCATAAGGCAATGGACGCGGCAGACGGCCTGGAGGAGCTGTTTTCCGTGTCGGACAATATGCTCCGGGTGATCGCATACGTTTTCGAAAGGCTGGAAGAGGTGACGCCTCTGATGCTGCAGAAGCTGATCTACTTTATCCAGGGGGTCTATTCGGCATTGTACGGCAGGCCGATTTTTGAAGAGGACTGCCGGGCCTGGGTTCATGGACCCGTATATCCGAAGGTTTACGACCTGTTCCGGGATTTTAAATACAATCCGATTGACGATCCGCGCTTCGCTGTCTTTGAAGGAAGCGCGGAACAACTGACGGCTGACGAGAGAAGGGCTGCCGATCTGGTCATTAACACCTTTGGGATTTACGGGGGCAAGGCTATGGAGCGGATCACGCATCAGGAAGCTCCCTGGCAGAATGCCCGCAGCGGATATGACGATCAGATCCCTTCCAATAAAACGCTTACGAAGGACAGTATCAGAGAATATTACGTGGCTGTAGACAAAACATACGGGATTGGCTCCGAGGAAGGAATCAGGAGATATATAGCGGATATGCTCGGGAATGCGGTATAAGGAGTTGTAGAAAAATAACGGACACATCCTGGGCAATCTGTATCAGCTATTTTCCTACAACTCCGAAAAAGATGCATTTCAGGCAATAGAATTCTTCAAACAGGTCCATAATATATATTGATTGGCTGTAAGCATAAATTATTTTATGGAAGAAAGAGGAATCTATGAAGACATTTGATGAATTATACCAGGATATTCTGGAACGAAAAATCAATTTGGACGAGCCATTGCCCTCGGATTACGATCCATACCATCTGAACTGCCTGCTCCATCCGGAACAGTACGCGCCGGTCCTGCACATTGATGAATGCCAGGAGTGCGCATACGAGCGGGCCTGCCAGAACAGCTGCATCTTTGACGCAATCCGTCCGGACGAAGATGGGAAGCTGACGATCAACCCGGAACTCTGCGCCGGCTGTGAGGCCTGCATTGAGGCATGCAGGGACGGCCGGCTGACGGCAAGCCGGGACGTGCTTCCGGCGATGAAGGCAGTTCGGGAGGCAAAGGGTCCGGCCTACATGATGGTAGCCCCGGCTTTTTTCGGCCAGTTCAGTGAGCATGTGACTCCCGGGCAGCTCCGCACGGCTTTTAAAGCGCTGGGTTTTACCGGAATGGTGGAGGTGGCTCTGTTTGCGGACATCCTGACCCTGAAAGAAGCGCTGGAATTTGACCGGCATGTACAGCATATCGGGGACTATCAGCTGACAAGCTGTTGCTGTCCGATCTGGATCTCCATGATCCGCAAGATCTATCATGAGCTGATGCCACATGTGCCCGGCGCGGTCTCCCCCATGGTCGCCTGCGGACGCATGATCAAACGGATCCATCCGGATGCGGTAACGGTCTTTGCCGGACCCTGTCTGGCAAAAAAGAAGGAGGCACGGGAGCCGGACATTGCAGATGCGGTGGATTATGTGCTGACATTTCAGGAATTGCAGGACATTTTCAGGGCAGCGGATATCCATCCGGAGGAGCTTGCGGATCTTGAGAAAGAGCACGCATCCAAGGCAGGACGGCTATACGCCAGAACCGGAGGGGTGAGCCATGCGGTCACTGAGATGGTATATCAGCTGCACCCGGACCGGGAGATCCAGGTCCGTGCCGAGCAGGCAGACGGAACCAAAGCCTGTATGGAAATGATCCGCAGGATCAAAGAAGGGAAGACAGATGCGAATTTCTTCGAGGGAATGGGCTGCGTGGGCGGCTGTGTGGGCGGTCCGAAAGCAATTCTGGGTGTGGAAGAAGGAACCGGCTATGTAGATGCCTATGCAGGAAAAGCTCCTTACAATACACCGCTGGAAAATCCTTATGTCCGGAAGGTGCTGGAGGAATTGGGACTGGGAACGGTGGAAGAACTGCTGACAGAGGATGAACTTCTGGTACGGGATTTTTCCTGAGAAGGATACAGATGATTCGTCCGTCAAAAGTTCTCATTTGACGGGCGGATCATAGATCAGAAAACGGGGGTGCAGGAAAATACGGTTTCGTCACAGAACATTGCAGCGAGCAATCTCATCGCCTTTCCGGATCGTGACCGCGATACGACCGTCATCAACGGCGATGACGGCATGCAGGACATCCCCTGCTTTCAGGGTTAGTTCCTGGGAATCCGCAGTGTTGAGCTTCTGAAATTCCATGATAAATTCACTGTCATTTCCCGTTCTGCTTCCGCTAAATTCGGACACAGGGGGATCTGTCAGGAAGCAGACTGCCAGGACGATACAGCAGGCTGCCGCTGCAGCGGTTTTCCAAAGCGCAGGCTCCCTGTAGTGCAAGACGGTATCTACCCGTTCTTTGATATCAATCTCACCGAAAGCAAGGGGGCAGGCCAGCACCATTCTCCGCTGCATGCCGCAGGAAACAAGCGCGTTGGCGTAGGCTTTTCGTTCAGCCAGATCAAAGCCGCGGATCACATGTTCATCGCAGGCCAGCTCCAGATCACGGCAAAACAGAAGATAAGCCGCCCATACCAGCGGATGGAACCAGTAAACCGACAGCAGGAAATACCCCAGCAATTTCCGCCAGTGGTCGTTTCTCTGTAAATGTGCCTGCTCGTGGGCGATCACATACCTCAGTTCCATTTCGCTGATTCCGGAGGGCAGATAGATCCGGGGCTTCAGGAGGCCAAGGATAAACGGCGATGTAACCGCGTCGCAGAGCCGGATATAGCGGAATACCCCATAGCCCAGCAAAAGGACTGCTCCTATGGCCCATACAATCCCCGCGATATACACCCAGATATGCAGAGGATTCGCACTGGCTCCGGGAGCAGGTGAGAAGGTCTGGCTGATCAGAGGATTCAGGGTGCGGTTGAGAAATAGAACCCCGGTATTGACTGTAGGCTTCTGCGCATATTGGACCACATGGGGATCCAATACTTCCGAGCTGGGGATCAGGCTGAAAGGCGCATTCAAAGAAATGGGGCAGACCAGCCGGACAGCGGCGATTTCCCACAGTACGCAGAGAGTCCGTTTCGGTGTCTTTTTCAAAAATGGCCTTAGCAGCAGAACTACGCAGATCAGCCAGCCAGCCGCAATACTCATATTCAGAAGCTTCAAAAAAATCAGATCCATAGTCGTGCCTCCCTTACGTTTCTTCTACTGCCTGGTCGATCATTTTACGGATTTCCGCCGCTTCCTCCGGCGACAAAGATGTATTTTTTGTAAAGGCCGCAATGAATGCCGGAAGGGAACCCGCAAAGGAATCCTCCACAAATTTTCTGCTCTGCATGGCATAAAATTCCTGGCGCGTGATCAGGGAAGTCACAGTTCCCTTTTCATTGCGGAACAGGCCCTTATCGCAGAGCCGCCGCAGTACATTGTGGGCTGTCGTGCGTTTCCAGTGAAATTCCGCCGCGGTCAGCTTTACCAGCTCGGAGGAGGTAACCGGTTCGCGTTCCCAGATCATATCTGCATAACGTGCCTCAATCACTCCTAATTGAATATCCGCCATTTTTCGTATCCTCCTCCTATTTGTAATCTATCGTTATACTAGCACAAAATAACTTACCTTCACAGCTACATAAAAATCGAGAGGCACAAGTTCTTTTTCTGCAGTTCCTTATTTGAAAAAACATAGACCATATACTATAGTCTCTAATCAAAGACTACAGTATGTGGTCTGTTTTGTCAAGCTAAATTTGTACTGAACGCTGCAGTTTGCGGCCGGTTGGGCTCTAACTATAACGACGATTCACATCCCGCATATTCCACCAAAGGCCGAATACTTTCCCGGTCGGTAAAATCTAGGCACTGCCCATAAGTCTCCAAAATCTGCCGGTCCTCCCAGCTTCGCTCGCTGTCCTCCTTCTTGAGCAGCATTTTCCGGAGCATGGACATCATGGACCTGTGTACAAAAGTCAGCCGGGAATAATCCATCCCGCCCCGCAGATGAAAGAGCCGGATCTGCTCCGGAATCTTCCCTGAAAAAGCCTTTTCCACGGAGCTTCGGATATTGGAAATGTTGTCGGGATTGTCTGGGTCTGCAAGTCCGCAGGTAAACAGAAGCACCTTTTTTCCGGACAGAAGCATTCCATTTCGGCGCAGAAACTGGATGCCGCTGATCCCGCCTGCATAGATTCCTCCGCCGTAGATCACAGTTTCGTATCTGGAAAGGTCCCGGGGACGGAAGGTTTTCCGTTCAAAGACCGGGCAGGACAGCGCCTCCCCGAGCCACTCGGCATAACGTTTGGTATAACCGTATTTTGACTCATGTATTACAACGATCCGATTCATAAAAAAACTCCCTTCTGAAAAATACAATTACAATTTGGCTTTTTGTTCCTTATGTTACAGTTCCTCTTTGCCACTGAAAACAAAAAATATGTTACACTTGTGACAGATCTTTTTTTATAGTATACTGTATGAAGCAGAAAATCAAGGCGCATGCCGAAAGTGCTACAGAACGGCGGATTTGAGCCGCAGAAATATTTCCACCTGTACGGTTGGAGGATCTAAAGATCATCCAACCGTACAGGTGGAAATATTTCCCAGGAGGAAAGCAGGATGAATGGTCATCAAAAGCAGAAAGAGCAGTCCCGCATGATGATAGAGGACGCGCTATTTCTTATCATGGAAGAGAAGCCCTACGCTCAGATCACCGTGTCTGAAATCGCAAAGAGGGCAGATGTATCCAGGCGGACATTTTACAGAATGTATCATGAAAAGGATGAGGTGCTCCATTGCTATTTTGAAAGGCTGTGCCGGGAATACCGCGGCCAGAACGCGGCACTTGAGCATTACGATATCCGCCGGATCGCGCAGGAATATTTTACCTTTTGGGGACGATACCGGGACACATTGCTGCTCATGCATCGATGCGGCCTGGACCAGATGCTGTACTTCGAACTCAGCCGCGCGTCCGGCGCGGTAGTGAAAGCCAGGATCAGCGGCAGAGTCCGGGAAAATGACAGGGAGACGGAATATTTTGCGGAGTATTCTACCGGCGGATTTTCCCTGCTGCTTCAGCGCTGGATCGCAGAGGGGATGGAGAAGCCGGCGGAGCAGTACGCACAGGCGGTCAGCCAGGCTCTTTTAAAATTCATAGGAACTGCCACAAAATAGCAAGTTATTTAGGGACGGTTCCATAGGTCCGGCCGGTTAAAAAATGCTGGATTTTCACCGGAAAATGGAATATGATGTGAGTTAGAGGTGAAAAAATGGAGTTATGATTTTTTTAACAGATTACCGAAGGACTGGAGGCTGTTTACCATGAAGAATACGAGATAGATGTGCCCTTCACAAGGGAAACATGGAACGGAAGGATGAAGGCCTGCCGGGGGATCGGCGCCTCCCTGACGCCGGAAGAGGTGAATGCATGGGAAGAGGAGCACCAAGGGCTCCTGGCGGAGACCGCGCCGGAGAAATTTACGATCAGGCACTATGCTGCCATGATAGAATTGAGGAATCTATGGAACAAACATTTATGAAAGAAAAAAAGATACTGCCCCTTGTGCTGTCCATGTCCCTGCCCATGGTTATTTCCATGGCGGTGAACTCACTCTACAACATTGTGGACAGTTATTTTGTTGCAAAATTAAGCGAAGATGCCATGACGGCATTGTCCCTGGTGTACCCGGTGCAGAATATGATTAATGCCATTGCCATCGGCTTTGCCATTGGGATCAATTCCAGCGTGGCCTATTATCTGGGAGCCGGCGACCAGGAACGGGCGGACAAGGCGGCCACCCAGGGGATGGTTTTAAATATGCTTCACGGGGCGGTGCTGATGGTGATCTGCATTGCCGTGATGCCTGCGTTCCTGCGGATGTTCTCCACGGACGAAACGGTCATCCGGATGGCGCTGGAATATTCCAACCGGGCATTTTTATTTGCCGTGGTCATCGCCATGACTCTGGTCTACGAAAAGGTATTTCAGGCCGTAGGCAAGATGAAGGTCTCCATGTTCAGCATGATGTGCGGATTTGCGGCAAATATCATCCTGGATCCGCTGATGATCTTCGGCATCGGCATTTTCCCGGCCATGGGGATCGCCGGGGCGGCCTACGCCACCGGGATCGGGCAGGTGCTCACCCTTGTGGTATATCTGATCTTCTGTAAAATCGATCCGCTGCCCCTGAAGATCACGCGGAAATATCTGCGGCCCCAGCGGGATGTGGCGGCCAGGATGTATTCCGTGGGGCTTTCCGCCACGCTGAGCCTGGCGCTGCCGTCCCTTCTGATCTCCGTGCTCAATGGAATCCTGGCAGGCTTTTCAGAAAAAT
Organism: Lachnospiraceae bacterium; assembly: GCA_910575475.1. Lineage (GTDB taxonomy): Bacteria > Bacillota > Clostridia > Lachnospirales > Lachnospiraceae > Schaedlerella. The sequence continues at coordinate 30,317 of CAJTGD010000014.1, read as the reverse complement.
ACGTCCTCGTGCTGGGAGTATATTATAAGCTGCAGACCTTCATCTATCTGACGGCAAACGGTATCATACAGGGCATCCGTCCGCTGATGGGCTACAATTACGGCGCAGGCGAGAAGGAACGGGTGAAGCAGATCTTCCGGACGACCCTGATGCTCACCGCGGGCGTGATGGCAGTCGGGACAGCTTTGTCCTGGCTGATCCCTAATTATCTGATCGGATTATTTACCGCGAACCCGCAGACCATCCAAAGCGGAGTGACCGCGTTGCATATCATCAGCCTTGGCTTCGTGGTGTCGGCAGTTTCGGTCAGCTGCTGCGGGGCGCTGGAAGGACTGGGAAAGGGAAAGCCTTCGCTGTACATATCCCTGTTCCGGTACGTGATCGTGATCATGCCCGCGGCATTTCTGTTCAGCAGGCTGATGGGAGTGAACGGGGTGTGGACCGCGTTCTGCTTTACCGAATTTGTGACGGCAGGGGCGGGGTATCTGATTTACAGGAAGTATGGGGCATTTTAGGCCGGTTAAAAACACTTTCTTACACATAATGGCAGTGCGCCCAGGAGGACAACGCATGGTTTATGAATTGAAGGATGCAGAAAAAGCAGCCCCGCTCTTTGAAGGCTGGCAGGAGTCCATGATCTGGTCCTGCCTGCAGAAGATCATGGGAAAGATCTACACAGACTCTCCGGAGCATCCGGCTTCTGCCATGGCATTGCTGGCTGACTTCTGCTTTTTTGCTGGGAAGCCGGACGCAGAGCTTGTCCGGTATTGGGCTGGTCTGCACATGCCGGATTCGGCGTCTGACAGGACAGCGCAGAGGATGGGTTCCGCGGAAGTACCAGGAGATATGCCTTGCGCGCCGCCCGACGTCCCGGATGATTCTGGGACCCGGGGCATCATCATGGTACCCCGCAGCCGTGCCTGGGGAGAACGGATCGAGAGTTGCTATAAAGACAAAGCCAAAAAGGTCACCCGCTTTGCGATAAAAAAAGAACCGGATACTTTTGACCGAGAAAAGCTGCAGGCGGCAGTCTTGGCTCTGCCTGACGGCTTTACATTAAAAATGATCGATGAAACGCTGTATCTGCAATGCCGGGAAATCTCCTGGTGCCGGGACTGGACAGCCAATTTTGCGGATTACGCCATGTACCGGAAATACGGCCTGGGCGCGGCGATATTCAAGGACGGAGAACTGGTTTCCGGTGCTTCCTCCTATACCAGCTACAGAGGCGGGATTGAAATCCAGATCGATACCCGGGAGGATTACCGAAGGCAGGGGCTTGCCTATATCTGCGGGGCAAAGCTGATCCTGGAATGCCTGGAGCGGGGCTGGTATCCGAGCTGGGATGCCCAGAATCCAGGGTCGGCGGCACTGGCCCAAAAGCTGGGTTACCATTTGGATCACGAATATACGGCATATGAAGTTTATCGATGAGAGGAAAAAATTATGGTCACAATCAGCAGCCTGACAAAATATTTCGATGACATCTGCGCGGTCGATCATGTGTCCCTGGAGATTCCGGACGGCACCATGTTCGGCCTGCTGGGCACGAACGGCGCGGGCAAGACCACGCTGCTGCGGATGCTGGCGGGCATTATCGAGGCGGACTCCGGGGAGATCCAGATGGACGGGGAGGAGAATCCTTTTTCGCCGCAGTGCAAGGAAAAGCTCTTTTATCTGCCCGATGATCCCTATTATTTTCCGAACGCGTCTATCCAGACCATGCTGGATTTTTATAAAAAACAGTATCCGGCGCTGGATGCAGATTCCGCCGCCTATATGGCGGAATCCCTCAACCTGGACATGGATCGCCCTATCCGGACATTTTCGAAGGGAATGAAGCGGCAGGCATTTTTGATCCTGGCGCTGTGCTCCCGGACAAAATACCTTTTCTGCGATGAGGTGTTCGACGGTCTGGACCCGATCGCGGCGGAGATCATGAAAAATCTGTTCCGCCAGGAAATGGAGTCCCGTGACTTTACGATCCTTGTGGCTTCCCACAAGCTTCAGGACCTGGAGGACATCTGCGGAAATATCGCCATTCTCCACAAGGGCGGCGTGGTGACCGCCGGAGACTTCCGGGAGCGTGCGGAAAATGTCCGAAAGTTTCAGTGCGTGTTCCCACTGGAGGCGGATCTGGACAGCCTGAGACAGCACCCGTCGGTCGTGCGTTTCCATGAAGACGTCCGCTTTATCACGCTGGTCACCCGGGGAAATGCGGAAGAGATCCGAAAGGCACTGGAGGAGCTGGAACCAATCTTTCAGTGCGAGGTCCCGTTAAGTCTGGAGGAAACATTTATTGCGGAAATGGAGGGCGCAGGCTATGACATCAGAAAAGTACTTCCATAAATGGGTCAGGGAAGCGGGGAGAGGGCATATCGCTGCTCTCCTGTCCTGGGGATGCCTGCTGACCTATGGGATGATCACCGCGGTGCAGCTGCGTTTCAAGTCGGACTACTCCTTTTTCGGCATCGGCAGCGGGGAACTATTGTGGATCTGCGCGGGGCTCGGCGCCGTCCTCTCTTTTCTGGAATTTTTCTATCTGCTTCAGCCGAAAAAACTGGATTTTTATTACAGCCTTCCGGTGAGAAAAAGTACCATATTCTGGGGAAGATATGTGCATGGGCTGGTGCATTTCCTGATGCCGCTGTGCCTGGTGGTCACAGGCTGCGGTCTGTATGAAAGCAGCTTCGACATGGATTTCTTTCCCTTTTCAGCCGGCTATACAGGGCGCAGCATCTTGGTGTCTGCAGGAATATTTTTGATATTTTATCATATAGGGATCCTGCTGCTTACTGTCTGCGGAACGGTCCTTCCGGCAATCCTGGGGTATGCACTCTGTCTGCTCTACGGACATATTCTGGTGGGAAATGTATGGGCCGCATGGGCGGCGGATTATTTCCGGACCTACTACAGGATTCCGGTGTTCGAGAAGCTGGATATCCTGACGGCTCCCCTCTCCCTGGCCCGGGATCTGGCGGGAAGCAATCTGTTTGACAAATGGGAAGTGTTCGGGTATGTACCGTCCGGGAGCAGCATTCTTGCGGCAACCGAATGGATCGTCCTTCCGTTCCTTTTATTTGCCGCGGCGCAGAAAAGGAGAAGGACGGAGCGGGTCGGGAAATGGTTTGCCATCCCCATGGCGGAACGGGCGGCGGAAGGTCTGCTCTCCTTTTTGGCCGGGGTGTGGATGGGAAGCTTTCTGGCTGCGCTGACCGGACTTGCCATGAAATCACCTGGACTTTGCGGCGCGTTGAGCATCCTGGCGGGGATTGCTGCCGCGGCCGCAGTGCATTTCCTGCTGGAACTGGGCGTGGGATGCGGCTGGAAAATGCGGGCGGATGAAGCGACGATAAATGAAGCAACGATAAATGAAGCAATGATAAATGGAACGCTCGCGGAGCGCGGAGATTCTGGTATGGTTCACCGGGCAGGAGGAAAGCATTGCGGAACATGTGCTTTGCACCGGGGAATCTTCCGGCGGAAATGGCAGCTTGCCGCGGAGTGCGCGGCGGTCATTGCATCGGGGCTGGTATTTCTGTTGGGGGCATCTGCATTTGATGCATTCCTACCGAAGGAAGGGGAAGTTGAGAAGATCGGAGTCAGCATCGGCGGCATTGGAATGAACAATGAGAGTTATACTCAGACCCGTTCGGGCGGGGAGAGATATGAAACGCCACAGCAGCTGGAGCGCTATCTTCTTGCCGGAGAAGGAAAGAGTGCGGCTGCGGCATGGATCAAATTACTGGTTGAAAAAAATAATTGCCCGGATTCGGGTATGGAGATTGCAGGGAATGAAAATTCAGAAGAAGGCGGTTTATCAGATCGCGGTACAGCTTCCGAAGTACAGTCAGAAGTAACCTATGCGGTCATCTGCTGCCATATGAAAAATGGAAGAGAGGTCTATCGGTTTTACCCGGTAGACGAAGAACGGCTGCAGGCTTTTTCCACAGTATTCGAGACGGACGAGTATAAACAGATCGCATACCCTGTGGACAACAGCGGCTTTGCAGTGGATGCACGTTTCACCTGGTCCGACGGGGTGACGGATACGGTGATGAAGCTGGAGGAAAGCGAGAAAGAGGCGCTTCTGGATGCCTGCCAAAAGGATATCAGGGACATGAAAATGGACGACCTCAGAAAGGCGCTCCCATTGGGATTCGTAGAGCTTGTTTCGGACGGCCCCATGCTTCCGGGCAGCATTCCCGTCTATCCGTTTTTTGCACGGACCTGCAGTCTGCTGGAAGCATACGGCGTGCAGACAGGCAGGACACTCTCGGACTATTCCGTGCGTTCGGTCAGCGTGAGTACAAGAAATGAAAACGGCAGGGGAAAACGAAGCTCCGAATATCTGGATGACCCGGAGGAAATCGCAAAGTGGATGCAGAAAGCGGTTCCGAAGGAATTTGACCTGCAGCCGCTCTTTTATCCGCTGGATTATTCGAAGGAGATCCGGGTCGAAGTTCTGGATGAAACGGCAAATTCGGTGATTCATGTGAATTGTTATTCGCAGGAGGAATAAAAATGAAGAGAAGATTAGAGGTTTGTATAGATTCCGTGGAATCTGCGATCATAGCCCAGGAGGCTGGTGCGGACCGTCTGGAGGTCTGTGCCAATCTGGTCATCGGAGGGACGACGCCTGGGGTAAGCCAGTTTAAGCAGATCCGCAAGGCATGTGATATCGATCTGAATGTCCTGATCCGCCCGCGGTTCGGAGACTTCTTATATACAGATGCGGAATTTCAGATGATCTCCGAGGATATCCGGATGTTCCGGGAGCTGGGGGCAGACGGTGTGGTGGTCGGCTGTCTGAAAGCAGACGGCAGCCTGGATTCGGACAGGATGGGAGCACTCCGGGAGCAGGCCGGTCCATTGCAGATGACGCTGCACCGGGCATTTGATGTATGCCGGGATCCCGGCCAGGCATTGGAGGAGGCTGTGTCACTGGGAGTAGATACGGTCCTGACCTCCGGACAGGCGGCCGACTGCCTTGGCGGAAAAGAGACGTTAAAGAAGCTGATCCGGCAGGCTGACGGCAGGATCGAGATCCTTGTGGGAAGCGGGGTTAATGCGGAGGTCATCCGGCAGCTCATGGAGGAGATCGGCGCATCCAGCTTCCATATGTCCGGAAAGAAAATGATCAGCAGCGGCATGGCTTACCGGAACCGGCAGGTCCATATGGGAGTTCCGGGGATTGGGGAATTTGATATATTCCGGACGGATAAAGAGGAGATCCGGAGGGCACGGCTGGTGCTGGATCAAAAATAGATACCATAGAGTTTCCAACATCCCTATAAAATTGCATTTTAGGAGGCACCACTATGATACAGATTGCAATCTGCGACGACGAGCGGGAGTCGGTCGCCCTGCATGAAAAAATCGTAAGGACAAGCCTGCAGAAGCTTGGCATCGGATACGAGATTACAACCTACACCAAGAGCAGCAACCTGCTGTACGACATCACGGACGATCATTTTTTTTACGACCTGCTCCTGCTGGATATCGAAATGCCCGGGTTCACCGGGATGGAGCTTCCGGAAAAGATTAAGCCCTTTCTGCCCAATGTAAAGATCATTTTTATCACCTCGCATCTGGAATATGCGATCGACGCCTATGAGCTGTCCATCTTCCGCTACGTTCCGAAGGATCATCCGGAGAGGCGGCTTTCCGCCGCCGTTGCGGATGCCGCAAAGCTGATCGAACTGGAGGCAGGGCAGGAATACATCATTCAGACCAGCCACCGGATGGAAAAAATACCATATAAAAGCATTTTCTATATCGAGCGTGACGGCGGGAAAAATTCGCTGATCCATTTTCAATGCTTATCCGCCGCAGGCGGGATGGAGGGCGCTTCAACGTCAGCGTCGGCGGGGATGGCGACGGCAAAGGTCCGGAAGTCTCTGCAGCAGATTTGCTCGGAACTGGACTCGCCGGAGTTCCTTTTTATTGACCGAAGCTACATTGTAAATATCATTCAGATCATGAAGGTCAGCGACGGAACGGCTGTCCTGAAAAACGGTGCAAAGCTGCCCATAAGCCGTGCCCATTTACAGGAAGTGAAGCTGCAGATCAATCGGTTTTGGGGGGCGCACATATGATGGAATGGTACCAGATCCTTTCTTATTTTCTGACAAACAGTATCCGGGGATTTCTGGGGCTGTACCTTGTATGCGGACTGCTTTCGGCCCGGATGGAGCTGCGCAGGATCGTTATGATATCAGCGGCAGCAGCGGCGGCTATAACGGCATTGCCGTTGCTTTCTGTTTCCGGCGCAGGCGTGCTCGGGGCGGAGATCATTCTTCTTGCCGCAGCATCCCGGGTATATCTGACCCGGGAGCAGACACGGATGAGCCTGTTTATACTTTTCTTTTATGAAATCGCGGCGGCGCTGTGGGAATTTATCATATCCTGTCTGTTTGCCATCGCGTTCCGCATGGGATATCTGGCAAGATGGTGTGTCTCCCATCAGGCGATGGATGCGTTCTGGCCCTGCCTGACCGGACAGGAATCTTCCGCCGCAATGGTGCGGGGAATGGAAGCAATGACGGAGGGGTATCTGAATGGACCGGTCGGCGCCGCTTTTCAGGAGGAGCAGCTCTGGATGCGTTTTCTGGACAGCGGAGCGCCAGAACATCTTCTGGCGGTCTGGACGGTCCGCCTGCTTATGCTGGTGATCCTGATATCGGCTGTGAAAAAGCGCGGCGGGAGAGAACTGGATGTATTCCGCACGGCATCGGCCATCGCGTTGGCGGGAATGATCTGCACTGTGACTCTTGGATCGCAGACCATGATCGCGATCCCGGAGGACGAACTGGCGATGTGGAATCTGCTTTCCGTGATCCTGATGTTTTCGGTTCTGGTCTACAATCTGAACCGCCATTATGAAGCGGAGAAGGAGATCGTCCGGTTAAAGGAGGAGCAGGCGGAGCTGCTGGATCGCGATTACCAGAGCCTGAACCGCCTGTATTCGGAAAATGCCAGACTGTTCCACGACCTGCACAACCACATCGAGCTTCTGCACCGTCATCTGACCCATGGAAATGTCAACGAGGCCGTGGAGTATCTGGAGGATCTGCGGGGGCCGGTCCGGGAGATCACGAACTCCGGCTGGACGGGAGATGAGGCGGTGGATTATCTGATTGGAAATAAAATCGCCGCTGCACAGGAGCAGCAGATTGCCGCAGAGGTCAACATGGAATTTCCCCGGCATACCAACATCCGGAGCGCCGACCTGACCGCGATCCTGGGAAATCTGTTGGACAATGCGCTGGAAGCGGCAAAGAAAGCGCAGGGGGATCGGCGCTTTATCCGTCTGACGGTCCGCCGGATCAACAACATGCTTGTGATCAAGGTGGAAAATGGATGCGAGTCCCCGCCCGTTTCGAAGCAGGGGGAACTGATCACATCTAAGACGGAGGGCGGACTGCACGGCTGGGGGCTGAAAAGCGTCCGCGCCGCGGCGGAAAAATATGACGGGATCGTGGAGACCATGTACGAAGATCACGTATTCCGGGCGGTGGTCACGCTGTCTTTTTAAGCGGTCAATATGGAATAGACAATGATGCCGTTTGCTGTATACTCTGGAAATGTGTAAACAGCAGCGGCTTTTTTCTGCCAAAGAACAGCCGCAGATCTTCTCCCACGGACAAAAACCTGCCGTTTACGGACAAAACGGCAGAAGCCATGAATTTGTATTATCCTGTAAATGTAATCAAACAAAGAACACACTGCAAGGAGTTGCAGAAGGCAAAATCTGACACGACATTTACCGATACTTATGCAGTGCTCTTATAACGAAGGAGGTACAAATTTATGCGTCATTTTTATATTCGTCTTATCATGGGAGTGATCTGGCTGATCGCGGCGGCGGTTTCCTTACTGACAATGAACATACCATGCCTGATCCTGTATCTTGTGTTGGGAATCCGATTTTTCCATTCGGCCATTGCGATCCGGGAGAAAGAGAAGAATGAGAGGAAATGAGGGACACGACATGAATATTTTTTCAAATAAGCTTCATGCGCCAGAGAATGCAGAACAGCTTCTTGTATTAAAAAATCTGCGTGCATGGTATACACCGGGAACAGACGTCCTTTCCGATTTTTCCCTTGACCTGAACGCAAATGAAGTCGTTGGGCTGATCGGCTTGAACGGAGCCGGAAAGACTACATTTTTAAAGACACTTTCCGGCCTGAACAGGCATTTTCACGCGGAAACAGCCCTTTGGAAGGGACAGAAGCTTTCCTTCCGGGATCAGGCGTTCAAGCAGAGTCGCTACACGGTATTCGCGGAAGACCGTTCGTTTCAATACTTTACCTTCCGCGAATATATTTCCTATGCGGCCGCGTCCTACGGGAAGAAGCTGCCGGATCTTTCGGAGCTGATCCGGGGATTTCATTTTGAAGAATATACGGATGTGCTTCTCAAAGAACTGTCCACAGGCAATCTGAAAAAAGTATATCTGATCACGGCATTTGCGCTGCGTCCGGAGCTTCTGCTGCTGGACGAACCGGTCAACGGGCTGGACTTTCAGAGCACCGAATACCTTTACCGGCTGATCAGCGGATATCGGCAGTACGGTACGATCCTGTTTTCCTCCCACATTCTGGAAAGCATCTGCCTGACCTCTGACAGGGTATTGGTTTTGGAGCATGGACGGATCTCCCGGAGCTTCACCGGGCAGGAGATCCAGGCGGATACGATCCGGGAGGTGCTGACGGAAAAGGAAAATGTCTTGTGACAGAAAATAAAAAGTGATCTTATGAAGCGCAAGATTTACACACAATGCGGATCGGATCAAAAAGCGGATATTGACTTTGTACCGGGAGGACGTGACAAAGTTTGCCAGGGGATATGAGTCAAAAGTATTGGCAATTTTTGATGAAATACCGTCTCAGCTGTCTAAGGCTGAGAAAAAGTACAAGTTGTCAGACGTTGAAAAAGGTGCACGTTTTCGGGATTATGAAGATGCTCTTATCATTCAGGAGGTGCTTACAGAACATGAGATCATTTTGTGAAAAATACGGAAAAAACACACCGTTTTATGCAGTCGCAAAACAATTATTCGGAAGGAAGTATGAGCGGATTTCCCGCAGCCTGATGCTGTGCCTGATTCTGTTCCTTGCGGTTTACGCGTCGGAGCTTCGGGTACAGGTGTCCCCTGCGGTCCTGTATCTGACGGCAGCCGTATTTTCAGCGGGGATTATGTGGCGTGCATTAAATTCCGCACAAAATGCGGAAATATTTATGGGGCTGTTCATGCTGCCTTTTGACGACAGAGAAATGATGATTTCGTATGCGGCGGCATTCGGCGGCTATACTCTGATCACGAAAACGGCTGTGGTTCTTGCGCTGTTTTTCGCGGCGGCGCAGTGGAGTGCGGCGGAGATCGGGGCGGCGGTCCTGCTGGCCTGTCTGGGATGTGTGGTGTCAGCCGGATGGTATGCAGCGATACATTTATATAAGGAAGGCCGGGAATCCAATCTATGGAATGCATTCCATGGAAAAGTGCCGGAACCGAAAGCAGGAGAACACAGTCTCCGAAAAAGACTCGATGCCTACGTATTTTACCAGCCATCCATATCGTATGGAAAAAAGAGACATACCGGGAGAAAGGGCTATATTCTCCGTTATCTCCTGCGGTATATCACATCGAATAAAAATTATCTGGTAAATACCGCCGGCCTCTGGCTGATCGCCGGTCTCCTTCCGCTGATGCTGGGGCAGTTTGACGGACTGAACACGCTGCCCATGGGCTTTGCGATCCTCTGTATGAATACTCCGATCTGTATCCTGCTGTCATGCGATCCGGATCTGGAGCAGGCAGTGCGTCTCCTGCCCGGACAGTCCGTCCGTTTCTGCGGAGCATACGGCCTGTTCATTGCCCTGGTAAATTTTACAGGAAGCAGTGTGTATCTGGTCAGCTGGCAGGTGATCCATGGGGGGATCGGAATTGCGGAAGTTCTGACAGCAGCGGGGTTTGCCGCCGCCAGCGCCGCTCTGTCGGTATATCTGGAATGGAGACATCCCATCCGGGACTGGAAGATCGAAAATGACCTGTGGCATCATCCGCGGAAATATATTGTACCAGTGGTGATGCTGCTGGCAGGGGCGGTTGCAGGGATGTAGATATGGAAGGCTCTTCTGCTAGCGATCTCTCCAGGCAAAATGAAGGTAATCTATTGTTTTTTTATTCTGAGAACGTATACTATAGTCAGTATAAGGAACTGTAAAGAAAGGAAATCCGTAATATGCTGACTACAGTAGACGCATTTGTTTCTCATAATGGGGACAACTTATGGGATTTTGAAGTTATATCTGACATACCGTATGAGAATGTGAACCGTATCCATCCGCTGAAGCAGAGGGATGTTGCTCTGCTGATACAGGATGCCAAAAGCGATCCTCACATTACAGGCATGATTGTATTCGGGAGTGCAGTGCGCTTTGACTGCCATTCCATGAGCGACCTGGATGTTTTGATCGTGCGTGACGACCAACAGATTCGGATTGACGCATCCCTGTCGAATATTCAGAGTGAGCTTGACCTTATATTTCATTCCAAATTGGGAGAGCGTTTGAAAAAAGAGATTCAACGTACAGGCGTGGTCGTATTCAGGCGGTGAAGGCATGTGCGATATCCGATTTTTTAAATCAGCGTATCATTGCTATGATGTTGCTGCAAATCTTTTGAAATTTTATGAGCAGGAAGATTTTGAGTGGAATTGTTATTACAGTATCTTTAAGAAGCAGCTATAAACCGTGAACGTGAGCTATGAATCAAGAAAACCTGAAACACATTGCGGCAGTGGAAGAGCAGACTGCATGCAGTATAAGGAAAGGAAATCCAAGTTATGAAAACTATGGTGAAAGCCAGGGAACAAGCCATGAAGAGGCTATATGGATTACTGGAACTTCAAAAAGATCTGGAGCAAAGATTTGATCCGAATCAATATAATATATTTGTATTTGGCAGCTATATTACGGTGAACTATATTGAAGGAGTGAGTGATATAGATGTAGCAGTATATACGGAGGATTTTGATCTGTATAAGAAGATATCGCTTTATATTGAAGAGTATTTTGAAAAAAGGCAGGTTAAAAGCGATATATTCCGCATTTTTATATCCTGTGATACGGCCGGATGGCCATAATGGGATGCCCCGGGGTATATTTTATCGGATGATGTGAAACTTTTTCACATAAGATCTGTAACATTTTGCAATCTCGGCAGTTAATAAAGTGAAGGGGGTGAGAGACGTGGACTTTGACGGAATATATCGTTCCTATTTCAAGGACGTTTTCCTGTACATGTGTAGCCTGTCGGCAAATGAAGATATTGCGGAGGAGATCACACAGGAAACATTTGTAAAAGCATTGAGATCGATCGGCACATTTGACGGAACGGTTCGCGGACGAAGAAAGCGCCTTTCTCATTCACCGGTTTCTTCACAGCATGGAGGAGCCATACAAGGAGGTGTTGAATCTGCGGGTATTCGGAGAGCTGTCTTTTGAAAAAATCGGCGCGATCTTCGGAAAAAGCTCCGGCTGGGCGAGGGTTACGTACTACCGTGCAAAAAAACAGATCATAGAATATATGGAGGCGATGGAAAATGAAACAGATCAGCTGTAATGTCATAAAAGATATTCTTCCGCTTTATCTGGATGATGTGGTCAGCCAGGACACCAGGGAAATGGTGGAGGAGCATCTGGAATCCTGCGATGCCTGCAGAAAGGAAGCATGCGTTTTAAAAAGCAGTATTGCACTGCCGGCAGACAGAAGCACGAAGTTCCTGGACGCAAGGATCCTGAAAAATCTGAAGAAACGGTTATTCAAGAGAAAAGCAGTCACAGCGATCCTCTCAGCTGCCGCGGCTGCCGCAGTGATATTCGGAGTGTACTGCATCCTGACTCTGCCGAAAATTTTTATTCCCTATGACAGCGCAAGGATCAGCATAGAGGAGACGGACGGAAAGCTCTATGCCAGCTACGAGGGAGACAACCTGGATATGACCTTCGGCACGCATCCGTTTGACATGGAGATCGACGGGGAAGAAAAAAGGCGGCTGTCGTCTGCTATTATGAAACCCTTTGGTCGAAATATATCGCGCCTGTATTTTCAAGCCGTGATAACGTACATGATGACAGACATACGTTCTACTTGGGAGACAGGGAAGAAATCGACCGAATCTACTACGGACCAGGTGATCTTCCTGACCAACTTCATTCTGATCCGGTGGATTATAATGGAAATGGGATTTTCGATTCGGATGAGATGATGGGATATGACGGGTATGATGAGATGTTCAGTGAGGCGGAGCTGATCTGGGAGAAATCTTGACTAAGAGTGGTGAGGGCAATCAGGGATAACACAGATATAGAGCGTAATATAAAAATGGAATAAGCAGCTTTAACAGCCGCAGATTCAAAAAAAGTCTGCGGCTGTTTTCTTTATTTATTGACATTCTGTTCGAGCTATATTAAATTTCTCTTTACAGACAGTGATCTGATATAGAGAAACCGTCCATTTTTATACTTCATACCTTTTGGAACATTCACCGATCAATCAGTATCCATTTATTCTATTATCTGGTTTTATCTTTCCTGGTATTCAGGGGAATTATTGATGGAGGTGGTCGGATTGACGCGACTTGGACAAAAGCTGGTAAATAAAGGCAGAGAAGAGGGAAGGCAAGAGGGAAGAGAAGAAGAAAGACTACAGGAGTGACCGGCATGACTCTGGACAGCCTGACCAGCGGGTTCAATATTGCCAAAAATATTTCCATGAATCCAAGGGTAAACGCGATGGCCGGATTTACGGAAGCGGAGACGAGAAAAGTTCTGGGCGAGCTGGGAATCGCGGATTGGGACGCTGTCCTGAACCGGCTGACTGCGTATTACAACGGATATGTATTCTGCCATGACCCAAAGCAGGCAGAGCGGATCCTGAACAGTAATCTGGTGATGTATTTTCTGGCGTTGGGGGAAGTCCGCCAGATGGCGGATGTGAATATCAAGAGCGATTACGGCAAGCAAGGAAACGGGGCGGTCTATGATGTGGTGCTGGAAACGCCGAACGCCGTGATCCGGGATGTATATTATAAATACTATGCGGATTATCTGAGACTGGAGAAAACGGAAAAGCGGGACGAGTAAAAGGGAGTGCGGCTTGGGAAACTGAGCCGCTGTTTTGCTGTTATTTTCTGGTTTATCCAGGTTAGGTTCATAGTTATGACTGCTCCGGCATATCATCAACTAAGGAAGAGCTTAAGGAGAACATTTCATAATATGGAAAGAAACGAAGCATGTCTGACAAATACCTGCAGCTTTGCGGGCATAAAACCGATCATGGTCGATCTGCCTTATCCGCCAATCCAGGTGAGGAGGGAGAATCCGGCCTATGCAAATCTGCTGGGCATGGATTACTGCGGGCCGGTGTCGGAGCTGTCCGCAATCACTCAGTACATCAACAACGAAAACCGCATTTCTCACGAAAAATGCGCCATGGCAAAGACACTTCTGGGAATTGGGATCGCGGAGATGATGCATCTGCAGAAGCTGGGCCAGCTGATCTGCCTGCTGGGCGGGAAGGTGGATTTTATCGCAAGGCCCTATAACGGACGGCCCAGGATGTGGACGCCGGAATACCTGACCATCCCCGAACATGTGGGGAAAATGCTTCAGGCCGACATTGCGGCGGAAAAGGATGCGATCAGCCAGTACCAGATGCATATCAAGATGATCGATGACGACTGTGTAAATACAGTGCTGAGACGGATCATCCAGGATGAGGAATACCATGTGATGCTGCTGCAGGCATTGGAAAGAGAAGTGTAGGACAGGAGGCTTGAAATAGACTGGATACCGTTACAGGAGCATCCAAAAGTGGAATTGAAGCAAAAACGCATGGCGGCGGATCTGCTGTGCGTTTTTTACACTATTTGTTTCAACTCAACAATCTCAAAACCTGTTATTTTTTAAATTCCTGCCCGGCTATGTACTAAAAGAGGTTTAGCGTTTTTTCTTGCTTTAAAAGTGTATTTATGTTTTAATACTTATACCCGAGGGCATCCCATCATGGCCATCCGGCCATTTCAAAAGGTATACATATCCGGTAGGAGGATTTTATGAACTTATTTCATTTATTTGGAAAATCTGCGAAAAAGGAGCCGGCTCAGGCGCCTGAAAAGGAACTCACATTGGAAGCGCGCGGAGCTTATTCCGGCATGCGTGTCGAGATCATGGACGAAAAGAAGCAGCTGATCTTCATCGCAAAGCTGATGAGTCTGCACGGGAACAGTGCAAAGCTGCACCAGTATTCGGAATCAGAGTTTTTATTTGAAGAAGAGGAAATGAAGATCAGGATCCGCGGTTACAGCGATATCGATAAAAAAGTGATCCACATGGAAGGAACTCTGAAGCAGGGGAAGGGCAGCATCTGGCCGGTGGAGGGACTGACATTTATCAAATCCGGCAATGACCGCGCCTTTTACCGTTTGAATACGGATCTGGACGGCAGTATGATACTGACGGAAGGGGCAGAGACAGAAAAGGAACCCTGCAGGCTGCTCAATATCAGCGTAGGCGGCGCATATATCAGGACGGAGCCTGCATTGGAACTGGGGGACAGGTTCTTTCTGCAGGTGAAGCTGCACCCGGACAGAGACAGCTCCCTTATCTTGACAGAAGTATGCCGCATTGTCGAAAGAGAGGATGAGCTGTTCGAGTACGGATGCCAGTTCATAGAACTCAATGAAGCTGACCGGAAGCAGATCATCCAGGCGATTGAACGGGAGGGGAAGAGTTCTAATACGCGCCAGATAAATCTGCCGTGAGTATCGTATAAAAAACGGTCAGCGCATTTCAGACGCTGACCGTGTGGAAAAGGATCGGTTATTCTAGTTTTGCATATTCTGCTGCGATCGCGTCTCCCATTTCCTGGGCATTGATCTTATCCATCAACAGCAGATCCACATTTTTTGTGATCGCGGCATTTTTTTCATTCCAGTGGGGAACCATTGGAGCGGTATATACTTCGGCTACATCAAACATATCCCTAAATGGAGACGCATCTACGCCCTTACCGGCCCAATAATCAATATAGTTGTCCCAGTAATCATTTTTGGATGGAAATACAGTGCCCGTACTCCCCATGATTTCCTGATGCCCGTCGCTTCCCAGCCATTTTACAAATTCCCAGGCAGCTTCTTTATTTTTGCTTTTGCTGTAAACAGACTGTCCGATCCCATTTACCAGGGTGCATCGGCCTTCCGGTCCTTCCGGCAGCAGTGCGGTCTGCCAGTCAAAGCCGCAAGTTTTACCCAGAGTAGAGAGTACCCAGTTGCCGGTCGTATACATTGCGACATTGCCGCTTGCAAACATGGCATCAGCGCCCATGGACTGAACGGAAGCCATCTGCGGAGCTACCTTATATTTGAACATCAGGTCCTGCAAAAACTGCATGGCTTCTACAGTTTTCGGATCGTCATATTTATTGACATCTCTTCCGTTCATAGCGATAAAGTTCCAGTAGCATGCGTTGTTGGAATTTTGTACGAGAAATCCATAGCTTACGATATTGTCGGGATCAAAGCCTTCTTCCGTAACATTTTTCCCATTTTTGTCAATCGTCATTTTCTGGGCCAGTTCCAAAAAGGAGCCTCCGTCAGTTGGATTCCACTGTAATGTTTCATCCGGGTAGGGCACATCATATTTGTCAAACAAATCCTTGTTGTAAACGATACACTCGCAATCCCAGTCCTGGGGCATTGCATAGAGCGTATCTGCTTCTGTGTAGATATCGATTACTTTTTGATTATGTCCTTCCAAAGAGTATCCATCCCGCTCGATCAGGGGTGTTAAAGGCTCCGCTGCCCCGGATTCCTGCAGCGTCTTAAAATACCAGGTCTGATTCATAAAGACATCGGCACAGGTTCCGCCTGCGATCTCTGTCTGCATCTTGCTCCAGTACTGATCCCAGGGTGCGGTCTGCAGATCCACCTTGATATTGGGATATTCTTTGTTGAAAGCCTGGATAGACTCATTGATGCCGTCCACCTGCTCTTCTGTCCATGTAAAATAACGGATGCTGCCTTCAATGTCTTTTTCGGAACCTGTGCTTTCCTCAGACGCAGTTTGAGAAGTGTCCTGATCCTCCGGCCCGCTTTCTGCGGCGTCCTTGGGACCGCATGCAGCCAGCATACTGCTGACGAGCAGAACGGTACATGCCAATGCTGTAAAACGAGTTGCTTTTTTCATACTGATTCCTCCTTTGGTGAATTGATTGTTTTGCTGCTGTTCACAGCAGCTTGCTCGTTACGATCCGCTGGACAGCCGGCGAACCGTAACTATGCTCTCTTATACAATGACTGCTTTTATTTAAAGCCTGTCATTGCGCTGAAGAAAACCTGTCCGCATACGACGACTGCTGTGACAAAAATGGAATTCAAAAAGTACCGTCCAAAGGATGCCTTGTTCCAGGCAGCCGCAAAATTTTCGAAGGTGACCCTGGAAGGAAATATAGTAGGCGGATAAGCGAACATTTCCTGAGAGGGTTTTAATGCTGACAGTAATATCCATATCAGGGGAAAGAGGGCTATGAGAAGTCCTGTGATACAAAACGCATAGGTTATGATACGCTTGATCTGCTTATTTCTTTTTAGTGACATCAGAATCCCTCCCGTCAAGATGAATAATCAGTAACCATGTTTTTCTGGAACAAAACGTATTGTAATAATGTAAAGCCTACCAGCAGTAAAAATAAGATTACGGATAAGGTACAGGCATATCCCATTTTAAAATAAACGAAAGCATTTTCGTAAATATAGTAATAGTATACACGCGTAGTATCCCCTGGGCCGCCCTGATACATCCCATAGATCAGATCAAAGATCTGGAAGGAGCCGATCACAGAAGTGATCATGGCAAACATGATCGTGGGACGCATCAGAGGGACTGTGATCTTAAAGGTGCGCTGCAGGCTGTTCGCACCGTCAATCTCAGCGGCCTCATACAGGGTTTCTGGAATATTTCCCAGGCCTGCGGTGAAGATCATCATATGATATCCGCAGAAGATCCACATATTGATCAGGGCAACCGATACCATGGGAAACCATTCTGAATTAATGACATTGCTTAAATCCATCCCCAGGCTTTTTGCCAGATAGTTTAATATTCCGAAATTCGGATCTAAGATCCATTTCCATATAAAGGAAATAATGATCGGCGTAGTGATCCATGGAAGTACAAAGGCTGTACGGAATATCCCTACGCCGCGGATCTTCTGCTTCAAGGCAATTGCCATGATAAATGCAAGGATCAGGCTTGCCGGTATATGATAGATCATATACTGTAAAGTGACTTTTATTGAGTTCCAGAACAGCGGGTCTGCAAATACAGCGGTATAATTTTCAATACCTGCAAAGACCGGATCCGTTACAACGTTCCATTCAAAAAAACTGAGCACTACGGTGGTAATGGTCGGTATCAGCATAAAAATAATGAAACCTGCCATGGCCGGGGCGATAAACAGATACCCTGCAATATTACGCCGCAAGGCGCGTCCTTTCAGATGATTTTTGCGATTCTTCAATCAGATCACCTTCTCTCGTGGGAAGTTAATTTCAGGCTCACCGCCTGATAGGGCGCGATGTCTATCACAACAGAGCCGTCCGATACATCCAGTTCCTCCAGTGTCTCCTCGTTCATATTTGAGAGACAGGCCTTTTGGAAATTGCCGATCCGGATGTCTGCCCGCGTCCTTTTTCCCTGATTTTCAAAGAAACGGAGCATATATCCATCCCGGTCATGACATTGCTTATATGCCGAAAACTGGATATTCTTTTCATTCCAGCCGAAAGCAGGAGGAAGTGAATCAAAGGACTCGGCCTTGGTTCTGGAACGCACAGCATGAATAACAGGCGGATATAAAAAGCTCTGTGCCAAAGGTAAAAACGGCGCCGTGTCAGTTTCTGATGTCTCATACGGAATATAGGACCATTCCATCTCCTGAATACCAAGACACTGTGCCCCTGGAGTTTCGATCGCTTCGGATGCGGGCCATTCTCTCTGCATCATATGAATCCTGCCCATTTTTTCAAAACCGCGCACGAGAGTTACATACAGGTCAGGCTCCTGGCTGAGCGGACTCATGACTGCTTCATAATCATACATTCCTTTGAAGGCAACGGCCATTCCGTGCGTGCCGTCCTCCACAGCGATCCACTCACGGAAGGGAAGAAGGCGGGTGGGAGGCTGATACCAGGCTTCCGAAGCGGCCGGGCGTTCTATGGGGCGCTTCAGGACTGCCAGATGCTGCTGGGACAGAACATGATCTGTCTTCAGGCCGGCCGGAATCCGAAGCCGGATCCGGTGATCCTTTGCTGTATTGTCTATCGTCAGCTTGATATCGGCTCTTTTGATCCCGCGCCACACAGTAATCCGATACGATACAGGCAGATCGACCTCCTGTGCAAGGCGGATATCTCCTTTCAGACCTGCGGGAACGCGCATGGTTCCGCTGACCTCCAATACTCCGCGGACAGGGCCTTGTTCTGCCAGCCTGCTGGTAAAAGGAAATGAACTGGAACGGACGACCTTTCCGGGAACCCAGGGCGGGGAAAAGTCCCACGCGTCTCCTGCGTCCGCCTCTTCCTCCAGCAGATTCAGATTATAATAGGTTTTCTGCCCGGGCTTGTCCGTGATCTGAATGCAGGATCCTGTTACCTGTACACGTAAATATTCATTTTCCAGAAAATCATCTCCGGCTTGCAGAGGCTCATATTCTGATCCTATTCCGGGAACGGCTGCAAGAGTATTCACACCGCTTGCCTGGTACGGATGCAGAAACAGTACTTTTCGATAGATCGGATCCGGGAAAAGACTGTTTCGGACTTCACCCTTTCCGTTTCTTTCGGCATCTTCCCTGTCCAGTACCTGCGTAGGATAACGGGTCCCCTCCCGGTCACATATACAGCACGGATGATCCCCTATGGGGAGCCAAAGCTCTGACGGCTGTGCAAAATCAGCAGAAACCGGTGCATAGGCCAGCAGACCTTTTGGAAGGATCCGATGCATGTGACCGTCATTTTTCGCAAAGATTCCAGCTACCGGCCGCTGAAGCTCCGGGACAGACTGCAGGGATTCCCACCACCGTACCGCGTGCTTCCCCAGAAAGGCCATTGCATCATGAATGACGCCTGCCGCGATCTGGCGGGTCTTTGCAAATCGTGCTTCCATTTCGACATGCACCTCATCTGTACTGGATCCATGAATGGAATCGTGGGCGCTGTTGATCATCATATATTTCCAGGCTTCATCCAGAAGAGCCGGTTTGTCCGGATAATTCCAGCATGAAGCAATTGCGTCAAGAGGTTCTGCATACCGCTCCAGCAGCGCTTCACAGGCAAAATTCTGACGTTTCAGATAAGTTCTGGTAGACAAAGCACCCAGAAGTATGCTCTGATATCTGGAACCGGTCAGCTCCATGCTGTACATGGCAGGCTGCCGGATCTGCTCCTGCACCAGACGGACGTAGTCTTCGGCCGTTCCCATTATGAATTGGATCTGGTCCTGCAGTTCATTTGCTTTTTTCACAGATTCGCCTATATTGATCTGCGGAGGCAGATGGTCATATCCTGCGATCAGGGCGATGATATCAGACGGATAGCGGTCCTTTATTTTGTGCACATTTGCGATCAGATTTTTGGCAATGCGCTCGGGATCATCGTGCTCGGCCAGCTCCCTGTGATATTCATAAGACAGATATTCCCCATAATAGGGAACCTCCCTGGGCTGTATGGGATCGTTGTCCTTGTCAAAAATATCAAACGCGCCGCTGTAGCTTTCCCGAAAATGACTTACCAGGACTTCAGTGCCGTCTATCCCCCGGTAAAGAAATTCGTCCGGATGCCCTCCGGGGATCTCAGGCATTCCGCGCATAAACAGCAGGCTGTCGATCCCAAAGTTATTCAGGATCTGGGGCATCTGCAATGGATGTCCAAAATTATCCGGCAGATATCCGGCGCGCATATAACCTCCGAATTGCTCTGCTTTTCTTTTCCCGTAGAGACAGTTGCGTATCATATTCTCCGCACTTGGGATCCATTCGTCAAACTGGGTATAAAAGGGGCCGATGGCAAGCTTCCCGCTGCAGATCAGTTCACGCATCTCGCATTCATCTTCCGGAACCACTTCCAGATATTCCTCCAGCGGAAATACCTGACCATCTAAAACATAGGTTTTAAAATCAGACCGTTTTGCTGCTTGCTTCAGATCCTCCAGAGCCTCTACAGTCCAGAAACGATAAGAATTCAGTGGCTGATACCACTCAATATCCAGATGTCCGGCAGTTATGATAAATCCAGTAATCTTTTCCATAAGCATCCTCCCATAATATTTTGCGCCGCGGTATACGTTATAAGACGCACCTTGACATGTAACAGTATCACTGCATCAGCACATGGAACCGTTTTATACATTCGCCAAGTGCCCGGCCGGTGTGATAAATTCCTTTCCAGGGATTTCCCATATTGGAAACAATAGGCTGTCCGCTGCGATCCAGCAGCTGCCTGCTTTCCCCTACCTCCATATTCATAAATTTGTTTTTTACAAATTCCCAGGTCATAATAAATGCTTTCCAATATTTTTCATCCCTATACTTTACATATCCGTTCAGATATCCTACCAGGGATTCGAAATTCTGCCACCATTCTTTGTCCGTGACTAAAACCTCTTTATCAGCAATACCGTCCCGGTACACTCCGCCGTACTGATAGTCATATCCATATTGCAGGGAGTGATCCAGAAGCTTTTGCAGCAGTGCGGGATCCTCTGCTTCGCCGCCCATGATCTTGTAAGCATGGTCCAACAGCCAGCTTAATTCCACGTTATGTCCGTAGGAGGTAGTGTCTGTCGGAATGTCGATCGTTTTATTTGTTTCACGCTCTGCATTCCAGGTACGCATGATATTGATAGCGGGAATCTTCCGGAACTGCAGGTCAAATTGATTATATCCGTAACCGATCTCTGTATTTACCATATGATCTAAAATCAATCCGATCGATTCTTCCAGCTTCCGGCGGTGGATTTCTTTTCCGGTCGCTTCGTACAGGGTGGTAAAAGCTTCCATCAGATGCATATGGATATCAAGCGATTTTCTGTCTCCTGCCCATGCCCCGCCCTGGGAGACGCTCCAGTCGGCTTCCAGATTTTCATAATATCCGCCGTATTTTGTATCTGCTGCATATAATTGAAGCAGTTCAAATGTCTTCTCTGCATAATCTAAAGCTTCCTGGTTTTGATAACGCAGGGCATATTCGCTCAGGGCATAAATGGCAAAGCTTTCGCCGTAGGTAAGCTTAGAAGAGTCTGCGGCAGTTCCGTCTCTGTGAACCTGCCAGAAAAATCCGCCGTATTTTGTATCCCAAAAGTGCCTGACTATAAAATGGAATCCCTGATCCGCAGCGTATTTCATCTCTTCCTTCTGACTGTCCTCCGCAAAAATGGAAAGCTGGGAAAAACCCCACAGCATCCGGCTTTGTGTGACAAGATACTTGGCATCATTTCCGCCCCACATTCCTTCCTGGTTAAATGAAGTAAGGTATCCGCCGTATTCCTGATCGATACTTCTTTTGAGCCAGAAGGGGATGATCTTTTTCTGCAATGTATATAGAACTTCCTGCCGGGCCTCTGCCAAAGATTGTTTGTTCATAGATTGTACCCCTTTCACTGTAAATGGCTTACGCATCAAATAGACTGCCGAATTGTAGAGCTTCATAAATCAAAAATCTAAGTTGTTTGTTTTGCATAAGTTGATTATATTTGAAACGGTTCAAATTGTCAATATGCCATAATCTACAATTTATGGATAAAAAATATGTGAAAAATAACTAAAAATGTTAAATAAGTATCAATTATTTATTGGAAGAATATAAAATATTTTAGAAATTTCAAAAATTTCACGCTTTTACAATATGAATCGTTTTAAATTCTGTAAAAATATTGAATTTCATAACTATTTGGGGAGAAGGAAGAACAACAGAGTATTGAAATATTCATTTCAGTAAGGTATAATCAATAAAATTAGGAGCTGTAGAAAAATAACTCGTCCATTATCAATTGAGGTTTGGAATTATGTCCGGAAACACGATTAAAGATGTTGCGCGTGCTGCAAAGGTTTCTGTCGGCACCGCATCAATGGCGTTAAATGGGAAACCTGGGGTAAATGAAGAAACTCGGGAACGTGTTTTGCAAATAGCCCGGCAGCTTAATTATAAACCGAATCCCTATGCCCGGTTTCTCACCAGCAAAAAAACAAATATCATCGGTCTGATCGTTACCGATATTACCAACCCGTTTTTCGGAAATCTGATCAATTACATCCAGCAGGATCTGGGAGAACACGGATATGATATCATGCTGGGTATCTCGCGCGGGAGTATTACAGAAGAAAAAAGAATCGTTCAAAAATTTATCGACATGCATGTAGACGGGGTGATCGCGGTGCCGTCTCATAACCCGGTGTCGGACACGCTTCATTATCAGGAACTGCAAAAGCTAAAGCTTCCGGTATGTTTTATTACGTCCTATTATCCTGGCATTGAAGTGCCCTGTGTTATGACAGACTTAAGCGACGGGTCCTATCAGCTCACCAAATACCTGCTGAAAAACGGACACCGCAATATTGCATACCTGGTTGGCAATCTTTCTGTTCCGGTGTCCAATCTGCGTGTGGAAGGGTATATCTCTGCTTACAGGGAAGAAGCGCTGCCCTGCCAGCCTGACTGGATCGTTACCACAAAGGTGACGCTGCAGGGCGGTTACTCTGCAACAGAACAATTACTCGAAAAATTCCAGCCGGATGCGATCATTACAGCGAATGATTTTATGGCAATGGGTGTGCTGAAGTCGCTGAAAGAACATCAGATTCAGGTTCCGAAGGAGATCTCTGTTGCAGGATATGATGATCTGATCTATTCCTCCATGCTGGAAACGCCGCTGACTACCGTGCGTCAGCCACTGGAGCAGATCTGTCAGCGGACCGTGAGTCTTTTTCTCAATCAGCTCACCTCCCTGGAAACGGTAACGGAGAAAATTCTTTTAAAACCAACATTGGTGATTCGGACTTCTTCCTGTCCTCATTGAATCAAACGCTGCTGTTTCAGACAAAGACACCACAAGGAGCAGCCTTATGAATTTAATCAGCAAGATCCCAAAAGATTTTTACAAGCTTTTTGCAAGCAAATATATGGACTATTACCAGCGTTTCCTGATCGCGATCTATGAGGAATCCGGCCGTTCCTACTCTCTGCTCGGCCTCACAGAGCGGGAGTGCCGCATGATCATGAACGAACAGATCGCTGCGGAGACGCTGGACTGGAGCGAGGAGCAGTTTGACGAGGAGGGCGAGCTTCTGACAAGGAGCAACATGGCCTCGATCTGTCTGAAGCATCTGGAAGACTGGGGATGGCTGAGACGGGACTATGATGAAGTCCTGGACAGCTATGTGGTCTCCTTTCCGGAATACAGCCAGCTGTTCGTGGAACTGTTTCAGCGCCTTTACAGCGAAGAGGACACCCGGGAGCGGGAAAGCGTCCTGGCAGTCTACAGCTATCTGTACACCTACAGCTCTGACAGCGAAAAAAATAATGACATCCTGAAAAGTGCGCTGCAGGCATCCCGTTCCCTTCTGCAGATGCTTTCCAACATGCAGGAGGGCATGAGAGGGTACTTTGACGAGCTGTCCAGGCAGAGGAGTTTTCTCGGGATCCAGGAAGTTCTCGTAAAGGAAATGAATAACAACGAGAGCAGGAAATACGCGATCCTCACTACCACAGACAGCTTCTACCGATATAAAGAGGCGGTCAAGGAACTGATCGACCGGAACCTCAGTGAAAATGAGGCGAGGAAGCAGGAACTGGAGGGGAGGCAGCGGGAGCTTGCCGATGAGGCGATGGACATCATCCTTCTGATCGAACGGGAATTTGACGCCATTGAGCGCAGATACAATAAGCTGATCGAGCAGAAGACCCTGTTTGCCAGCCGGGCGGCGGCAAGGATCCGATACATCCTCATGGAGGGCGCACTGGAAGAAGATCCCACGGCGGTGCTGGTCAAGCTTTTGAACCAGAGCAGACGCAGCACGGAGATTTTGGAAAAGCTCTCCGGCCGGATGCGTCTGACAGAGCCCTTCCGTATGGTCACCGGACAGAGCCTGGCCCACCGAAGGAATATGGAAAAGACAGCATTTGCCCCCCAGGCGGTGGTCCGGGATGCGGAACGGCAGGAGGAAGGGCTGGATGAATTTGTCCTGAAGCCCCTTTACACCAGACAGGAGATTGCCGAGTTTCGGAGAAAAAATGAACGGAACGGAGCATTTACAGTTACGGAGGATACCGTGCGTTCCACGGAAGATCTGGAAAAATTATTTTTCGTATGGCAGGATGCGGTGGAGATCGCGGACGATGCAAAAAAGATTGAGATCGGGGAGGAGCTGGAGAACCGGGAAGGGTGTCGCTTCTCCGCGCTGACGATTCAGGAATGACGGAATCGTGCGGCACATCTGCTTTCAGGAAGACCGCGTATGATTACGGAACCGTCGAATCGTTCAAACTACCTGAAACGGAAGCGATATGAAAAGATCATCGGATAGTCTGCCGTTTTGAATCGTTACTTTTACATTTAATATAGAAAGGAATCCTACAAATGATCACATACATGGAAGAACTGTCTGCGTCCGAGGCGGAAAATCTGAAAAAGACCATATCCAGATTATTCCGCCAGACCTGTATCCTGCAGCTGCGGTATGATCCGGTCACGCTGACGCCGAGGGATAATCCGGACTATGAAATATGCGTCCGCCACAGGCATTTTATCGAAAATTATCTTGCCGTGCTGGGGTGTGAGATGGAGCATGACCCGCAGGAGCACATTTTCCGGCTGAAAGGGGAAGGAGCGGAGACGGAAAAGTTCAGCCAGACCACCACCATGCTCATCCTGCTCGTGCGGATGATCTACCGGGACAAGATCCTGGGGGAGGGGCTGGGCGCAACAGTAACAAGCCTGGGAGAGATCCGGGAATACGGGGCCAATACCGGGCTTCTGAACCGGAAGCTGACGGCAGCGGAGTGGCGGGAGGCGCTGTACCTGATGAGCAGGCACCAGATGATCGAGCTTCCGGCGGCGGTCCGGGACGTGAAGGACGAGACGCCGATCTATCTGTACAGCACCATCCTCCTCTACGTGAGCGCGGCGGATATGAATGAACTGATCGAAGAATACAGGGAGGAGGCAGACGATGAAGCAATCCAAGAAAATCTTCCGGCGGATGCTGATCAATAACTGGGGAGGTATCAGCCATAAGGTCATGGAATTTCACGAATACGTGAACCTGTTCAGCGGCAAGAGCGGTTCCGGAAAATCCACGGTCATGGATGCGATTCAGGTGATCCTTTACGGCAGCGTGTCGGCTGCCTTTTTGAATAAAGCGGCGGACGACGCGAAAAACAAGAGAAGTGTCCTCAGCTATCTGCGGGGCGCCCAAAAGGACGGAACCTCGAACCGGGAAAATGTTGACTTCTGCTCCCAGATCGTGCTGGAGCTGGAGGATACGGGAAGCCGGCTCATGACCTGCATCGGCGCGGTGTTTGAGGTGGGAAGCCAGGACACAGAGCTGCGGAAATACCATTTTTTCAGTCATTCGGGGCAGCTCCCGGAGGACGGATATCTGACGGAGCAGGGCATTCCCTACACCTCCGCCCAGCTGAAAAAGCTGATCGAGGCACGGAGCCATTCCGAGGACAACCGGGGACGGGTGGAGGTAAACCGGATGTACCCTTCCCGGGAAGCCTATCTGGGCACCCTGTACGATTCCATTTTCGGATACATTGACCCGGGCCGGCTGATGACCATGGAAAAAAGCGCTATTGCGCTCCGGATGGCGGACGGCACCGGGCAGTTCATCAAGGATTATATGTTCCCCAAGAGCAAGGAGGACACGGTGTCCGCCATCAGCCGGCAGCTTGGCGCGTACCGGGAGATCAAGGAAAAGGTGGACGATCTGGAGCACCGGATCGAGATCCTGGACGAGGTTCACAGCGCCAACCAGGAGCTGGTTCGGATCCGGGCGGACAGGATGCGTGCAGAGACAGTCCTGCGGATCGTGGATATCGAAAGCTGCAAGACCCGGCTGGAAGCAAAAAAAGAGGATCTGGAAGCGATTTCCGTAAAAATCGCCGAGCTGGAGGAGCGGTATGGAACCCTGGACGCGGACAAGAAGGAAAAAACGGAAGCGCTGATCGAGGTTAAGGCAGAACTTCATTCCAGCGATTACGGCGTGAAGCAGAAGGAAATGGAAGAACTGAAAAATACCATCGGCCTTCTGAAAGGAAATGCCAGGCAGTGGCAGGAGATCCTGCGGAATCTGAAGGAATGGGAGACGGACGAGGAGATCAGCGGCTACGTCAGCAACCCCACCCTGCAGTGCCTGGAGGAGATCCTGGACGGTGAGATATCGGAGTCCGCCCTGGACAAGCTGCGCGCTGGTATCCAGAATGCAATGGAAATGATCGGGGAGGAGCTTGCAGAGCTCAACGACGGCATCCGTGCCGCAGCCCGGGAGCTGAGTGAAAAAAAGGAGATGGCGGAGGATCTGAAAAATGACCGCAAGCCCTACCGGAAGGAATTGAAAAGCGCCCGGGCACAGCTCCAGAGCGAGCTGAGCAGCCAGTACGGCCGGACCATCCATGTGGAAATCTTTGCGGATCTGTTTGACATTGTGGATGAAAAATGGAAGGATGCGGTTGAGGGGAGGCTGGGCCGCATCAAGCACAGCCTGGTGACCGAGCCTCAGTACGCCCTGGACGCTGCCAGGATCTTCCGCAGGATGAAGCGGAAGGAATACGAGGAAGTGGACCTGATTAATACGGCGGCAATCAAAAGAGACGAACCCGCAGCCGAAGCCGGTACGCTTTATGAGGCCGTCCGGGCTGGCGAGCCTTATGCGGACCTGTGCCTGAGAAGGTATCTGGGAAGGATCTGTAAATGCGAGACCGTGGAAGAGCTCCATGCAGTCCGGGACGGGGTGACTTCGGACTGCTATTCCTACAGCAATTATATATTCCGCCATCTGCGGGAGGACGATTACAGACGATTTTCCTGCATCGGGACCAGGGTATCCAAGGCGAAGCTAAAGGAACTGGAAGAAGAGATCAATCAACTGGAACAGCGGCAGATCGGGGATCTGCAGATGCGGGAAACGCTGAACCGGGCGAAGAAGCTGGAACAGCTGAACCAGAGTTCGGAACATCTTCTGCGTCTTTCCAAGGCTCACAGAGAGTTGGAGGTTTATCTGGATAAGCAGGAGCAGCTTGCGAAGGAACTGAAAGAACTGGAAGACGGTACGCTGACCGCAGAGCTGAAAGCACAAAAAGAACTGCTTGAGCAGGAAATCGCGGAGCTGTCCCGCATACAGGAACGGGTCAATCAGGAACGGATCGGCCGGGAGGGCGATCTTCGGGCGGCGCAGAAGGAATACGGAGATTTTCAGGATAGACTGTCCGCGCTGCAGGAGGGCTTTCGGGCGGATGACCGTCTGCTGGCGGAGGTCCGGGAAGGTCTGGAAATTCAGAGCGAGGCCGCATACCGCAGAAAGCAGCATGACCTGTGCCAGCGTCTTGCCGGGCAGGAGGAGGAGCAGGAAGAACAGCGGATCCTGGCCCGGAACCGTTTCAACAGGGAATACCCGGCCTATGGATTTTCCGGGGTAGAACATGAGAATACTGTGTACGATAAGCTGTGGGAAGAACTGAAACGGGATTATGTGCCCCAGTACAAGGCGGACTTTGAGAACCAGTACCGGCAGGTCTACCATTCCCTCCGGGAAAATGTGATCGCCACCATCCACGGCGAGATCAAGGCGGCATACCGGCACCGGCGGGAGATCAACCGGATGCTGTCCAGGATCCGGTTTTCCGACAGCACCTACCAGATCGACATCCTGCCGGCCGAAAACGAGAACGGACAATTTTACGAAATGCTGATGGCGCCGGAGCTGGACAGCAAGGTGCTGGACAATGACGGCTTCGAAGGCCAGCTCAGCATCGGTGAGGACGCATTTTTCCAGAAATACGAGCAGCAGATCCAGAGGCTGACGGAAAAGTTCATGCCCCCCAGGGACGGGGAGGGTGACAATCGTTCCCGCCATAACCAGGAGATGGAACGCTATGCGGATTACCGCAATTATCTGACCTTCAGCATGTATGAGCGGGTGGAGGACGACCAGGGAAATGTGAAGAAAAACGCGGTGGATGAAATGGCCGGGCGGGATTCCGGCGGGGAAGGCCAGAACCCCAAGTACGTCGCGCTTCTGGCCGGGTTCGCCATGCTCTATATGCAGCAGAGCAACCGAGATTCCAAGATCCGCCTGGTGCTATTGGATGAGGCATTTTCCAAGATGGATAAGGAGCGGAGCGAGGTCTGCCTGCGCTACGCGAGGGAATTGGAGCTGCAGCTCATCGTCTGTGTGCCGGACGAACGTCTCCAGTCGCTGATCCGCAATGTGGACAGTGTGTATGGGTTCCGGCGGTATCAGAATCAGATTTCCATGATGCATATTGACAAGGGGGAATATCTGGAGCTGATGGACGGGGGCGGAAGAAATGCCGGGGAGTATGAAGAACATGGTGCGGAGATGGAAAGGCATGAAGCCATACATCCATTATGAGATACCATATTTCATCCGAAATAATTATTATGGTGTATCTGCTCAGTACTTTCGCAGATACATTACAGTAACTTTTTCAGAATACCGGCTGAAATGCGGCATGCAGACAATAAATCTGCTCCGCAGTCCGGTTGTAGATAAGGAACTGCATGTTCCTAAGGAGGTGCCTTATGAATCAATGTACTTGTTATCATTCCACCACAGAATGCAATGTCATCCGTCCCCTGTCGGAGCAGTTTTTGCCGGCCCAGGACGAACAGATACGAAAAAAGTTTCCCACTGTAAAGCCGATGAATGAAAAACCGCTGGCTATTCCTGAGCATGCGGCCACTGGCCCTGCGGCTCCGGTGCATGAGCGCAGGCCGGTCGTGATCACGCCTTTAAGGGTGACCGAGTATGAGTACAATACCGGTTATGCCAGGATTGACAACGCGATCATCAATGCCCTGAGCGGCCAGAGCCAGGAAGTGAAGGATAATGTATACGACCTGATCCGAAAGGAGCTTCTTCCACACAATGTCCACGGGCTTTCCGAGGACGACAGGCAGGCGATGATCAGCCTGGGTGTGGAGAAGGCGCAGTATCTTGCGGATCAGTTCATGGATGACAGGACAAAGGCATCTTTCATGGAGGCCATCCGTTCTACCGCCAGGATCGGCGCCGCCGGAAAGCGGGTCGGGGCATGTGAGATGGAGTACAGTGTGAAAAAGATACGCATGCTAGATGGATATAACCGAATCCTTGAAGAGCCTACAAATGAGCACCTGTTTTCTATGGAAAAGGACGATCCCAAGGCATTTGCGGAATATAAAAAGAAATCCGGCCTGGATGCTGCCCGCTTTCTTGTGGACTGGATGAGCCATGGGAATTATAATCTGGTGATCGCCAATAAGCAGGCGTATAAGAAGCATCAGGATGAAAAGTATAAAAAGCTGGACGAGGTAAAGCTGGACAGTACATTTTCCAGAGCGGACACTTCCAGCAAGGAGAATTTCCTGGCATCCCTGGCCGAAAAGCTGCAGGCCAGCCAGACGCTGCATACCAGCGTATTTCTGGAACGCATCTCAAAAATGGCGGACGCGCCGGACGGATATCTGTACAGCAATAGGGTTGTTTTGTGGACACGGGGATGAGTATACAACAGAGAGTAGTTCTTAAAAAAGGGGTTCCGGCAGTTTTGATTCAGCCGGAACCCTTTTTTGTCTGGAAAAACAATTCAAATTATCTGATCTACAACTATCCTGGTTAGTGATCAGGAGCATTTCTCTATGTCGAATCTTCGTAGAATATCAAATTCTGCGAAAGTCAAATTCTGTGAAAACACCTCATTCATTATAAGGAAAGGTATAAAAACTGTCAATATGTTTTACTTATTTTACATTTTTTTCCCTTTCAGCACTGCTACTCATAATACATATCGGCTTCTCCTTCTGATTTCTTTAGTGATAAAATGATTTTTTTACGAAAAGGAATTTATTTGCCGTCAAAATTATGGTCAAAAAAGCCTGCAAATAAAAAGTCAATAGAAAATTGAATATTTTTTGAAAAAGTTTTATGTAGGAAAGATGCGTACAACAACCAGACCACCGTAGAACGC